>NZ_JBHSNG010000014.1:0-102411 GCF_042657005.1 Rhodanobacter terrae
GACGACGACATTCAAGCGATTGAAGACAAGCTCAACCAGCGGCCTCGAAAGCGTTTAGACTTCCGTACGCCACAACACGTTTTCGATGTCTCCCTCAACCGTGGTGCACTTCGTAGTTGAATCCGCCCGCCTCGTTGGAGAGAAGCTCGACCATAGCCTTCGTCGGATGCTGGCCGAGCAGGTTTTCGCGCGACCCCATGTGGGTGAGATCCTTCTTCATCGTTACCACCGGATAGGCGAGAATGGTGAAGTCCGGTCGCGCCGAGACTTTGGCGACGGCATCGTTGCCCAACGCCGTACTCGGCCCAAAATGCGTCGACACGGTCGAGGCCACGTGGCCACCCGCCGAGAAGCCCATGATGCCGATGTGGTCCTTGGCCAGATGGTAAGTGTCGGCGTGATCCCGCACCCAGCGCATTGCGCGCCGCCCGTCATCGATGGGCTGCGGATAACCATGATCCGCACCATGCCGGTACTGCAGCACAAAGGCGGCCACGTGGTGCTGATTGAACCATTGCGCGACCAAGGTGCCCTCCCAATCCACCGCAAGATCTGCATAGCCGCCACCCGGACAGATCACGACGGCGGTGCCGGTGGGATTGGAGGCCGGGATGTAGGCGGTCAGCAACGGCAACTGCTGTTGACGTGCCCCATCAGGCGGTGATGTTCCTGGCCACAAGGGCACGGTGATGGTGTTCGCGTGCCCCATCGAAGCGATCAACAACAGCGCACCCAGCGCGCTCAGCTTCGCTCGCGGCGAGAAGCCGCTCGCTTTGTGGTTGGTCGTACGTGGTTTGCGCAATGACATGATGGGGACCTTAAAAAAGATGGCGGGCGTCGAACCCGATGCTGGCGGCGATTGCGCCAGCGGTCAGTCACGATGAATCAGCATCAGGGGAGCGATCGGTCCAGGCGATCAAGTCAAGCAATGCGCGCACGCAATCGAACTCGGCTTCAAGGCGACAGGGATCCGGATGGATGAGACCAGTGTCTCTCCGAGGTGCTGCTTCGATCATCTTCAGCGATTCGCGGCGACCTCGCGACTGTCCAGCACCGCGACGCCATTTGGCTCCAGCGACACCTCGTTGCTGGCGGCCCCTTTCGCGAGCACGGGCCACATGGTCGATGGCAGACTCACTCGGCGCGCCGCGGCAGCATGGTTGATCAGGATCACCACTTGATGTCGGGCATCGCCGCGCACACAGACTTCCACATCTTGAGGAGCACCCGGCAGCGGCGCGTGGACGTCGGCCTCCTGCAGCCATGACGCGGTGAGGCGATCGAGCAGGCCATCGTCCAGCCACGCACCGACGTAGGTGATGCTGCCCTTGCCCAGTTGGCGGGTCAGTACCGCCGGCTGATCGTCCAGCCAGCCGTTGGATTTGCCGTAATGCAGGACCACCTGAGTCTGCGGCGACTCGACCTGCAGCTGTTCGGCCCATATTTTCGCGCTGCCCTGCTCTGCTGCGCCCACGACGGGTACCGTCTTGTCCAGCGCGTAAAACTGCGCGACGCGCCCACCCAGCACACTCGCCAGCGGGCCGGGTTGACCTTGTGGCTGCAGGCCGTTGTCGGCGTTCTTCATGCCGCTGCGCGGGCCCAGCACCAGATGGCCGCCTTGCTCCACGTAGGCTTTCAACTGCGCCGCTTCAGCGTCGGTCAACACGTTGAGCGCGGGCGCGATGACCAGCTTGTAGCCATCCAGCGACGCATGCACGGAGACAACATCCACCACCTGTGCCTGCGCGCGCAGCGGACGATAAAAGGCCTTCAGCTCGGCCACGGGATCAAAGTTGGCCGCGTGACGCTGGAAGTTGATTGCCCAACGGCCGTCGAAATCGTTGATGACGGCCACCTCGGCGTGCGGCGTGGTGCCGGCCAGCACCGCACCGGCTTTCGCGAAGTCCGCGCCTACCTGCTGGATTTCGCGGTACACCGGCACCGGCGTGCCATCGGCGCCGAGCAACGTGCCGTGGTATTCCTCCTGGCCATTCGGTGCGGCGCGCCACTGCCAGTATTCGACGGCATCGGCGCCGTGGCCGACCGCCTGCCACGCCATGTCGCGCACGACGCCCTTGCGCAGGGTCACGTTCGTCGCGTGCCAGTTGACTGAACCGGGCTGGGTTTCCATCACCCAGAAATTGCGCCGCTTGTAGCCGCGGGCCAGGTCGTGACGCGCGGCGTTGTCGACCCAGTCGTAGTCCTCGCCAGCGTCCACGTAGTCATCCCACGCCGCAATGTCGAGCACTTGATGCACGGTGTACGCATCGAAGCCGTCGAACCAGCCCATGGTGTTGGTGGTGATGAACTGGCGCGGATCGGCGTGCGGGTGGATGGCGTCGATCTGGTTGATCGAGTAGCTGCGCCAGGTGTCGGTGACGAAGCGCTTCCAGTCCAGCAGCAAGGCAGGATTCTCGTGGTCTGCGCGCACCGGAATCTGCTCGAAATTGTCGTAGGTCTGGCTCCAGTACGCGGTGGCCCAGCGGCGGTTGAGCGCGTCGATGCCGCCATACCGGTGCTGCAACCACGCATGGAACTGGGCCTTGGCGTCGGGATCGAACGAGTCCGCCGCGTATTCGTTGTCCAGCTGCCAGCCGACCACGTCCGGGTTGTGACCAAAGCGCTTCGCCATCTGCTCGGCGATGTCGTGGGCGAACCGACGGTAGCGCGTGCTGGCGAAGGAGAACTGCTGGCGGTTGCCATGTTCGTCGCGCACACCGTCCTCACTGACGCGCAAGGTATCGGGGTACTTCTGCGTCAGCCACGCGGGCGGTGCCGCGGTGGGCGTGCCCAGCACCACCACGATATGGTGACGTGCGGCGGCGGCAATCGCGCGGTCCATCCAGCCAAAGTCGTAGACCCCCTCGCGCGGCTCCATGCGGCTCCACGCAAACTCGCCGATGCGCACCAGATGCACATGCGCTGCTTGCATCAACGTCAGATCATGATCCCATTGCGCCTCGGGCCATTGCTCCGGATACCACGCCACGCCCAACAGCAGCGGTGGCGCATCGGCGTGCCGGGTTGCCTGGGCATGCGTCGTGGTGACGAACGCGAGCATCAGCCCCATCGCACTCAGCAGTAGTGCAGCGCGCCTCAGGCGAAGGCTGATCGAGCGAAGACAAGTCGTACTGGCGCGTCTTGGAAAGCAGCCTCGATGGCTTTCAACGTTCTCCAGCGCGGTTGTCTCGTCAAAGATGTGCATAAGGAATCTGATCCTACCCTTGTTCCTCGGACACCCGGTCAGGCGGTTTACTACCGCATCACCGAGGTGAGAGAGATGACGAAAAAGAAGATGCCGGCGCCGGTGGGCGCACATGACGTGCTGTGCGGCTCGGGCACATCAGGCAGAGCGCTCATGGTTCGGACGGCTATTTCTGGTCGATGGCGACGACCGCAATCGACTTGGGCGGCAGTTCGAAAGTCAACCGCCCGCGCTCGCTTCGCCCCGAATAGGCGGCCGGGTGGATCGTGTCCGGCGCAGCGAAAGTGTTGTGCGTGTCCATCTTCGGTCCGGTCAGGATCTGGCCGCTCGCCGTGCCGGTCAGCCCGGTCACGACCTGCGCGGCGCGATCGGGATCGAGATTGACCAGGGCGAGGTAGAGCTTGCCGTCGGTGCTGCGCGCGGCCGCAGCATCGACCATCGGCAGGTCGTACTTGTCCTCGACATACCGGGGGCCGCTGATCGTTGCCGGGTAAGGCGTTGCGCCCTGGAACGGCACGTACATGTGGAAGACGTGGTAGGTGGGCGTCAGCAACATCTTGTCGCCATCGGTCAGCACCATGGCTTGCAACACGTTGACCATTTGCGCGATCGCCGCGAGCTTCACCCGGTCGGTATGGCGGAAGAAAATGTCGAGGGTCAGCGCCGCGACTTCGGCATCGCGCAGCGTATTCTGCTGGTAGAGGAAACCGGGATGGCTACCGGGCTGCTGGTCGTACCAGGTACCCCATTCGTCGACGTAGAGCGCGACCTTCTTGTCGGGATCGTATTTGTCCATGATCGCCGAATGCTTGACGATCAGCGTGTTCACGTAACTAGCCTTGCTGAGCGTTGCCGCCCATTCGTTCTCGCTGAAGCCGGTCGCCGATCCCTTGTGCTGCCAGGAGGGGCCCGGGATGGTGTAATAGTGCAGGCTGATGGCGCCCATCTGTTTGGCCGCATCGCGCATCATCGTGTCGGTCCAGGCATAGTCCGCGTCGCTGGGCCCCGAGGCGACCTTGACGAAGGCGGGAGCGCCCGGCGCCGGATTGACAAACGTGGCGTAACGATTGAACAGGTCGGCGGCGTAGTCGGCTTTCATGCTGCCGCCGCAACCCCACAATTCGTTGCCGAAGCCGACATACTTCAGGTTGCTCCATGGCTTGTCGCGGCCGTTGACGCGCCGCTCCTGCGCGAGCGCGGAATCGCCACTGGCGGTCATGTACTGCACCCATTGCCGTCCATCATAGGCTGGCAGCGAGCCCAGGTTGAGCGAGACATAGGCTGCCGCGCCCAGATCTTCGCTGTAGTCCATGAACTCGTTGGTACCGAAGCTGTTGTCGTCGGTGACGCCGCCCCAGTTGGTGTTGATCCCCTTGGGCCGCCTGGCGGCAGGACCAACGCCGTCGCGCCAGTCGTAGGTGTCGGCGAAGCAACCGCCGGGCCAGCGGATCACTGGCACGTGGAGCGCCTTCAGCGCACTCATCACGTCGGTTCGATAACCGTTCCGATTGGGAATCGATGAATGCGGGCCGACCCAGATGCCGTCATAGATGCCGCGGCCGAGATTTTCGGCGAATTGCCCCTCGACCGCAGGCTCGATGACCGAGCCGGGGTGGGCCAGGTCGATGGTCAGCGTGACTTGGGCCGGGGCGATCTGCGCGATCGCCAGTGTCGGCAGGACCATGGCGGTAACAGCGGCAGCAAGCGTTCGTTTCATTTTTTGACTCCTGGCTTGAGTGGCAATAGGCGGGGCATGTCATCCATCTCCTCCGCCGTCGCCGTCGGGGTATGTTCCCAAGAAGCATGGCTGACCCTGAGGCTTCCACGTGTCTCTTTCGTTGGTACATCCAGTTGACTGACCAACGATGGGGCGACTGTTTCAGTGCGATTGAAGTCGACCTGAGTGGCTGACCCCACCTGCCGTTCCCGAAGACCTATGACGTGATGGCAGGGCACGATTCCACCGCGCTGCCGCGAGCGTCGGTCCGGGACGTTCGGCGTCGACCGGGTCAAGCGCGCAACACATAGTCGGCACAGGGCGCCTGCACGCACCAACGCCTGGCGATGCCTCACCGTACCAGTCTCATGGACAGGAGCGCGCATCCGTGCGCCGGCAAGTCGAAGGTCAGGTGTGCGGATGCCTTCCGCGGCTGGCCGCTCCAAAGGTCGCGGGCGTCGTAGCTGCCGGAAGCCAGGCCGAGCTCGCCCCATGGCGCATGCAGCGAAACGGGCTTGTCGTCCAGATTGAAGATCGCCAGGTAGCGCTCGCCATCGCTCCGGCCGGACGCCACCCAGACGCGCACGCGATCGAATCCTTTCGGCAGGCGAGTGACTGGATGATTGTCCCGGCTGCTCTGGTTGACTGCGATCACGTCCTTGTTGGTGATCAGCGCGCGCGTGGCGTCGTCCAATCTGGTCAGGTTGGCGCCGAGGATAAGCGGTGAGCGCGCGATGGCTTGCAAGGTCAGCAGTGTGCGCTGCTCGTCGAGGGTCAGGCGCGAAGGGCGCGCCGGGCCGAAGCCGGGATGCGGCGCGAGCGTGCCGATCGGCAGCATGTCGGCATCCGGCCAGTGGCCGTCGCGAGCTTGGCCCGCCCATGTCGGCAGCCGATCGAAGAGGTTGCTGATGCCCGACGGGAAAGTATCGGTGGGGTGGTCATGCACGAACGACCAGCCGTCCCAGACATCGTTGGTAATGCGCCACATCTGACCGTACCGGCGAATCTCCGCGGCGTGCGACAGCTGCGTCGGGCCGGGCGACAGGCTGAGCACGATCGGCCGACCGGTCTTGCGGATCGCCTTCGCAATCTGGCGGATCTCGCTGATCTTGTAAGGGTGGTCGGCAATGCAATCGACCTTGAGGAAGTCCACGCCCCAGCGCGCATACATGGCGAGCATGGCGTCGTAGTAGGCCTGGCCGGCGGGCGTGTCGCGCACGCCATAGTTGCTGTCGTCCCAAGGGCAGGTGTCCGCGGTGTCGGCGACCTCTTTTGCGTGGAAGGCGGAGCTGGCGACAGGCAGGTCGGCCGCCACGGCCTGCCTGGGCACGCCGCGCACGATATGGATGCCGAACTTCATTCCTTGCGCATGTACCCAATCGGCCAGCGGCTTGAAGCCTTGCCCATCGGCAGCGGAGGGAAAGCGGTTGAGCGCGGGAACCAGCAGGCCGTGCGCATCCATGGCGTAGTCGCGGGTCTGCAACTTGTCGGCGAATGGATTGCGCATGTACCAGCCCTGGTCGATGACGACGTAAGTCCAGCCGTAGCCGTGCAATCCGGCGAGAGCGCTGGCGTTCGCCTTGAAATCGGCCTCGTCGACAGTGAACCCGAACGAGTCCCAGCTGTTCCAGCCCATGGGCGGGGTGGGTCTGACTCCTTTTGCCGCCGCCATGCTGGCCATGGCCAGCATGAGAATCAGTAGTACAGCTCGCGCGCGTTTGGGCATCGGGTTTGCTCCATGTAGGCACCCCGCTCCTTCGCGTGCGCAAAGGAACCAGGCGTTGCGGCATGACGCCCGGGCGTCAGTGGTCCATGAAGGGTGCGGGGCCTGGCCGGATCCACCGCCAGGCTCCTTTGGTGGACGTTCCGTAGATGATCCAGCGGCCGCTGTTCGTGCGCAGGTACACCGTCCCGAAGCTGCGCGGGTCGCCGGCCACGCGGGACACGATTGCATGGCGCTGGCGCATGATGTTGAGCATCAATCGCCCTCCCTGGCAGAACTCTATAGGCGACGCCCGGTACCCGGTATTGCGAAAAGCGTCAGCCGTGATTGCGAAAATTGAAACTGCGCCGCAGCAATCGTCATGTGGATGACAGGTCGGTGAAAACCGTCGCGCGGCGTGCGTCGCGATGGCTCCCCCGGGGCCGTCCTTGTTGGTCTTGTCGTCGCTGCAGGGCCGCGCTGCGCACCTTGGCTCCGAGGTCGGCCCATGCTTCCGACAGCGCGTTGAAGGATATGGCATTGGGCAAGCTGGTTTTGTCGTAGCTGCGACTGGAACAACACTCGGCAGCACGTGACTTCGGCCGGCAGTACGTTTTCCCGACCGTACAGCGGTCGACCAATTCTACCGTTGGCGTCGAGCACCGCCATCACTTCGACGATGCCATCCTAGCGCGTGGATTGAAGACGTCGCGTCTGCGTGCGGGCATCGTCAAACCACTGCGTGCACATACCCTGGGGCATTCTTCACAACCCACCTGCTGGAAGCGGGCTACGACATCCGGACAGTGCAAGAACTGCTTGGGGACAGGGCTGTCGCCACGACCCAAATCTATACGCACGTGCTCAATCGCAACGTCAGCGGGACCCTCGGTCCATTGGATCGATGAGTAGTGGTTGGTGCTGCTGACCGGGATCTATCACTGGTCACTATGTCAGAGGACGTTCGGGCAGATGACAAGAGGCCCGGCCATCGCATCTGCGCTACTCGCGCAACCACTATTTTGCCGTCACTCTCGGAAAAGGGGCTTCCCAAAAGCGGTCGCTCGCGACCGACTGCAAAGGGTCGCATAGCGACCGTCAAGCAATACTCGACCGGCCGGTCACATGCTGCAAATGCACGCCGCAAAGCGGATATTGCAGGCGTGTCGGGAATCGCAGCGTAGTGCCCCACTGAATGTCTGATCAGATGGGCGCGGGAGTATCTGTACTCCATGGCTACCCGTTCTTGGGTTTCAACCATTGTCAAAGTTAACGCTGACCGGCTAAAGCGGGCGGTTTGAATCCCTGGTGGAAAGTTACCGCGAGCTAATTGCAGCCGGCTGCTTGGCCCACACATGGGTGTGACGCGAGCGATGGATCGCTTGGCGCTCAGTTGAGGTCTGCGGGGTTCACGCGCTCCGGTCGCTATCAATGACCATAGCCAAAGTGGTTGGCATCCATGTGCAAGCGATGCTCATGTGCCCACGTCGCACCGCACGTAAAACGAATTTCGAATCATTGTAAATCGTCGCGACGAACAGTTCGTCCCTTTCCCGGATGCAACAATCGGCTCTGTGCCTGTTTTGCCGCACGCTATGAACGGAGGCGGGCCCAGCGGTTGCTCTCCCGGAGATCCACGACGGACAATTCGCTAGCAATTCCTTAACCAGCTCCATGATTGATTTGGCCCCGAGCCCACGAGTTCAGGCGATGTTTATGCACCATGCCATTAAGAGCGGCGCCGCTGTCCTGAGCCATCGAGCATGGGCAGTCATGGCGCTAACCGTCGGCACCAGCAAGCTCCTGGACGTTGCGCATCTGGCTCGCTCGTTCGCGCATGCCCTATGGCGCAACAGGCTCCCCGCGGCTGGCGGGGTGCTTCCGGGCGATGACGCTGACCGCTGCAGGACCCTGTCCGCTCAGCGACCGGCGCGGACAGGGTCCTGCAGCGGTGCGCTGGAACCCTATCGCGGCTGCGAACGGGATAGCGGGGGCCTTTGGTACAGCATCCCGCAACGCAGCGAGCTGGAGCTCGCGCATCTTTGATCCAACCATGGGGACGAGGCTGGCGACTCATCGCGCGATGAGTCGCCACACAAGGTGTCTCTTAACGCAGGGAATTTGGGATGACTGACATCGCAATCATCGGTGGCGGCGCCGCGGGCGCCGCGGTTTTCGGCGAACTGCTGCGAAGACCGGGTCATCGCGGCACTGTTCATTGGATCACCGGATGCGCTTCTCCAGGACGCGGCGTGGCCTACGCCACGGACGACGACCGGCATCTCTTGAACGTGCGTGCAGCGGGCATGGGATTGTTCGCCGAGCAGAAGGACGACTTCCTTCAGCATGCCAACCGCTGCCTTGGCCAGGCGCAAGGCAGCGACTTCCTGCCGCGCCGGCTCTTCGGCGAATTCATCGAGGCCCAGGTGCGCGCGTGCATGAGTGAAGCCCACAGCCACGGCTTCCGCTTCCAGATACACCAAGTGAAGGCGGCAGCGATCCATCGGGATGTGGACCACCGCTATCGCATCGAACTGGAGCAAGGCGAAGCGCTCGCGGCCGATGCGGTCGTGCTGGCGATCGGCGCGCTGGCACCTCGTCCCTTGAAGACCGCCTCGGCAGAGGCGCTGGCCAGTGACGTCTACGTGCTAGATCCCTGGAACCAGAAGGAGCCGGTCAGCCCGCCACGTCGCGTGCTTGTCATCGGTACGGGACTGACCGCGGTCGACACGCTCATCTCTGCCGCCACGCGCTGGCCAAGGGCAGAACTGGTCGCGGTGTCCCGCCATGGCCTGTTGCCGTTCCGCCATTCGGCATCGCCGCTGGCGCCGTACGTGCACCAGGATGATCTGAATGCCGACTTGCTTGCGTGTGACGGCGCAGCGTCCATGGTGCGCCTGGTGCGCAACGCACTGGCCAGTCCTTCGGTGACTGACTGGCGCGCTGTGATCGACGGCATGCGGTCGGTCAACGCCAAGCTGTGGCAGGGGTTCACGCTGGCCCAACGCCGCCAGTTCCTGCGACACCTGCGTTGGGTCTGGGAGGCTTCGCGCCATCGCACCGCACCGGCGTCGTTCGAAACCGTGCAGGCGCTCATCGAATCCGGGCGGCTGCAGGTCCATGCCGCCCGCGTACTCGCCGTCGACGGGCGCGGCCCGCTAACGGTCACCGTGCGCAGCCGGGCGACCCAGCTGATGAACACGATCGAGGCGGATCGGGTGATCCAAGCCACCGGCCTGGATACCGCCGTCGCTTATGCACGCGATCCTCTGCTGGCCCAACTGCTGCGTGAAGACCTGGCAACACCTGATCCGCTGCAGCTGGGCGTCGCGGCCGAGCCGGACGGCAGACTCCTGGATGCCGAGGGCCGGGCGCAGCCAGGGCTCTACGGCATTGGCTCGCTTTTGCGTGGCAACCTGTGGGAGTGCACGGCCATGCCGGAAATCCGCACCGCCGCGAGCCGACTGGCGCAGACGCTTGTCCCTTCCGATGACCTATCAGGTGCAGAAGCTGCTTCGCAAGGGTAACGCCATCAGAACGATGGTGGCATATGGACGTCCAAAAGCAAACGCACTCCGGCATATCCACATGCCAATTGGGGATTTCACCTGCCGCTCGATGCACCACTAGCCTGACCGTTCATCTCGATACGGGGAGACCAAGACGATGAAGCTTCGCACCGCACTGTTCGCCATCATTGGCACTCTGCTGGCCGCTTCCGCCATGGCCAGGGACGTCACGCTGCTCAACGCGTCCTACGACCCCACCCGCGAGCTGTACAAGGCGGTCAACACCGCTTTCGCTGCCCAATGGAAGGCCCAGCATGGCGACACCGTCACCATCCAGATGTCCCATGGCGGCTCCGGCAAGCAGGCCCGCGCGGTGGTCGAAGGCCTGCCGGCCGACGTGGTCACGCTGGCCCTGGCTTACGACATCGACGCCGTGGCCGATCACGGCCTGCTGGACAAGAACTGGCAGCAACGCCTGCCCGACAACTCCTCGCCCTACACGTCGACCATCGTGTTCCTGGTGCGCAAGGGCAATCCCAAGGGCATCCACGACTGGAACGACCTGATCAAGCCCGGCGTGCAGGTCATTACGCCCAACCCGAAGACCTCCGGCGGTGCCCGCTGGAATTTCCTGGCCGCCTGGGGTTACGCACTGAAGCAGCCTGGCGGCAACGAAGCCAAGGCGAAAGCCTTCGTGAAGACGCTGTTCCAGCACGTGCCGGTGCTGGACACCGGCGCGCGCGGCGCCACCAACACCTTCGCCCAGCGCGGCATCGGCGACGTGCTGCTGGCCTGGGAGAATGAGGCGCTGCTGGCCAAGCATGAGCCGGACGGTGACAAGTTCGAGATCGTCGTGCCGTCGATCAGCATCCTGGCCGAACCACCGGTCGCCGTCGTCGACAAGAACATTGACGCGCATGGCACCCGGCAGGTCGCCGAAACCTATCTGAAGTTCCTGTATTCGCCGCAGGCACAGGAGATCGAGGCACGCAACTTCTACCGTCCGCGCTCGGCGGCGATCGCCGACAGGTACGCCGCGCAATTCCCCAAGGTGAACACCTTCACCCTGGCGGATGTGTTCGGTACGTGGCGCCAGGCTCAGGCGAAGTTCTTTGCCGATGGTGGCGTGTTCGACCAGATCGGACCGGGCAACTGAGCATGCGCAAACGAGTCTTGCCCGGGTTCGGCATCAGCCTTGGCTACGCGCTTGCGTACCTGGGGCTGATCGTCCTGCTGCCGCTGGCGGCGTTGGCATGGAAGGCCAGCGGGATCGGGCTTCACGGTCTGCTCCACCTGCTCGAGTCGCCACGCACGCTGGCGGCGTTGAAGCTGAGCTTCGGGGGCGCGGTGCTGGCCGCGCTGATCAATGTGTTCATCGGCCTGCTGGTGGCCTGGGTACTGGTGCGCTACCGCTTCCCGGGTCGCCGCTTGCTCGATGCGCTGATCGACCTGCCGTTCGCGCTGCCGACCGCCGTGGCCGGCATCGCGCTGACGGCACTCTACGCCCCGAACGGCTGGCTCGGCCGCTGGCTGGTGCCGATGGGTATCCAGGTCGCGTATGCGCCGCTGGGCGTGCTGCTGGCGATGGTCTTCGTCGGCTTCCCGTTCGTGGTGCGCACCCTGCAGCCGGTGCTGCAATCGCTGGAACGCGACGTGGAGGAAGCCGCCGAGAGCCTGGGCGCGACGCGCCGGCAGACGTTCGGGCGGGTGATCCTGCCGCTGCTGGTACCGACTCTGCTTACCGGCTTCGCGCTGGCGCTGGCGCGCGCGGTGGGCGAATACGGCTCGGTCATTTTCATTGCCGGCAACATCCCCATGCGCTCCGAAATCGCACCCTTGCTGATCGTGCAGAAGCTAGAGGAATTCAACTATGCCGGCGCCGCTGCGCTGGGCGTGGTCATGCTCACCTTCTCGTTCATCCTGCTGTTGCTGATCGCCGTGCTGCAGCGCTGGAGCCGGCGCTGGGCGGAACGCGCCGCATGAGCGCCCGCACGTCGCGCAACGCCAGCGCGGGACGGCGGTTCGGTCATGCCGTCATCATCGTGCTGGCCAGCGTGTTCCTGGGCGTGTTCCTGCTGCTGCCGCTGGCCTCGGTGTTCGTCGAAGCCTTCCGCCAGGGCATGCACGCCTACCTGGTGAGCCTGCACCAGCCCGAGGCGCTGGCCGCGATCCGGCTGACCTTGCTGGTAGCGGCCATCGCGGTGCCGCTCAACCTGGTTTTCGGCGTCGCCGCCGCATGGGCGATGACGCGCTTCGAATTCCGCGGCAAGGCGTTGCTGGGTGCGCTTATCGACCTGCCGTTCTCGGTATCACCGGTGATCTCCGGCCTGGTTTATGTGCTGCTATTCGGCGCGCAGGGCTGGTTTGGTCCGTGGTTCGCCGCGCATGGCGTGAAGATCATCTTCGCCGTTCCGGGCCTGGTGCTGGCGACGATCTTCATCACGCTGCCGTTCGTCGTCCGCGAGCTGATCCCCCTGATGCAGGCGCAAGGCAGCGAGGAAGAGGAAGCGGCCCGTGTGCTCGGTGCCAACGCATGGCAGATGTTCTTCCGCGTGACGCTGCCGAACATCCGCTGGGCGCTGCTGTACGGCGTCCTGCTGTGCAATGCCCGCGCGATGGGCGAGTTCGGTGCGGTATCCGTAGTCTCCGGCCACATTCGCGGACTGACCACCACCATGCCGCTGGAAGTGGAGATGCGCTACAACGAGTACGACTACGTCGGTGCATTTGCCATCGCCTCGCTGCTGGCTCTGCTGGCACTTCTCACCCTTGCAGTGAAGACCTTCCTCGAATGGCGCTACAGCGACGAGATCGCTGCTCACGCGCCCGGCGGCCACTGAGATCATCCCATGACGCTTGTACTTGATCGGCTCAGCCGCCGATTTACCGACTTCGCCGCACTCGACGACGTCAGCCTGCAGATGGCGCCGGGCGAGTTCCTTGCGCTGCTCGGACCGTCCGGATCGGGCAAGACCACCTTGCTGCGCATCCTCGCCGGGCTGGACTACCCGGACGAGGGCACCGTCATGCAGGCGGATCGGGACTTTCTCGCCGCCAGCGCACCCGAGCGCAGCGTCGGACTGGTGTTCCAGCATTACGCCTTGTTTCGCCACCTCACGGTTCGCGAGAACGTGGCGTTCGGGCTGCGCGTGCGCCCGCGCCGCCGCCGCCCGGCGCGCGCACAAATCCGAGAACAGGTGGAACGCCTGTTGAAGCGCGTGCAACTGGAAGAACTGGGTGATCGCTATCCCAGCCAGCTCTCCGGCGGCCAGCGCCAGCGCGTGGCCCTGGCCCGCGCGCTGGCGGTCGAGCCTGAACTGCTGTTGCTCGACGAGCCGTTTGGCGCTCTGGATGCGCAGGTGCGCGTCACCCTGCGCCGCTGGCTGCGCGAGTTGCACGAGGAACTGCAGCTCACCACCGTGTTCGTGACCCACGATCAGGAGGAAGCGCTGGAGCTCGCCGACCGCATCGCCGTCATGAACCGCGGTCGCATCGAGCAGGTTGGCACACCGCAGGCCGTCTATCAGGATCCGGCCACTCCGTTCGTGTGCGAGTTCATCGGCCGCAACAACCGGATCCCGCTGGCCCGCCAGACACAGGGATGGGGCGCCGGCGCCTGGCCGCTCGCCACTGATCCGTGGGGCGGGCGCTATCGCCAGGGCGTCGCCTATGTGCGCCCGGAGCACCTCACCTTGTCGGTGCCCGACGGCCAGCCTGCGTGGGGCGCGCGCCTGCGGCACGTGTACCTGGCCGGCAGCGTGGCGCACCTGGATCTCTACGTCGCCGACATCGACCTGGTGTTGGAGGCCGATGTCGCGAGCGAGGATCTCGGTCGCCTGGGACTGCAGCCGGGCGCCTCGCTGCGTGTCGCACCAAACCGACTCGTCGCGTTTCCGTTCGACGACGACCACGGCGACCGCGCCGTGATCCGTGATCGCTGGACCTGGCGCCCACCCGACCGGCGGTAACCGGAGTTCCTTCCTTTCTCTCCCGTGGTTGGCCTGTCGGCCGACCGCGTCGGGGCGGTCTGCGCCTGCACCGCCCCGGTCATCTTCGATAGCCACGCAGGCACACCATGAAAAAGGGGAAACACCCATGAAAAAGACGACGCTGATGGCCGCCTTGCTGGTGGCGATCCCGACCATGGCAAGCGCGGGCGAAGGCAAAACCGACGCATACACCTTCGCCGACAACTGGCCCACGTACTACGTGTTCGACGACGACACCGACGTGGGTCTGGCACTCAAATACCAATACGACGTCGACCGGTTCTCGAACGACGATGGCCGGCTTGCGGATGCACAGACCAACCGGCGCAAGGAGCTCGGTTTCTACGTGAAGAAGAAGGGTGTCTACGACGCCACGGTGGTCTACGACTTCCAGGCCAAGGCCTGGTTGGACACCTACCTGCGCGTGCAGAGCAAGGCCATCCTGGGCAGGGACGTGGGCGCGTTCCGGATCGGATTCAGCAAGACCCCGGTGGGCTTCGAGGGCAACACAAGCACCGGTGCCACCACGTTTCTCGAGGCCGCGCTGCCGACGCAGGCGATCTACGCCAACCGGCGCATAGGCGTGGACTGGACGTGGGAGCGTCCGCACTACCTCGTCAACACGGGCTACTACAGCGGCGGCGACCTCAATGGCGACAGCGATGGCCACATGGTGGCTGCCCGCTTCGCGTGGGTGCCGCAAAACCGGCCCGGTGACGTGATCCACCTGGGCGTTTCCGCCTCGGAAGAATCGCCCGACGGCACGACCAACGGGCGCGACATCT
This sequence comes from Rhodanobacter terrae, assembly GCF_042657005.1. Taxonomy (NCBI): domain Bacteria; kingdom Pseudomonadati; phylum Pseudomonadota; class Gammaproteobacteria; order Lysobacterales; family Rhodanobacteraceae; genus Rhodanobacter; species Rhodanobacter terrae. The sequence continues at coordinate 14,908 of NZ_JBHSNG010000014.1, forward strand.
ACACACCGCCGACCGCGCGGTTGCGTGCTCGCCCCGAGGCCGGGCTGGCGGCGAGGCTGGTGGATTCAGGCAACCTCGCGCCGACCGACCACATCGATCGGACCGGTCTCGAAGGCTTGTGGATCCGCGGCCCCTGGTCTGTCCAGGGTGAATACCTTCATGCCGCGGTCAAGTTGGATGGAGGACGCCCGGATTACAACGCGAGCGGCTACTACGCTTTCGCCAGTTGGGTCGTCACCGGCGAATCACGGCCCTACTCTGGCGGCAACGTCGGCAACATCAAACCCAAGGGACCGTATGGCGCGCTGGAGCTGGCGATCCGCTATAGCGAACTCGATCTCGACGATAGGCCGATACTCGGTGGCCGAGAGCGCGATTGGACGCTGGGCGCGAACTGGTACATCAACCGCTACCTGAAACTGCAGGCCGACTATGTGCACGCCCAGAGCGACCGACGTAGTTTGACGGTGGATCCCAACGTGGTCGAAATCAGGGCGCAAATCCAGTTTTGATCGGTAGGCGAACTGGAATGAGGGACCCTGTCCCACGGAGCTCACGGCTTCGCCAATGCTTAACTCCGGCGTTGAACACGGGCTTACCCGAACGCGGCCGTTCAAATGGGTCGGTCTCTGCCGGTCGCAGCTTACACGGCCGTCATCGAGCCCGCAGGGGCAGTGACCGGCCGGTCGCCCGGTGAGCTTGGCCAGCAGGCATCCACGAAACCCGTCAGCGGCCCCCACATTATTTTTACCGCGAATGTCTGGCGGTGTATTTGCCCATCAGCCGTTCCAGGCCAAAGCACGCCAGGACGGCGCCGCTAACCGCCATCCCGGAAATCCAATTCCAGCCATGTCGTCCTAGCGGCAGGATGCCCAAGCCGTAGAGCACGGACAAAAGTGCCGCGATCAGAAAAAGTGGGCCGGTTAAAAAGCAATGCCTGCGTCCACAGCGCCGGGCGTTGACCAGGCAGGCCGCCCCCATCACCGTGAAGCTGATGGTCCAAACAGCGGTATGGACAAGAGTGCCGGCACTGGCGCTGAGGACGATCAGCACCCACGGCGCTATCCACAGAAGTCCTGTAGCCCAGCGCGAACCAAGCAAGTCCTGATCGCAACTCCTTTCAGATGGGATCATGGCCAAACCTCACTGGACTGACCCGTGAAGATGGACGGCGGGTTCGGGTCGTCTACTGGCCACCGAACCTACTCCGGATTCCACTGGCCGCCAAACCGCCCACGACGGCGATGCGGACCATGAAAGCGCCGAACGACATCGACCATCCGTCGCGTCGATCGATTGAAGCTGCCGTCGCAGGCATTGCCGCCCTGAAGCCTTCGGCGCGCTGCGGCTGCGCACTGCCCTCGGCGCGCAGCCGGCAGCCTGCCCGACACCGCTACAGCGTTTGCGCCGGAAGCTGCACCCGCACGGCCGCGGAGAGATCGGTGGCCGAGCGTCCGGCGTAGATGGCGTAGCTGCCGCCGCGAATGATCCAGCGCCGCTTGGCCATGTCGAACTCCGACAGCAGGCGTGGTTCTAGCGGCACTTCGACGGTGCGCGTCTGTCCCGGTGCGAGCGTTACTTTCGCGAAGCCGGCCAGCCGCCGGATGGGGTTGCCGGGTAGCTGCGCATAAATCTGCACCACGTCGGCGCCGGCGCGCGAGCCGGTGTTGCGCACTTCCACGCTGACCCGGGGCAGGCCGCCGTGTACCGCCACCTGCGGCGCACCCTGCGCGAAGCTGGTGTAGGAAAGGCCGAAGCCGAACGGGAACAGCGGCTGCAGCGGCTGGCGCTGGAACCAGCGGTAACCCACATCCGCGCCCTCGATGGCATAGTCCGCCGTGGCCGGCGGCGGGGTTCCGGGCGCGGCGACGGCTCCCGGCAGCTGCGGCCGCGGCAATTGCGACAGATCGCGCGGCCAGGTGATGGGCAGGCGTCCGGACGGGTTCACCCGTCCGAACAGCAGATTGGCGATGGCCTGGCCGCCGGCGTTGCCGGGATACCACGCCTCGAGCACCGCGCCGACCCGGTCCAGCCACGGCATCGCTACCGGGCTGTTGGTCTCCAGCACGACCACGGTGCGCGGGTTGGCCTTGGCCACCGCCGCGACCAGCGCGTCCTGCTTGTCCGGCAGCGTGAGATCGGCCGCATCGAACGACTCGGCCGCCCACTGCTGCACGAACACCACGGCCACCTGCGCCTGCCGCGCCAGTGCGGCTGCCGCGGCGGGATCGTCACCCGACGCGAACTCGACCCTGGCGTGGCCGGCCGCCGCGCGAATCGCCTTTAGCGGCGAGGACGGATCGTAGGTCACCGGCCCCGGCCAGGTGGCCGGTTCCAGGCCGGTCACCGCGTTGCCGCCGCGCGGTATCACCATCGACGAGCCGCCGCCGGCCAGCACGCCCTTGTCCGCATGCGCGCCGATCACGGCGATCGAATGCAGGTCGGACGCCAGCGGCAGCAGCGTGCGCTCGTTGCGCAGCAGCACCGCGCCGGCTTCCAGCGCGTGCTGCGCCACGGCGAGATTGGCATTCACGTCGACCGGGCCTTTTTGCGGCGGATGGTCGAACAACCCCACGGCGAACATGCTGCGCAGGATGCGCGTGACCATGTCGTCCAGCCGGGCGTGGCTGACCTCACCGTGCGCGAGCGCCTGCTTGAGCGGCGCGTCGAAGTAGACCTCCTTGTCGAACACTTCGGCCGCCGATTCCTGGTCCAGCCCGGCATTGGCCGCCTTGGCGGCGCTGTGCGTGGCGCCCCAGTCGGACATCACGAAGCCCGGGTAGCGCCAGTCCTTCTTGAGCACCTGATTGAGCAGGAAGTCGTTCTCGCAGGCCCAGTCGCCATTGACCTTGTTGTACGAGCACATCACCGATCCGGGACGGCCGCGCGCGATCGCCAGTTCGAAGGCGAGCAGGTCGGACTCGCGCATGGCGCGCTCCCCGATGCGCACGTCGATGGTGGTGCGCGCGGTCTCCTGGTCGTTCAGCGCGTAGTGCTTGACCGTGGACAGCACGTGCTGGCTCTGGATGCCGCGTACCGTCTCGCCGACCAGCGTGCCGGCCAGCAGCGGATCCTCGCCGGCGTACTCGAAGTTGCGGCCGTTGCGCGGATCGCGCTGCAGGTCGACGCCGCCGGCCAGCAGCACATTGAAGCCCTTGTGCCAGGCCTCGCCGCCGATCATCGCGCCACCGGCGAACGCGATCTTCGGGTCCCAGCTGGCCGCGGTCGCCAGGCCCGAGGGCAGCGCCGTGGCGACATCGCCGGGCCGCACGTTGATCGGGTTGGCCACGCCCAGCCCGGCGTCGCTCTGCTGCTGTGCCGGGATACCCAGCCGCGGGATTCCCGGCACGTAGCCGGCCGAGCCGATCGCGCCGGCCGGCATCGACCATTTGTGCGCCGCATCGGGCTCGCCGAACAGGCTGTGTATCAACTGGAATTTTTCCGCGTCGGTCAGCTGCCGGACCAGTGTGCGGGCGCGCGCATCGGGCGACCGGCCGGGATCGCTCCAGGGTCGTGCCGGCGCGGCGAGGGCGCAGGCGGCGAGGCCGGACGCGAAGATGGCACGGCGTAGCGCAGACTTGTTCTGGTGTTTCATGCAAGCTTCCTCGATGGCGACCTGATCGACTGACCTTATCGCAAGTCTTGGGTGGTGGAGTCCAGACTTCCTGTCTCATTCCGCGAGCCGTGCCGCTCATTGCTGCCAGATGCTGTCAGCAATGGCGATGGCGCGAGCGCCTGCAAGGTGGGTTTCATGCGGCTCCGCGGGCATCATGAGCGGACTGTTCTTCCCCGCGGCTGCGCTCATGTCATCACGTTCCACGGTTGCTCCGGTCGCGCTCGCGATCGGCATGCTGCTGATCAGCATGGTCTCGTACCAATGTGGCGCGTCGCTGGCCAAGCACCTGTTCCCGCAGGTCGGTGCGCAGGGCGCCACCGCTTATCGGCTGGGGCTCAGCGCGCTGATTCTGCTGCTGTGGCGGCGGCCGTGGCGCCGGTCGGGCAGTGGGCGCGACTGGCGTGCGCTGTGGGGATACGGCCTCGCCATGGGTGCGATGAACCTGGTGTTCTACATGTCGCTGCGCACGATACCGCTGGGCATCGCGGTCGCGCTGGAATTCACCGGGCCGCTGGCGCTGGCGTTGTTCGGCTCGCGCCGCTTGCTCGACTTCGTCTGGATCGCACTGGTGGTGGCCGGGCTGGCGTTGCTGCTGCCGCTGCGCGGGCAGATGCAGGCGCTCGATCCGGTGGGCGTGCTGTACGCGCTGGCCGCGGGCGCAGGCTGGGCGTTGTACATCGTGCTGGGGCGGAAGGCGGGAGCGGCCTACGGTGGGGACGCGGTGACGCTGGGTACCTCGATCGGCGCGTTGCTGGCGATCCCGTTCGGTGTCGCGCATGCCGGTTCCGCACTGCTGTCGCCGGCGCTGCTGCCGTATGCGCTGGGCGTGGCGGTGCTGAGCTCGGCGCTGCCGTATTCGCTGGAGATGGTCGCGCTGACCCGGCTGCCGGCGCGCACGTTCAGCACCTTGCTGAGCCTGGAGCCGGCCGTCGCCGCGGTGGCCGGCGTGGCGCTGCTGGGCGAACGGCTCAGCGTGCTGCAGTGGCTGGCCATTGTGGCGATCATCGTGGCGGCGGCCGGTACCGCATTGAGCGTGAGTCGGCCCACGCTGACCGAGCCGCTGGCGAACTGAGCGCGACCAAGGAACGTCTGAACAAGCTTCTGCTCGTCGCCGAGATTGTGGGAGCGACTTCAGTCGCGATGGCCGCGGCAGCGGCCTGCAGCATCCCGGCGTTGCAGCGGCTCGATGCACAGTCAGGCGGCGCAGCGCGCTGCTACGCGATCGCGACTGAAGTCGCTCCCACAAGGGTGAAGTCGCTCCCACGAGGGGCACTCTTCTCCAGACCGCAGTGGACTTATTCAGACCATCCCTACAGCTTGTAATTCACTCCCAGCATCACCGTGCGTCCCCAGGTGTCGTATTCCAGCGGCCTGGCGACCTTGACGTTGTTGGGCAGGCCGGCGGACTGCGCCGTCGCGTCGGGAGTGTTGGTGAGATTGCTGACTTGCAGCAGGATCGACAAGCCGTTCCAGCGGCCCTCGGAGAAGGCGTAGCCGAGCTGGAGGTCGGTCTGCTTGTTGGCCAGTATCGTGGTGTAGCCGAGCTGGTCGAACAAGGCTACGGCCTCGCCGGTGAAGGACGAGCGGTAGCGTTCGGCTATGCGTGCCGACCAGCCGTACTTCTCGTAGTACAGCGCGAGGTTGGCGACCTTGCGCGACAGGCCGGGCAGGGTCTTCGGGCCACCGGGGATCGAGGAGATCGAGCTGACCGGGATGCTGCTGTTGGTCAGCGAGAAGTTGGCCTGCACGCCGAAACCGTCCAGCGCCTGCGCCAGCAGTCCGCCTTCCAGCGCGCCCGACAATTCCAGGCCCTGCATCCTGCCGCCGGTGCCATTGGCGGGGCGGGTGAACGAGCCGATGTTGCTGGTAGGCGTGAGCGTGGGGTTGTCGTTGATGTAGTGGGAGAAGTCGTAGTCCAGCGTGGTCTGGTTGTAGATGTAGTTCAGCAGGTTCTTGTTGAATACCGCTGCGGCGAAATAGCTGGACTTGCCGAAGTAGAACTCGTACGACAGGTCGGTGCCGACCGCCACGTAAGGCCTCAGCTTCGGGTTGCCGCCGCTGCCGGACCACAGCACCTGGCCCGCGGCGGGACCGTCCTGCTGTTTCGACACGCTGGCGGAGGTCGCGACTTTCTCGTCGTCGATGCGGCCGCGCGCCATGGTCTTGGCCAGGCCGAAGCGCAGGACCTGCCGGTTGGTGAGCTGCGCCTTCAGGTTGAGGCTGGGCAGCACCTTGTTGTACTTGGCGCCGTCGGCGATGCGGCCGACCAGGGTGTCGCCGTTGGTCTGCAGCGCATCGGAGGACTGGTCGGTGCGCACGAACTGCACGCCCAGGTTGCCGAGCAGCGGGATGCCGCCCAGCGTCGTCTCGATGTTGAACTTGGCGTAGGCGACCGGGACCTTCTCCTCCACCGTGTAGTTGCGGCTCCAGTCCGACTGACCGTTGCGCTGGGTCAGGTAGAACTGGCTCTGCAGCGCGGCCAGCACGTTGTAGTTGAGGATGCCCGGGATGCCGCCGTAGCCGAGCGAGGTGGGGCCGTACAGGAAAGCCGGATCGATCGGCGTGCCGAAGTGGTGGTCGTACGTGCCCGCCGTGGAGCCGTTGCCGTTCAACCAGGCAAAGCCCACGTCGGCCTGCTTGGTCTTGGTGCGGTCCGAGTAGTCCACACCCAGGTTCATGCTGCTGAAGATCCAGCCCAGCGGGTGGGTCACTTCCAGCCGGACCGCCTTGATCGTGTCCTTCTGGTGGTCGAATTCCTGGCGGCCGTTGTAGCCGTAGTTGTCCGGGTCGGTGAAGACGACCGTGGCGGGGTCGGCGAGGTTCACGCCCGGGGTGAAGTACGGGTAGCCGTTGCCGACCGGAGTGCTGAACTGCGCACTGGTCAATGCGCCACCGGCCACGCCGCTGAACAGGTAGGCGTCGTGCAGTTTCTTCTTGGCGCTGGAATACGACAGATCCGCCGTCGCGGCCCAGCCGTTGCCGAAGTCGTACTGGTTGTTCCAGCCCGCCGAGAACAGCTTGTCGTGTTCCTTGGTGTATTCGTTCTGCAGGATCGGTGCGAGGCCGTTGACCGTGCCGGAGGTGACGATGGGGTAGGGTTGCGCGGGCGAGACGCCGACGTTGTCGTAGGAGACGTTGTCGTAGGGACTGCTGGACCACTGCGCGCCGTTGGTGAATTTCTTCTCGCTGAAGGTGGAGTAGTACATGTCCAGCGTGGAGTGATAGCTATCGTTCGGTGCCCATTCGAGCACCGTCATCAAGCCGTTGCGCAGCTGGTTTTCCGATTGCGCGCGCAGCTGCATGCCTTCCTGCGAGATCACGTTGTCGGGCATGCCCGGCGTGTGCGGGCCGCCCCAGTTCTGGTCGATGCCGGCCGAGCCGTTGTCGACGCTCCACCACCATGCCTGGTACTGCTTCTCCTGGATCGGTGAATCGAGCTGGGCGAAGCCCACGGCGAGGCCGAGGGTATGGTCGAAAAACTGATCGACATACGAGATGCTGGCCCGATGCCCCATGTCGCCGATACCGGTGCCGGGGTTGAGCTTGCCGTTGCTGGTGTGTTCGCCGCGCAGGTTGATCGCGATGGCGCGGTTGGGCAGGTCCAGCGGCTTGAGCGTATGCAGATCGACCGTGCCGGACAGGCCTTGCCCGATCAGGCTGGCGTCGGGCGTCTTGTAGACCACCGCACCGCTGATCAGCTCGGACGGATACTGGTCGTATTCCACGCCGCGGTTCTCGCCAATGGTGGCCTGCTCGCGCCCGTTGAGCGTGGTGCCGACGAAGTCCGGTGACAGGCCGCGAATCGAGATGACGTTCGCGCGGCCATCCAGGCGCTGGGTTGCCAGGCCGGGCAGGCGCGACAGGCTCTCGGCGATGCTGGCATCGGGCAATTTGCCGATGTCCTCGGCCGAGATCGCCTCGATGATGTCATCCGAGTTCTGCTTGGCCTTCAGCGAGTTCTGGATGCTGGCGGCGATGCCGGTCACCACGATGGTGTCGAGGTTGCTCACCGTGTTTTCGGATTTGGGAATGCTCTTGCCGGCGGCCTTGGCTGGCGTTGTTTTCGCTTTTGTATCCGCGGGTGGAGTCTGCGTCTGCTCCGGAGCGGTCTGGGCAACTGCCGGGCCGGCAGCCATGAAGGCGAACAGGGCGGCGGCGCAAGCCGCGTCCAGCAGCTTCTTGCGCGAACGAACAGGACGTGCGGCGCGCGACATGCAATGACAATCCATCGATCTCTCCCGTTGAGAAAGGGCGCCCCCTGCAGCGTCCGTGTATGCACATGGCCGAGCCGACCGGCGGCGCGCCATGCGAAACCCGGTGCAGCATGCGCAGGGGATTTGCCGCTGTCATCATGCGTCGCAGCATCCAGGCTGCGAAAAATCTTCATGCCATGCGCGTCGACGACCGGCGCGAATGCTTCGCGGGTCGGCGAGTTTTCCCAAGCTCATGCGATCGATGCACGCACATCGATGAACGCTAGCCGGCGACGATGCCGATCGCCGGCGTGCGTGCCGCCCGGAGCCGTTCGCCGGGCTTTTTTTCCCACACGGAAACTCGAAAAGCCCGTGACTTGGACCGTCATCCCGACGACAGCTTGGATGACGAAATAACGGCCAGCTTTTTTCGAGACGCCCATACAGCGCCGACGCCGAAGCGCGGCGCCGCAGGGAAGCAAACGCTACTTCGTTTCCTTCTCCATCAACTTGTCGACCATGCTCGCCGGCACGTCCTCGTAGTGGTCGAACTCCATCGTGAAGGTGCCGCGGCCACGGGTGGCAGAGCGCAGGAAGTTGATGTAGCCGAACATTTCCGCCAACGGCACGAAGCCCTGCACGAACGCCGAAGTACCCTTGTGGCCCTGGTCGCTGACCGTGCCGCGACGGCGGTTGATGTCGCCGATGACGTCGCCCAGATAATCCGCTTCCATCACTACTTCCAGCCGCATGATCGGCTCCAGCAGCTTGGGCTTGCTGAGCTTCTGCGCTTCGCGGAAGCACTGGCGGGTGGCGATTTCGAAGGCCAGCGCGGAGGAGTCGACGTCGTGGTACTTGCCGTCGACCAGGCGCGCCTTGAAGTCGACCACTTCGTAGCCGGCGATCTGGCCCTGGTTCGACTCGACCTTGACCGCATGCTCGATCGCCGGGATGTATTCGCGCGGCACGCGGCCGCCGACGATTTCGTCGGAGAACTGCACGCCGGTGCCGGCCGCGGTCGGCTCGAAGATCATCTTCACCTCGGCGAACTGGCCCGAGCCGCCGGACTGCTTCTTGTGCGTATAAGTGTGCTCGACGATATGGCCGAACGCCTCGCGGAAGCTGACCTTGGGCTTGCCCATGTTCGCTTCCACGCCCAGCTCGGTGCGCATGCGGTCGATCGTCACTTCCAGATGCAGCTCGCCCATGCCCTTGAGCACGGTCTGGCCGGTTTCCTTGTCCACCTCGAGCTTGAGCGACGGATCGGCCTTGACCATCTTGTAGAGCGCGGTGGACATCTTGTCCACGTCGTTGCGGGTCTTCGGCTCGACCGATACGCTGATCACCGGGTCGGGGAAACGCATGCGTTCGAGCAGCGCCGGATGCGCCGGGTCGGACAGCGAGTCGCCGGTCTCGGTGTCCTTCATCGAGACGAAGGCGCAGATGTCGCCGGCGCGCACCTCGTCGATTTCCCTGGCGGAATCGGCCTGGATCTCGACGATGCGACCCACACGTTCCTTCTTGCCGCGGGTCACGTTCTGCAGCGTGTCGCCCTTCTTGATCACACCGGAATAGATGCGGCAGAAGGTCAGCGTGCCGAACTGGTCGTTGATCACCTTGAACGCCAACGCCCGCGCGGGTGCGTCGTCGGACACGACCTGCTCGCCGATGACGTTGCCGTCCTCGTCGACCATCGCGATGCCGCCGTTTTCGCCGGGGTAGGGCAGGTAATCGACCACCGCGTCCAGCAATTGCTGCACACCCTTGTTCTTGTACGACGAGCCGCACAGCACCGGCACCAGTTCGCCGGTGACGGTGCCGCGGCGGATGCACTGCTTCAGCAGCGCGGGGTCGTGTTCGCCGGTGTTGAGCAGGCGCTCGAAGGCGTCGTCGTCCAGCGCCAGCGCGGTCTCCAGCATTTCCTCGCGCAGCTTGGGCAGGTTGGCGATCCACTCGTTGTCGACGGTGGCGCCGAACTTCAGGCGATCCTTCAACTGATCGAGCGGCACGGTTTCCCATGTGCTGTCCTTGTCGTCGGAGGCCCAGATGTAGCCCACGCCGGCGACCAGGTCGGCCATGCCCACGAACTCGTCGCTGCTGCCCAGCGGAATCTGGCACAACAGCGCGTTGGCGCCCAGACGCTCGCGGATGCCCTGCACGCAATGCGCGAAGCTGGCGCCGATGCGGTCCATCTTGTTGATGTAGCAGATACGCGGGACCTTGTACTGGTCGGCCAGGCGCCAGTTGGTCTCGGTCTGCGGTTCCACGCCGGCGACACCGTCGAACACCACCACGGCGCCGTCGAGCACGCGCAGCGAACGGTTCACCTCGATGGTGAAGTCCACGTGTCCCGGCGTGTCGATGATATTGACCTGATGGCCCTTCCACTCGGTGGACACCGCGGCCGACTGGATCGTGATGCCGCGCTTGCGCTCCTGCTCCATGTAGTCGGTGGTGGTCGAGCCCTTGCCGTCCTTGGTGTCGTGCACGTCGATGATCTGGTGCTTCTTGCCGGTGTAATACAGCACGCGCTCGGTGGTGGTGGTCTTGCCGGCATCGATATGCGCAATGATGCCGATGTTGCGGTAGAGCGAGAGAGGTTTCTGTCGGGCCACGGTAGAGATTCCGGAAAAGTGTGTCGAGCAAGCGGACGGCGGGCAGACCAGATGCTGTCCGGCAGGCGCTTTTTCAATGGGACTGCAGGTCAGGTCGCAGGATGTGCGGGCCTGTGCAGGCAGGCTGCGCGTACGTGTCGGCTGCATGATAACCGGTACGCGGCGAGGCCGCGTCGAATGGCCCGATCGGGGCGGCACGGCACGCGTTGTCGGGTCCGGTGCCGGCAACAGGGCGCGCACTCTTGTGCGGCGGTCGTCAGGCGGCGCGCAGGGCAGTCAGTGCCGCGGTCAGCTGCCGGGTGTCATAGGGTTTCTGCAGGACCGTTTCGTTGCGCCACACGTCCGGTATGTCTTCATCGCCGTAGCCGGAGGAAAACACGAACGGTATGCCGCGGCGACGCAACACCAGGGCAGCGGGAAAACTGACTTCGCCGGCCAGGTTGATGTCGAGGATCGCCAGGTCGATCGATGCGGACTCGGCCAGCTCCAGGCACCTGGCCAGGCGCGCCGCCTTGATCACGTTGTAACCCGATGCATTCAGGCGATCTTCCAGCATCATCGCCAGCATCATCTCGTCTTCGGCGAGCAGGATGCAGGGCAGGTGGCTGTCAATGATCATCAGGAAACTACCTCGTCCAGTGGTACATCGATGGTGCAGGTGGCACCGTCGCGGGGAAATGCCAGCGTCACCTCGCCATCCAGTTCATACGGCACGCCTTCATCGATCAGGCGTGAACCGAAGCCGCGGCGCGTGGGCGGATCGACGGCGGGTCCACCGCTTTCCGTCCACTGCAGCAGCAGCCACGGACGGTGGTCCTTCATGCGTGTTGCCCAGGTGACGGTGACCTGGCCTTCCGGCACGGATAGCGAGCCGTACTTGCCGGCATTGGTGGCCAGCTCGTGGAAGGCCATGCTGAGCGCCAGCGCCTGTTTCGGCGGCAGGTTGATCTCGTTGCCCTGCAGGCGTACCCGCGCATCGTCCACGCGTGTGTCGCTGTCGTTGCGGTACGGCGCCAGTTCGCTGTTGACGATGCCGATCAGCGGTGCACCCAGCCACGCATCCCGTGCCAGCAGGTTGTGGGTGTTCGACAGCGCCAGCAGCCGCGACAGGAAGCTGTCCCTGAAGGCGGGCAGATCCGGCGCATTGGCAAGGGTCTGCTGGGCTATCGCCTGCACCGTGGCCAAGGTGTTCTTCACCCGATGGTTGAGCTCGGCCAGCATCATTTCCGTGTGCCGTGCCGCGCGTACGCGCTCGGTGACGTCGCGCGCGATCAGCTTGCCGGCGAACATCGTGCCTTCGTGATCGCATACCGGCGAATAGCTGATCGCCAGCGGTACCGATTTGCCGTCCGGTCGCACCCAGGTCATGTCGAACTCGGCCAGCCGCAGCGGCCGCTCGTGGCTGACGAAAAACTTCCTGGTCTCCTCGGACGGCTCGGGCGGCAGCAGCATGCTCAAGGGCTGGCCGACCATCTGTTCGGCGGTCATGCCGAAGATGCGTTCGGCACCGACGTTCCAGCTGCTGATGCGTTCATCCAGCGAAAAACCGAAGATCGCATCGCGCGAGGAGTTCACGATGGCCGCCAGGCGGGCGTGCTCGCTGTTCAGCTGCTGGCTTTCGGTGATGTCGACGAAGGTCAGCACCACGCCGTCGACGACATTGTCGAAGGTCAGGTAGGGACGCATGCGCAGCAGAAAGGTCGGCGCCTCGCCGGCACCGCGCAAGGTGCGTTCGGTAACCGCCATGTCGTTCAGAACCTGCGCCACGTCGCTTTTCAGTTCCGGGTAGTTGATGCGCGGCGAGATCTCGGTGATCGGGCGGCCCTTGTCGCCGTCACGCAGATGGAACAGCTCGGTCATCATCGGCGTGTAGCTGCGGATGTGCAGCTCGCGGTCCAGGAAGATGGTCGCGATGTGCGTGCTGTCCAGCAGGTTGCGGATGTCATTATTGAGCCGGTTCAAGGCCTCGTTCTTGCTGTTGAGCTCGGCGTTGACGGTCTGCAATTCCTCGTTGATCGACTGCATTTCCTCGGTCGAGGTTTCCAGCTCCTCGTTGGCGGACTGCAGTTCCTCGTTGACCGACTGGTATTCCTCGTTCGCCGACTTCAGCTCCTCGCTGGCCGTTTCGTGCAGTTCGACGGCGGCGTGAAGCTGCATGCGTGTGCCGCGCAATTCGTCCTCCAGCGCGTGGGTGCGGGTGGGCTCGCTGCCGGGCTTGCCGTCCGTCGTCGGGTCGGTCGAGTACGACGCGGGTTCGAGTTCGTGGAAGGCGACCACACACATCTCGACTTTGCCGTCGTCACGGAGATCATCCTGACCCAGCGGCTCCACGATCAGCCGCAACGACCGCTCAAGCCCGTTGAGCAGGACGGTCAGTCCTTCGCGGATCACCTGCTTGCCGCTGGCGAATGCCTGCAGCGTGGCCGCGCGTACGGCGCCGCGTAGCGACTTGTCGAGCAGCTGGAACAGGTTGAGGCTTGCCGCGCCGGCCGATGGTGCCAGGTAACGTCCGGTATCGCCGCCGAAACGCAGTACGTCGTGGCTGCTGTTGATCACCACGTAGGCAGGCGACCACGGCTCCAGTGCCTGGCGCGCATGCTGATCGATCAGGTCTTCGGCATGCCGCGGCGTGGCCTGCTCGGTGCCGTTGAAAGGCCGTGGCTGCATGCTGACAAAGCCCCGCGGGCGCGTATGCGCGCCGTCGCGACGCGCATACAGTCGCTGCTTCTTGTCCAGCTCGGTGAACAGGCGCGCGTTCCGCGCCAGCCGCTCCGACGGCCCCAGCAGCAGGAAGCCGCCGGGTCGCAACGCGTAGTGGAACGACTGCACCAGCCGTTCCTGCAGGTCGTTGTCGAGATAGATCAGCAGATTGCGGCAGGAGACCAGGTCCATCCGCGAGAACGGCGGGTCCTTGATCACGCTGTGCGGCGAGAAGATGCACATCTCGCGGATCTGCTTGGCCACGCAGTAGTCGTCGCGATCCTTGCTGAACCAGCGCTCGAGGCGCTCGGGCGAAATACCGTTCAACGGCGCGCGATAGCGTCCGGCACGGGCGCGATCGATCGCCTGGTCGTCGATGTCGGTGGCGAAGATCTTCACCTTCAGGCCGCGTTGCGAACCCATCGCCTCGCGCAGCAGGATCGCGATGGAGTAGGCCTCCTCGCCGGTGGCGCAGCCTGGCACCCAGATTCGCAGCACGTCATCGCTGGTCTTGTCGGCCAGCAGCGACGGGATCGCGATGGTGCGCAGCGCCTCGAACGCGACCGGGTCGCGAAAGAACTCGGTTACCCCGATCAGGAATTCGCGGAACAGCAGTTCATGTTCGTTCGGATGCTCGCGCAGGTACTCGATGTAATCCGTGACGGTCTCGGCCTGCACCACCAGCATGCGCCGCTGGATCCGCCGCATCAGAGTCTTTTCCTTGTACTGGCCGAAATCGTGGCCGATTTCGGCATGCAGCAGTTCGCAGATGGTTTTCAGGTGCGCGGCCACGTCGCCGCGCACGCCATCGGAACCCTTTTTCTGCCTCGCGGCGTGCATCTGCTTCTGATAGGTCAACAGTCGCGCCGGCATGTCGGACACCGGCATCACCGCGTCGACCAGCCCGGTCGCCACCGCATTGGCCGGCATGCCGGTCATCGCCTCGTGATCGAAGCCGGACTGCGCCAGCGTCAACCCGCCGTGATCCTTCACCGCGCGCAGTCCCAGCGCACCATCGCTGCCGGTCCCGGCCAGCACCACGCACACCGCGCAATCGCCCTGGTCCTCGGCCAGCGACGTGAAGAACGTATTGATCGGCCAGCGATGCTCGCGCGGCGGCGCCGGCTTGCATACCTGCAACACGCCGTCGGCAATGGTCAGCGTGGCATTCGGCGGAATCACGTAGACATGCCGCGCTTCGACGCGCATGCCATGGGTCGCTTCGAGCACCGGCATGACGGTACTGCGGCCGATCAGCTCCGTCAGCAGGCTGTTGTGATCGGGTGCCAGGTGCTGCACCAGCACAAAGGCCAGCTCGCCATCCGCCGGCATCTGAGCGAAGAACGCCTTGAACGCTTCGAGCCCGCCGGCCGAGGCGCCGATGCCGACGATCATGGTGCTGGCCGGTGGCAGCTTGCGGGTTTTCGCCGATGAGCCGCCCTTGCCGGCGGTGGCGGCGGGAGTGGGCACGGGCTTCAGATACGACGGCATGCGGGACAGCCTGAAAATCCGGGCAACGCCCGGATGAGGCGCCAGCATAGCGCGCATGCCGTTCACCCCGGGTGATTGCCGCAGATGGGCTGTTGCGCGCGGATCAGCGCGCGAGCAGATCCTCGTAGAACGCGCCGAAGGGTTCGGTGGGATGCGCGATCTGGATCTCCAATATCCACAATCCGCCGGATGGAGACGCTTCCAGGTCACCCAGGTCGCCGCCTCGGTGCACCGAGTGCGGAAAGTCGCTGACCCGGTGCCCCTTGGTCGCATGGTTGAACCGCCAGCCCATCGTCTCGGCACGCTCGCCGGCAAAGGCATACAGCGCCTGGCCGCTCAGTCCCTGCGTGCGCCACGCGTCGGCAACTTCGCCGAACAGGGCACGCGCCGCATCCGCGCATGCCTGTCGTTCCGGCGCGTGGCCGACCACGAAGGTATCGCCCACGTCGCCCTCATGCCCGTCGAACACCAGTCCGAGGTCGATGAAGTAGCTGTCGTTCTCGCCCAGCCGCACATTAGAGTCGGAGCGTTGCCGATACGTCTTGGTGGTGTTCGCGCCGATGCGGATCAGCACCGGATGCCACAACCGCTCGAAGCCCAGTTCGCGGAATACTTCGGCCGCTTCGAGCTTCGCCTCGTCCTCGCTGATGCCGGGACGCATGCGCTGGTGGATGCCGCGCAGTGCGGCCCAGGTCTTTTCGCGGGCGCGCTGCATCAAGGCGGGATCGAAGCGCGGTCCGACAGCTTCGCGGGAGGGAACCGTCATGAGCGTCTGCTTGATCAGGCCAGCTGGACGAGTGCCAGTCCGATCGCCGCCGGCAACGCCTGTATCCACAGAATCTTCCGGCTCGCGGTCAGTCCGCCGAAGATGCCGGCGACCAGCACGCAGCCGAGGAAGAACACTTTCACACCGAAGCCGGCGCTGCCCAGACAGAGACCCCAGACCAGCCCGGCGGCGAGGAAGCCGTTGTACAGACCTTGATTGGCGGCGAGCGCTTTCGATTGCTCGGCGAATTCCGCGGTGAGGCCGAACGCGCGGCGACCGGAGGGCCTGGTCCACAGGAACATTTCCAGGATCAGGAACCACAGATGCAACAGCACGATGACGGCGATCACGACGTTTGCGGCAACGGACATGGCAACTTCCCCCGGATGGCTGACCGCGGCGCTCCATGGCCGGAACGCCGTGCCTTGAGTGTCGCAGCCGGATTGGTTCATCGCAAATGGAAGTACCTCGAACCGCGGGGAGACTCGGTCAATCTGAGGGTTGAGTATCGCCACGAAAAAACGGATCCATGGAGGCCATGGATCCGTTTGAGCGGGGCGCGCCGACGGGCGCGCCTCTGGTGGGTCAGTCGGTGTGGTGGATGATCTTGGTGATCGCTCCGGTGGTTTCATCGACCAGCAGGTAGTCGCCATCGTCGCCACGCACCCAATGGGAACCATGGACCGGCTCGTTCAGGTGCTCGACCTGCCAGTGCTGAACAACGTAACGATTGTCGCGATACTCGGTGGGCACAACTCCGCCTTCCTTGTACCAGGTGGTGTTGGCGCCGTTGACGTGCTGCACGGTAGTGGTCGTGGTCTTGGTGGTTTGAACGGTGCCGCTTTGATCGTCGGACTGCGCTGCCATCGCTGCGCCGGATGCCAGCAGAGCGGCGCACATGGCCAAGACTAGTTTCGTTTTCATGATGTGCCCTATATGGAATGCCAAGCTTGTGGCGGAGCCACAGGTCAAGGACAGCGGCAAATGTCAGCGCACGCGCTTGCCCGGAGGTGAAACCGTACCGAAGGCATGGCTACTGCGAACACAGCATCGCAAGGTGCAAGCTCGCTGGGCGTGAATTCCGCGGCAGTGGGGAATTCACGTCCAGGCGACGGTCGCACGTCAGCTGTGCAGCAATGACTCGGGCAACAGCGCGACTGGTGCCGTGCCGGTCGTGGCGACCGGCCTGCCCAGTCGCCGCAGCAGGCGGTAGTGCGAGGCGATGCCGGCACCGAACGTGCGGTGTTCGCGATAGGTCACGCCGTACTCGCGACAGGTGGCTTCCACCACGCGCGCGACCAGCGGGTAGTGCACGTGCGAGATACGCGGAAACAGGTGGTGCTCGACCTGGAAATTCAGCCCGCCGATCAGCCAGCTCAATACGCGGTTGCCGCGCGCGAAATCCACCGTGGTTTCCAGCTGATGGATCGCCCATGGCACGTCGATCCGCTGACCGGCTTCGTCCGGTATCGGGAACGCGGCTTCCTCCACCACGTGCGCCATCTGGAACACCAGCGCCAGCAGGATGCCGGCGACCGCCGAAACCAGACTGTAGAACAGCAGCACGGCGCCGACCGGATGGAAGATCAGCGGCAGGCCGAATGCGAGGGTGAAGAACACCAGCTTGCCGATCACGAATCCGGCCAGATCCCAGCCTTTCGGTCGCTTGAACGGACGCTCGCCGACGGTGCCGGTGATCATGTCGCGGAAATCGCCGTAGAAATGCCAGCGGATTGCGGTGACGCCGTACAGCGGCCACAGATAGAGGTGCTGCCAGCGATGCCATGGCCGGCGCGGCTGCTGCGGCGACAGCCGGCCCAGCACGCCGAGATCGATGTCGCTGTCGTGGCCGGCCACGTTGACCCAGGTATGGTGGAAACGCGCGTGCTTCCACTGCCAGATGTACGAGCTGCCGCCGACCAGGTCCAGCGCCAGCGCCATCAGCCGGTTGACCCAGCGCCGCTCCGAATACGCCTGATGGCCGCCGTCGTGCATGATGTTGAAACCGATTCCCGCCGTCGCCGTGCCGAGTACAAGGGCCAGCGGCAGCGCCTGCCACCACGTGACGGCGAAGAACACCAGCGCGACATAGGCAAGCGCGAACATGGCGAGGATGGCCGCCGTTTTCAGGTACATCTGTGCGCTGTCGCGCTGGCGGGTGCCGCCGCGCTTGAATTCGGCATCGACGCGGCGGCGCAGTTCGCGATGGAACGAATTGTCGCCGTTGAACGTCAGCCGCTCGGCGTGGACATCAACTGACAGCGAATCGGCAGAGGAATCCCCGCGATGTGATGAATCGAGGGACATGTCATGGCCTGGCGAAAGATCAGGGATGCATCTTACGCGATTGCGCGTGAGGCGAATGTTGGTCGCCGTCGCGAAAGCGGATGGGTAGCCCGCTCGCCCGGACGATCCGCGTACCCCAATCGATGCCAGCGGGGGGTGGACTGCTGTCAGCCCGTCGCCTTGAACGTCACCACCAGCACGTCGCGATGCGCCGGTTGGGCCGGATCGAGCGGTGTCACCGCGGTGACGCCGTGGAATACGCGGGCGTCGTCGACCAGTGCGGCATCCAGTGCGTGGGTGAGCGTGAAGCTGCCCAGCAGGCTGCCGTCGTGGGCATGGATGGTGGTGGTGCCGCTCTCGATGTTGGTGCGATCGATCAGCAGCACCAGCACGTAATCGACGCCATCGCGGTGCACGCCCTCCGGCGTCGGCTCGCCGGCCTCGTCGGCGCGCGCCTCGATGCGGAACTGGTGCACCTCGATATGCCAATGCCGGCCAGCCGGCGCCAGCGCGCCGAAACAGTCGCGGCAGAAGCCGAGGATGCGCCGCAGGCTGGCGCCATCGGCGATCGTCGGCAGCACGGGTTCGAACCAGCGCTGGATGTCGCCTTGCAAGTGGTTGTACTGCAGGCTCTGGTAATGCGGCTGGTGCGGCTGGCGCCGCACCTCGCCGCCCGCATCGGCGGCGAACGTGGCATGGCGCCTGCGCCGGCGGCGGCCGCTGGCGGCGAGATAGCTGTCCGGCGCCAGGTCGTTCCAGCTGGCAGCGAACGCGGGCCAGTCGGCCAGCATCGGCGCCTGCAGCAGGCGGCGCATGGTGTCGGCGGTGACGAAGGCAAAGCCGTCGCGCTGCAGCCGGGTGTGCAGCGCGGACGTATCGGGGTAATCGGTCATCCCCTTACGTTAGCAGGGCTTGCATGAAGCGGCGACGGCCGCCACCCACCCGGCCTGAGATGGACCGTGTGTGTAGGAGCCCGCTGGCGGGCGATGCTCTTGCTTTGGGTTTGGTCGAACCGAAGAACATCCAAGAGCATCGCCCGCGAGCGGGCTCCTACACACGCAGCCACAGCCAGGTGGGGTGTGCGGGTTCGGCCGGGAAGGGGCGGCACCGGCGGCACGCGGTGCTTCGGTCTAAGGCGCGGGTGGCGCATGTCCGACCTCTGCAGGATCGGCCGATGGTTATAACCAATGAACATATATACGTTTAGATGTTTAGACGTCTATTGACAACACATGATGGTAGCCTTCAATATCCGCTCCACTCATCGAGACCGGCGGAGGGATAGGCCCTTTGATGCCGGGGCAACCAGCGGGAAGCGTTCCCGTCACGGTGCCAAATCCTGCGGAGGCGCCACGGCGCCCCGAGAGATGGGCGTCATTCCTGCCGCAGCTCCCTTCGCGCGCACGGGTGACACCCGGCTCCGGCGCCTCCGCAGGCGATGCGATCGGAGAACCGCATGACTTTTCAGCCGCAGCCACTCGCCGAGCCCGATTTCAGCCGCCCTTCGGCACGCTTTCATGTGGCATCGCGTCGCGAGGGCCTGACCGCCCAGCGCAGCACGCGGCGGCTGGTCATCAACCCCAGGTACGGCAACGGCCCGCGCGAGGTCGAGGTGCGCTACCTGTGGTGCGGCGCGCCGGATGCGCCGACGCTGATCGTGCAAGGCGGCATCTCGGCCGACCGCGACGTCACCGCGCTGGACGGCCATGCCGCTCCAGGCTGGTGGCAGGCGCTGGTCGGCAGCGGTGCGGCGATCGATCTGGAGCGCTGGCGCGTGCTGGCGATCGACTGGCTGACCCCGGACGAGCTGGGCGCCGGCTCGGTGTCCAGCGAGGATCAGGCCGACGCGCTGGCCGCCTTGCTGCAGGCGCTGGACATCCCGCGGGCACATGCCTTCGTCGGCTCCTCGTATGGCGCGATGGTGGCGCTGGCGTTTGCCGCGCGGCATCCGCGCCGCGTGGACCGGCTGGTGCTGCTGGCCGGCGCGCATCGGCCGCACCCCCTCAGTACGGCGCAGCGCAGCGTGCAGCGCGGGATCGTGCGCCTGGGTCAGGCCAGCGGCCAGGTCGACGAGGCGCTGGCGCTGGCCCGCCAGCTGGCGATCACCACCTACCGCGGCAGCGGCGAGTTCGGTCGCCGCTTTGCCGGCAGTCCGGAGTGGCGCGACGACCGCTTCCGTTTTCCGGTCGAGGACTACCTGGAGCATCAGGGCCGCCGCTTCGTCGAGCGCTTCGACGCCGAGCGGTTCCTGGCGCTGTCCGAGTCGATCGACCTGCACGACGTCCAGCCGGAACAGATTCCCACGCCGGCCATGCTGATCGGGTTTCCGTCCGACCGGCTGGTGCCGCTGGCCGACCTGTGCGAGCTGCAGCGCCGCCTGCATGGTCCGGCCACGCTCGAGGTGATCGAGTCGCCGTACGGCCACGACGCCTTCCTGAAAGAACCCGAGCAGCTCGCGCCGCTGCTGCGCGAGACATTGGCGTAGGAGCGCACCCTGTGCGCGATTCGTTGTACCGCAAGATTCCTCGCGCACAGGGTGCGCTCCTACAAAACAGATTTGAAAGACCTGGAGATTGAGATGAGCGAGTCCGCCCCCTGTACCCGCGCCGTGCGCGCCGGCATCGAATCGGACACCCAGCACGGCGCGGTGGTGCCGCCGCTGCACCTGTCGACCAACTACAGTTTCGACGGCCTTGGCGGCAAGCGGCCGTACGACTACTCGCGCAGCGGCAACCCCACCCGCGACCTGCTCGGCAATGCGCTGGCGGAACTGGAGCAGGGCGCCGGCGCGGTGGTGACGTCGAGCGGCATGTCGGCGGTGGCGCTGGCGCTGGAACTGGTGCCGGCGGGCGCCACGGTGCTGGCCGCGCACGATTGCTACGGCGGCACCTGGCGGTTGCTGGATGCATGGGCGAAGAAAGGCCGCTTCCGCGTGGAGTTCGCCGACCTCACCGACAGTGCGGCGCTGGCCGCCGGCCTGGCGCAGAAGCCCGCGCTGGTCTGGGTGGAGACGCCGTCCAATCCGCTGCTGCGCATCACCGACATCCGCCACGTGGCGCAGGCCGCGCACGCGGTCGGCGCGCTGCTGGTGGTCGACAACACGTTCCTGTCGCCGGCGCTGCAGCAGCCGCTGCTGCTGGGCGCCGACGTGGTGGTGCATTCCACCACCAAATACATCAACGGCCACAGCGACGTGGTCGGCGGCGCGGTGGTGGCGCGCGACGCGGCGGTGTTCGATCAGCTGAAGTGGTGGGCCAACTGCAACGGCCTCACCGGCGCGCCGTTCGACAGCTATCTCACCCTGCGCGGCCTGCGCACGCTCAGCGTGCGGCTGCGCCAGCACCAGGAGAACGCCACCCGCATCGCTGCCCAGCTGGACGGTCATGCGGCCGTGCGCAAGGTGTACTACCCCGGTCTGGCCGGCCACGCCGGCCATGCGCTGGCCTCGCGCCAGCAGCAGGGTTTCGGCGCCATGCTCAGCTTCGAGCTGGAAGGCGACGTGACGCAGATCGAGGCCTTCGTCGACGGGCTGCAGTACTTCTCGCTGGCCGAGTCGCTGGGCGGCGTGGAGAGCCTGATCGCGCATCCGGCCTCGATGACGCATTCGGCGATGGCGCCCGAGGCGCGCCGCAATGCCGGCATCGCCGACAGCCTGCTGCGCTTGTCGGTGGGCATCGAAGACGGCGACGATTTGCTGCGCGACCTCGATGCGGCGCTGCTGCGCGCGGCCACCGTGGAGAAATCCAAACGCCGGGTGATCGCATGAGCGCGGTGCTGGATGCGGCGGCTACCGTGGGAGCGGCTGCATCCGCGATCACGGCCCGCGGGACAGTCGCGACTGAAGTCGCTCCCACAAAAATCGCTCCCACAGCGCCTGCCATCGCCATCGTGCTGCTTGGCACCGGCGTGGTCGGCGGCGCGCTGCTGAAGCTGCTCAACACGCCGGCCGCGGCCTCGTTGCGGCTGGTCGGCGCTGCCAATTCGCGGCGGCAGCAGACCGATCCGGCCAGCCTCGCCAGCCGCAGCCTGCGCGAGCAACTGAATCACCAGGGCGACACCCGCGACAACGCCGGCCTGCTCGCTGCGCTCGATGCCAGCGGCGCGGCGGTCCGGGTGATCGTCGACGCCACCGCCAGCGCGCCGCTGGCGTCGCGCCACGCCGAGTGGCTGGCGCGCGGCTATCACGTGGTCACCGCGAACAAGGCGCTGGCCGGCGGTGAACTGCCTGGCTGGCGTGCGCTGCAGGCAGCGGTCGCGCATGGCGGTCGCTACGGCGATTCGGCCACCGTCGGTGCCGGCCTGCCGGTGCTGTCCACGCTGCGCCGCCTGCGCAGCTGCGGCGACAGCCTGCTCACGCTGGAAGGCGTGTTCTCCGGCTCGCTGTCGTGGCTGTTCAATCAATACGACGGCAGCCGCCCGTTTTCCGCGCTGCTGCGCGAGGCGCGCCAGCTCGGCTACACCGAACCCGATCCGCGCTCGGACCTGTCCGGCGAGGACGTTGCGCGCAAGCTGCTGATCATCGCCCGCAACGCCGGCTTTTCGCTCGGCACCGACGAGGTGGACGTGCAAGGCCTGGTGCCCGAGTCGCTGCGCGCGCTGGATACGGAGTCTTTCCTGGCCCGGCTGGAGGAACTGGACGAGCCGCTGGCCAAACTGCATGCCGATGCCAGGTCGCGCAGCTGCGTGCTGCGTTTCCTTGCCCGCCTCAACCAGCGCGGCCGGGCCCGCGTCGGCCTGGTCGAAGTGCCGCTGAGCCATCCGGCCGCACGCCTGTACGGCACCGACAACCAGTTCGCGCTCACCACCACCCGCTACAACACCCAGCCGCTGGTGATCCAGGGGCCGGGTGCCGGGCCGGAAGTGACCGCGCAAGCGTTGCTGGGAGATGTGCTGGCACTGGCTTGAAGGCGTTGCCGCAGTGTTGGGCCGCGGCACCGCTTATCCGGCTGCGATCGCCCGGTCGATGTCTTGATCGGACAGCGCGTGCTCAGGGAGCGAGCCGGGTCAGCCCCATGCCGCTGTCGTGATCGAACGGGTCGGACACGTGCTCGTGGACGATCAGCCAGCGGCCGCCGATCCGGCGCAGTCCCATCGTCACGCGCACCCACATGTCGATCGCCATGCCGCTGATGTTGGTGCCGCTGAAGCGCTGCAGAAAATGGGCGAATGCGGTGTCGCCGGAGGTCGCCACCTCGAGTTCGCGCACCTCGCAGCCGATGCCGCCGTCGAAGGCATCGAACCAGTGCCGCAGCCGCTCGCGCACCACTTCCGCGCTACGCTGGCGCAGCGGCGCGACGATGTCGAAGGACAGCATGTCGGGCGCGTTGTGGCTCATCACTCCGTCGGCGTCCTTGTCGCGGATGGCCTGCGCCTGGCTCTCGACGAGGGCGCGGATCCCGCTTGCGGCATCCGCAGCTTCGTCCCGCGGCCGGCCGAAGAAGACTTCCACCGAGCGGACGCGGCCGCTTTCCAGCTGGAGCCGCTCGATATTGCGGAACGCCGAGCCGTTGGCGGCGGCGCCTTCGTAAAGCACGAAACAGGTGTCGTCCTCGATGAGGAGTTCCTTCACGTCCAGGTAGGCGAACGTTCCGGCATGCGGCCAGCAGCGTTCGAAATACGTGGCACGGTCGATGGCGTCGTCATGCGGGCTGGTGAAGCTGAAGTCGGGACTCAGCAGCGTCTCGATCGCGTCGCGGTCGGCCGAGTGGCAGGTCGCGTAGAAGCGAAGCACGAGATCGCCGGCCTGCTGCGTGTCCGTCATGCGACCCGCTCCGGGTTGTGCCGGCAAGGGCGGGCAGCCGGCCGCTCTTCTCGCGAAACGATTGCCGGGGGAATGCATTGTCGTTCTCCTTCGCACGTCAGGCAGGGCGCCCTTTCGCGTGCTCTCGCATCAATGACGAACGGAGCGGCGCGTTTTCGACACGTGCGCTGGACGGCAAGCATCCCCGAACGAAAAACGCGCGGCTTGCGCCGCGCGTTTTCCATGGCAACCGGTATGGGGCTCAGCGGCCGGTGATGCGTTCGGCCGTTTCCTCGTCCGGCGGCACCAGCGGCGTGAACGGGTCGACGCGTGCTTCCAGCTGCGCCGCCTCCACCGACGGCGTGCGCCAGCCGCACTTCACGCCCCACAAGTAGAACACCAGGCCGATCACCGCCACGACGCCCAGGTCCATGCCGTACGACAGGTAGCCCTTGCCGCCGAACGTGGTGCTGCCGCCCCACGACACCAGCGCCAGCGTGGGCAGGTAGAACACCAGCCACCAGGCGCCTTTCATCTGCCGCGCGAAATCGTGCCAGCCGCTCTTGGCCTGGTAGTACAGGTACACCGGCAACGCCACCACCATCAGCACGATGATCTCGCCGGTCAGCGGCCACTTCGCCCAGTACAGCAGCTCGGTCGACATGATGAAGGCGACGCCGGCGAGTATCGGCAGGCCGCGCAGGCGGAACGGGCGATGCAGTTCCGGTGCGGTGCGGCGCAAGGTCATCACGCTGACCGGACCGGTCAGGTAGGAGATGATCGTGGCCACCGAGATCACCGCCGCCAGGGTGCCCCAGCCGCGAAAGAAGAACAGGAACAGGAACGACACCGCCAGGTTCAGCCACATCGCCGGGCGCGGCACGCCCCACTTCGGATGCACCTGGCCGAGGATCTTCGGCAAGGTGCCGTTGCGCTCCATGCCGTAGATCATCCGCGCGGTGGTGGCGGTGTAGGTCATGCCGGTGCCGCTGGGGCTGATGAATGCATCGATGTAAAGCAGCATCGCCAGCCAGTGCAGGTTGACGATGATCGCCAGCTCGGCGAACGGCGAGCGGAAGTCGATGCCATGCCAGCCGGCCTTGGCCAGCAGGTCCGGCGGCACCGCGCCGATATAGGCGACCTGCAGGATCACGTAGACGACGGTGGCCAGCGCGATCGAGCCGAGCACCGCGAACGGGATGCTCTTGCCCGGGTTGCGCGCTTCGCCGGCGAGATTCACCGGACTCTGGAAACCGTTGAAGCTGAACACGATGCCGGCGGTGGCGACCGCGGTGAGGATGGCGGCGAAGTCGGTGGCGTGCTTCTCGCCGTGGATGCCGACCGAGAAGTTCTCGCTGTGGAAGCCGCTGGCGATCAAGGCGAGGCCGGTGGCGGCCGGCACCACCAGCTTGAACACGGTGATCGCCGTGTTGGAGTGGGCGAACAGCTTCACGCTCCAGAAGTTGACCAGGAAATAGATGATCACCAGCACGGCCGCGATCATCAGTCCCGGCACGGCGAGTTCGCCGTGGCCGTCGGGCATGTGGACGTACAGGTCATGCGCCCACTGCCAGGGCCACGAAGCCATGTACTGCACCGAGGCCTCGGCTTCGACCGGAATCACCGAGACGATCGCGATCCAGTTCGCCCACGCACCGATGAAGCCGACCAGCGAGCCGTGCGAATAATGGCTGTAGCGCACCATGCCGCCGGATTCCGGGAACATCGCACCCAGTTCGGCGTAGGTCAGCGCGATCGTCATGATGATCGCCGCGCCCAGCACCCAGGCCCACACCGCGCCGGGGCCGGCCAGGCCGGCCGCGCGCCAGGCGCCGAACAGCCAGCCGGAGCCGATGATCGAGCCCAGGCCGGTAAGCATCAGGGCGAACGGGCCGACGTCGCGGCGAATCGGACTGGATTGGGACATGGGAGCTCCTGGGCGGGCGTCGGATGCGCCAAAAGAGGCCGATGGTTGCAGACTGTCCGTCCGATGTCACCTTGCGGAAGTCATGTGCGACCGTACTCGGCGACGCCCGTTCCCTGCCGTACCCACGCTGCCAGCGGCGTGTCTGTCTGCGGGAGCGGCTTGCTGTGGGAGCGGCTTCGGCCGCGACGCTCTTCAGTTTTTGACCCATGCAGATCAAGAGCGTCGCGGCTGAAGCCGCTCCCACAAGGGCGATCCATCAGTTGTCCAGCGCCAACCCGCCCTGCGACTGGGCCGTGGGCGCCGCGCGGGCGCGCGCGAACGCCAGCAGCTCGCCCAGCCGTGCGCCTTTCTCGCGCCAGTCGTGGAACAACGACTCGCCGACCAGTGCGTAATGCCAGACACGCTCGCCGCGCTGCTCCGCGTCGAGCGCGTTGATCCGCTCGCACCACGTGGTGGCCGCCTTCAGCTTGCGCTGCACGTTCGGATGGCTGACCTGTTCTTGTGCCTTGGTCTCGACCAGGTAGATGGCGTCGGCCGTGCGCACAAGGAAGTCCGGGATGTAGAACGCGGGCATGCCGTCGTCCTTCACGTAGCGCAGGCGCACGAAGTCGTGGCGGTTCTCGCTGATCTTGCAGAACGCTTCCACGCTGGCATCGATTTGCGCCCATTCGATGAAGGCGCGTTCCAGCCCGCCGCTGTGGGTGGGGAAGGGCAGCCGCGTGTAGATGCACTTGGACACTTCCAGCGAAGCGCTTTCGCGCACCATCCACTTGGTCACCTCGGACAGTAAGCGATGGCGCACTTCGGTCGAACCGGTGATGGTGTGTTGCTCGGCCCGCACCAGCGCCAGACCGAAGATCCGTACGATGTGATCGACCACCGGTTGCAGCAGAAGCAGGCGCCAGCCTTCGTTCTCGAACGGCTCGAAAAGCTCGTCAAACAGCCTCTCGCGGATGTAGTCATCCAGTGCCATCGCCAGCGCGGCGGTATTCATCTGCAGGTACGGACGATCCAGGTTCCGGGCGATCTTGTTGCCCTTCGGCAGCGGATGATTCAGGGCCTGGCTGACTCGCCTGGTCAGCCGCGACAGCAGTTCGTTGTAGCCGCTGACGTTCATCGCCACGCCGTCGACGCGGTAATCGCCGAACAGCGTGCTGCTCTGCAGGTCCTGCGACGTGAAGGTGTCGCCCTTACCCAGCAGCTCGGCCAGTTTCGCGCGGCTCATCGCGCTGAAAGCCGGCAGCGCGGCGATGTCGATCGGCAGGTGTTCGATGTTCTCCTCGGTCTCGCGCAGGATGAACGGGATGGCGAAGTCGTACTTCTCGAAGTCCTCGCGCAGCTCCGCCGCGATCAGGTCGCCGGTGCTGCTGCCCTCGTCGTCGCCGGTGGTGCCGACCAGGCCTTCGCGCATCAGCTCATCATAGAAGCTCTGGAACGCCGGATGCTCGACGATCGAGAGGATGTCGATCAGCGAACCCGGTTCCTCGCCGCGGTTGATCCGCTCGCGGTTCTCGCGCTTGATGTCGGCGTACTCCGGGTCGCGCCACATCAGGCGCAGGCCGCGGCCGATGGTCTGCTCCAGCAGGATCTGCGCCTGGCTGGAACGCAGCGGCACGATCACGCAGATGTTGTCGACGTCGAAGCCCTCGCGCAGCATCAGCACGCTGACGATGACGCGTGGTTGCGCGTGCTTGTCCACGTTGAACAGGCGCTGGCGCAGCGGTGCCCACTGCTTCTCGCCCAGCTCGGCTTTCCTGCCCGAGTCGACGGTGAGCACATCCTCCTCGTGCAAGCCCTCATCACGCAGGAAATCGGCCACCAGGGGCGACACCGTGGTGTCCTCGCACACCGCCAGCATCTTCGGATGGCGCGCGGCATCGACGCGGGCGAAATCCGCTTCCAGCTTGCGCAGTTTCTGCAGGCCGGCGCGCAGCATCACGCGCTGACCTTCGGAAAGCGCCACGTTGCCGTCGGCATCGCGTTCGGCGGTGAATTCCAGCGGCAGCGCGCCCAGTTCCTTGCGCTTGTCCAGCACCATCGATTTCACCAGGCCCAGCCGCATCGCCGCCTTCAGGTCGAAGTCAACCACGATGTGCGGGAAATACACCTTGCGCCGGTTCCTTCCGCCACCGACGTCGTTGTACGGAGTGGCGGAGAAATCCATCTGCACGAAACGGCGGCCCTTGCCCTCGGCGATGATAGACAGGCTCTTCTGCCACTCGACCTCGGTGGTCTCGCCGCCCGATTTCAGCTCATGGATATGGTGCGCCTCGTCGTTGAACACCATCAGGTCGGGCAGATCAGCGAGATAGCTCAATATGTTGCCGCGCGCCCAGCGCCGGTCCAGCACGTCGAGGCTGTTGCCGGCGGCGCGGCCGGGAGTCAGCGGCAACACCTCATAAGCTACGCGGGCCGCGTCGGCGACCATGCCGGGCGCGTCGACCCACTCCGTCTCGTCCTGCTCCGCTTCCTCCTCGGCTTCGCTGAGCAGGTGCCAGTTGGTGATCGCGATCATGCCGTTGCCGGTGGCCTTCAGGCCGATCTCGGTCTTGGTGCACACGTTGCCGCGCACGAACTGCGCGATGCGTTCGCGCCGCGCCGGCGGGGTGAACAGTTCCGCGTAGCTGGCGATGTCGGAGCTGGCGAAGTCGCGGCTCTTGTCCTCGTTCTCCTTGCCCAGGAACGCATCGAGCAGCCGCTCGTACACGATCAGTCCCGGCGCCACGATCAGGAAGCGGCGGGTGAAACGCGGGTCGTCGCGGCCTTCGTCCAGCGCCGCGGTCCTGTTCAACAGCTGCCACACCAGCAGCGCCTGCAAGACCCAGGTCTTGCCGGTGCCGGTGGCCATCTTCAGGCAGTACTTCGGGTGGCCGTGCTTGACCTGCGCCACGTCGGCAAGACGCGTGCCTTCGAGCAACGCGCCCGCGCACACTTGCTGGTACAGGTCCTTCAGGCCCGGACTGTCCAGCACCTCGTGCGCCACGATCACGTTGAGGATCGCCTGACGCTGGCCGGGATGGAAATTGAACGCGCGCGACTGGCAGGCGTCCTCGCCGAACCACCAGCGCAGCAACTCGGCGGTCACCGGCGTCACCAGTTCGTACAGGTCGGCGATGCCCTGTTCCAGTCCGATGCACAGCTGCTCGGTGCGGCGGGTGAGTGCGGCGGCCAGCGCCAATGGCTGGTTGACGTCAGTCATGGCGAGGCTTTCCTGACGAGTTTTTCGCCGGTTGCTGGATATCGCGAAAGCCCGCTTTCCGTGGGAGCGGCTTCAGCCGCGACAACCCCGCCTTCCCGCCAGCCACTGTCGCGACTGAAGTCGCTCCCACAAATGTCGTGGCGCTCATGGCCTGGACTCCGCCACTACCTGTACCACCTCGGCCTCGAAGCCGAACACATCGACCACGCGCACGCAGACGCGGCGCCCGCCGGTCTTGTGCGGCACGCTGAAGCGCGCCTCGGTCACCACGCGCAGCGGGTCGTCGTCGTTGGCGGTGTTGCCGCGGTAGTCCTGCCACACGGAGCGGAATACCGCGCCGTCGTAGTCCGGGTCCACCGCCCAGTACTCGATCAGCGCCAGCGGTTCGGCGTTGGCCACCTTGAGCAGCTTCTTGCGGTTGTCCTCGTCCAGGTTGATCGCCTCGGGCGAGAGCAGCACGTAGTTGTCCAGGGTGACCTGCAACTGCTCCTCGTCGCCGCTGCGCTGGCGGCGCACCGGTTTGATCGTGAGGTACTGCAAACTGGAAAAGCGCACCTGGCCGCGCAGCTTCTCGATGCCGCCTTTCTTGCGCAGGCGGTCGAGCAGGTCGGGCGGGATCACCAGCACTTCCAGCCGCGGGTCGCTCAGCGCGGTGATGCTCTGGCCGATCGACGGCTCGAAATTCCAGCCCAGCACCACCACCCGGTCCCAGCCGCCGAGCAGGTGTTCGCGCTGGGCGATCGCCTTGCGCAACGTGGCGTCGCCGGTGAGCTTGTTCGGCGAATCCACCAGCACCAGCGTCTTCTTGCCGCCGTACACCACCGCGCCGAGATTGCGCAGCGGGTTGTCCTCCGGCTGCAGCGGCAGCGCGCCATACAGCGACAGCACGATTCCCGACAGGTCGCCCACGCGGAACTTGCGCCCCAGCGAACTCTTGGCCGCCTCGACCTGGTAGTCGCCGATCGCCTGGTACAAGAACGGCTTGGCGCCCTGGTCGATCAGCCGCTTGCGCATGATCATGCAGGCCGGCTTGCCGAGGTCGGTAGTGACCCAGCGTCGGCCGAGTCTTTCGGCGACGGCGGCGGTGGTGCCGGAGCCGCCGTTGAAGTCGGCGACGAGGCCGCCTTCATTTGAAACCGCGGAGATGACTCGCTCAAGAATCGATTCGGGTTTTTGCGTATCAAACCTAAGGTTCTGCGTTCTATCAGCTGGTTGCAGCATCGACAGACGCCAAACATCGTCGATGGTCCGATGTGTCGATTCTTGGTAGATAACTTTTCCGCTTTCGTCTTTTGCGTTGACGATAGAACCCTTTTCTTTGCTCCAGATCCGTTTGATCTGCTGGACAGGGTTATCTCGCTTTTCCTTCTGCGGATTGAAAGTAAATTCCGGCCCTTTGCGGTAATACAGCAGATTGTCGTGATTTCTAGGAAAGCAGTTCACGTTGCCCTGCATCTTGTTGTAGTACCACCAGATAATTTCGTTGGTGAAATTGCGCGAGCCGAAAACGTCATCCATGACGAGTTTCACGTAATGACCCACATGCCAATCCAGATGCACAAAAATTGATCCGCTATCACTCAATAGCTCCCGCATCAGAATCAATCGCGGCGTGATCATCGCCAGATACGACGCCGTGCCGTCCGACCACGTATCGGAATACGCGAACTGCTCGATCACCGTCGGCTTCTGCTCCAGCTCCACGCCGGGCAGGGAAACCTTGGTGCGGTAGTCGGCCTTGGAGTCGAACGGCGGGTCGATGTAGATCAGGTCGACCTTGCCGCGCAGGCTGGGCGTGTGTTCGTCGCCGGCCAGCAGCGCGGCCATCGCCAGCAGGTTGTCGCCGTAGATCAGCCGGTTGGTCCAGTCGGCGCTGCCCTCGTCGCCCAGGTGCGCCTGCCGGTTCGCCGCCGTGATCCAGTCGCTGTCGCGCGTGTCCTTCGACGGCAGCACCCACTCGCGCGTCTGCAGGCTGACCCGGTGGCGTCCTTCCAGGCTCTCCAGGATCTTCTCGGCCTGCTTGCGGCCCTCCCTGACGATCTCCGGCAGCTGTTCCAGCAGTGAATTGGTCACGCGGCCGTTCCCCATGAAGTAACTACAAACGTTAATCATAGTGAACCCGATACGTGAACTGTTAGATCGGACGGCCGGTAAGTTGCCACGGGATGACTGACGAACGCGCCGAATTCTCGAAACGCCTGGCTGCCGCGATGCTCGCGCAGGGCCATGAGCCGCGCCCGGGAGTGCTGGTCACGCAGTTCAATCTCCGCTTTCGGGGTACCTCGGTGGTGTTCCAGACCGCTTCGCGCTGGTTGAACGGCAAGGGGATTCCCGAGCAGGACAAGCTGGTCGTGCTGGCCGACTGGCTGAAGGAAAGTCCGGAATTCCTGCGGTTCGGCGATCGGGCCGCGCGCGGAAAGCGTGGCGCCAGACAGGTCAAGGAAGAGGCGTCGACCTACGACGACCAGAAGGTCTTCGACATCTACCGGACACTGCCGGCTGCGCAGCAGAAGGTCGTGTGCGACGTGATCCTTGCCTTGGCGGCGCCGCCTTCGAGGCAGTCGGTCTCGGCCAAGCGCAGCGCTGGCACGAAAACAGATAGCCGCCGATAGCCGAAGGCTTCAATCGAAGAAGGGCGGTCGGCTGGCGATTGAGCTGGCGGCGTGCGGGATCACGATGCGTGGCGTGGGGCATCGCCCGCGAGCGGGCTCCTACACGTGGGGTCCCGGGGGTTCAGTGGGGCATCGCCCGCGAGCGGGCTCCTACGCGTGGGGTACCGGAGGTTCAGCACTCGATCACGTTGACGGCGAGGCCGCCGCGCGAGGTCTCCTTGTATTTGTCCTTCATGTCGCGGCCGGTGTCGCGCATGGTCTTGATCACCTTGTCCAGCGAGACGCGGTGCTTGCCGTCGCTCTTCAGCGCCATGCGGCTGGCGTTGATGGCCTTGACCGAGCCCATCGCGTTGCGCTCGATGCAAGGAATCTGCACCAGGCCGCCGATCGGGTCGCAGGTGAGGCCGAGGTTGTGCTCCATGCCGATCTCGGCGGCGTTCTCGACCTGCATCACGTTGCCGCCGAGCGCGGCGGTGAGGCCGCCGGCGGCCATCGAGCAGGCCACGCCGACTTCGCCCTGGCAGCCGACCTCGGCGCCGGAGATCGAGGCGTTTTCCTTGTACAGGATGCCGATCGCGGCGGCGGTCAGCAGGTACTCGATGATGCCGTCGTCGTTCGCCTTCGGGCAGAAACGCAGGTAGTAATGGCCCACGGCCGGCACGATGCCGGCCGCGCCGTTGGTCGGCGCGGTGACCACGCGGCCGCCGGCGGCGTTTTCCTCGTTGACTGCCAGCGCGTACAGGTTCACCCAGTCGAGGATGGTCAGCGGATCCCTCAGTGCGGCTTCCGGCGCGTTGCGCAACTCCTCGGCCATCGCCGGTGCGCGACGGGCGACTTTCAATCCGCCGGGCAATACGCCGGGCGAGCGCAGGCCGCGGTTGACGCAGTCCTGCATCGCTTTCCAGATCGTCAGCAGGCCGGCGCGGGTTTCTTCCTCGCTGCGCCATACCGTTTCGTTGGCCAGCATCAGCTGGGCGATCGTCATGTCGTGCTGCTTGCACAGCGCCAGCATCTGGTCACCGGTGGAAAAAGCGTACGGCTGCTCGGTAGTGTCGGCGACGATGCGGTCTTCCGCCGCCTCGTCGGTGTTGACCACGAAGCCGCCGCCCACCGAGTAGTAGTCGCGCGTGGCCAGTTCGTTGCCGCCGGCATCGTACGCGCTGAAGCGCATGCCGTTGGTGTGGAACGGCAGCTTCTGGCGCTTGTTGAAAACGAGGTCGCGCTTTTCCTCGAACTCGATCTCGTGCCTGCCCAGCACGCGCAGGCGTTGCGTCTTGCGGATGCGTTCGAGCGTGGCGGGAATCAGGTCCGGATCGACCGTGTCGGGATGTTCGCCTTCCAGCCCCAGCAGCACGGCCTTGTCGGTGCCGTGGCCGCGGCCGGTCATCGCCAGCGAGCCGAACAGTTCGGCGCGCACGCGGGCGACCCGGTCCAGCACGCCTTTTTCCTCCAGCCAGCGTTCGGCAAAACGCGACGCCGCGCGCATCGGTCCGACCGTATGCGAGGAAGACGGTCCGATGCCGATCTTGAACAGGTCGAATACGCTGACGGCCATGGCTGCACGCTGTTGAAGGGAGTGGACCGGTTATTCTACGCGGCGCCCCCGCCTTTGGCTGTCCATTCGCAAGCGCATGCCTGACCTGATCCTGTACCAGCGCGATTACTGTCACCTGTGCGACCTTGCACTCGCCGTGCTGGCCGAGGCGCAGGCGCCGGATTTCGACAGCGTATGGGTCGACGACGCCGAGGCATTGGCGCAGCGCTACGGCACCCGCGTGCCGGTGCTGCGCGATGCCCGCGACGGCCGCGAACTGGACTGGCCGTTCGACCCGGCAGCCGTGCGCGCATTTCTCGCCGCCCCGCCGTAGGTAGGAGCCCGCTGGCGGGCGATGCCCTTGCTCTGAATCTTCCTACCCAACCATCAAAGCAACCACATCGCCTGTAGGAGCCCGCTGGCGGGCGATGCAGTTGTTTTGAATTTTCCTACCCAACATCAAAGCAAGAGCATCGCCCGCCAGCGGGCTCCTACGTGGGTTTTGTGGTGTTGTTGCGGGGCGATGCGCGGGGCGTCCGCAGCCGCTTGAGGATTTCCTCGCGTGCCTCGCGCAGGATCGAATCGCGGTCGAGGCTGGCGACGATGTCGGCGACCGCGCGCTTGGCGCCGGCCTCGCCCCAGGACTTGCCGGCGACCAGATAGCGTTCGGCGGCGCGGCCGATCAGCACGGTGGCGTACCAGCCCAGTGCGCCCTGGGCGGCGGCGGTGACCACTACCGACAGGCCCGCACTCACGCCCTTCAGTGCGGAGGCGACCAGTTGCATGCCCCAGATGGCGCCCATCAAGGCGGCGAGCTGTGCGGAGATCACCGCCACCAGCCGGCCCGATTCGGCGCGGGTCAGCGGCAGGCCGTAGACCCGCGACAGCTGCACCACCATCGCCGCGTCCAGTCCGGCGGCGGCGAGCAGGTCGGCGACGGGAATCGGGTTCAGCGCGACCGCCACGCCTTTGGCGATGCAGTAGTTGTGGATCAGTTTCGCCGCGACCGCCTGCCGGGTCTGCGCGATGCGGGCGCTGACCTGATCGGTGAGCCGGCCGGCATACAGGCCGGCGTTGATCGCCGACAGCGTCTTGCCCTCGCGGGCGGCGATCGCCAACAGCCGCTCGCGCAGCGCGGCGACATCCGGCGGCCGCGCCTGCTCGCACGAGTGTTCGTGCCCGCGCGCATCGACTTCGATCACGCGCTGTGCCGCCGGATGCGCGGCTACGGCGAGCACGTCTTCCGCCCGCACCAGTCCGGCCACGCGCAGGCGCAGGTGCGCCAGCAGGTCGGTCAGTTCGTCGGCGCCGTAACGGTCGGCCTTGTTCAACGCCAGCAGCAGCGGACGCTGGGTGGCGGCGAGCGTCTTCAGCGCGTCGAGTTCCTCGCGGGTGAGGTCGCCGTCGCCGACGAAGATCACCAGGTCGCTGACCTCGGCGACCTCGAATGCGAGCCGCTCGCGCGCCTCGCCATCCAGTTCGTTGATGCCAGGCGTATCGATCAGCACCAGGCCGTCGTGCCGCGCTTCATCGAGCATCGCGTGCGCGGCATCGGTGGTAGTGCCGTGCAGGACGCCGACGCCGAAGGCTTCGCGGCCCAGCAGCGCATTGCCCAGCGCCGACTTGCCGGTGGAGACGCGGCCGAACACGGCGACGTGCAGTTCGCCGCGTTCGAGCTTGTGCAACATGTTTTCGATGCGGCTGAAATCGGATGCCAGCTCGTTGCGCACCGAGGCCGGGACGGTCGGATCATCCAGCAGGCTGCGCAGGCTCTCGGCGATCCGCGCCGAGCCACTGGCGTCGACGCGCGATGGGGGTGTGGTCAGCGAGTCGGCGGGATCGGTCGAGAGCCAGCCGCGCAGACGGCGCCACAAACGGTCAGTCGGCATTGCGGCGGATGATTATTTCGGCACGAGCTGCAGGTGCGCGGTGATCTTCACGGTGGCGCCGATCACCGAGGTGTCGGCGTAGTCGCCGCTGCCCACGCCAAAGTCGAGCCGCTGCACTTTCCCGGCCACGTCCAGGGTGGAGCTCTGGGGGCTCTGCGTGCGGAACACCACGCCCAGGCTCACCGGCTTGGTCACGCCGCGCAGGGTCAGCTGGCCGTCCGCGATCACCGAGTTGCCCTCGCGCCGCAAACCGGTGGTGACGAAATGCGCGCTGGGGAACTTCGCCACGTCGAAGAAACTTTCGCGAGGCAGGGCGCTGTCCTGATCGGAGTCGCCGGTCTTTGCGCTGGCCAGGGTCACGACCACGTCGAATTTCGCGTGGGCCAGGTCGGCAGGGTCATAGCTTATGGCTGCCGTCCAGTCGTTGAAGCTGCCAGAGAACGCGGCGCCCTGGTAGGTGCCCTGGAAGTTCAGATGGCTCAGTGCGGGAAGTACTCTGTAGTCGGTGGCCGCAGCGGCGCTTGGCAGCGCGAGGGCGAGCAGCAGGATGGCAAGGCGTTTCATGGTCGTTCTCCTTCGGAAGTCGAACCGTTGCGCAAGCGCGCGAACGGCAGCATCCGGCGCAGCACGTTGTCATTGTCGGACAAATGATGTTTCAGTGCTGCACCGACGTGCGCCACCAGCACCAGCAGCAGAAACCAGAACAGGTATTCATGCACGGCGTGGGTGAAACCGCGCAGCTCGTCGTTCTTCGCCACCAGCGCCGGCAGGTTGAACAGCTTGAACCACTGCAGCGGCTTGCCCGTGACGGAGTTGTACCACCAGCCGCTGAGCGGCAGCGCCACGATCAAGACATACAGCGTGCCGTGCACGCACCGCGCCGCCCACTGCTGCCAGCGCGGCGCCGGTTCCTCCCGCGGGCGAACGTCGCCCCAGCGCCACAGCACGCGCAGCAGCACCAGCGCCAGCACGGTCAGCCCGATCGACTTGTGCAGCGCGAGCCAGTTGATCTTCTGCATCGGCGAATGCGCCAGGTCCATCAGCAGGCCGAAGGTGCCGTTGCCGAGAATGGCCAGCGCGATGATCCAGTGGAAGAACTTGGCGATCGAACCCCATTGGCGATCATTGCTGCGCAGACTCATGGTTGCTCCTTCGATGCGGGAATGGCGCGCTCGTCGCGAATGGCCTCGATCTCCAGCCACACGCCGACCTGCTGACCGATCGAACCGGCGTCGGCGGTGATGCCGAATGCCTCGCGATCCAGCATGGCGGTGGCCGAGAAGCCGGCGACCGTGTGCAGTCCGTAGATGGTCTTGGCGGCGCGGTTGAACGTGAACGGAACGCTCACCGGCCGACTGATCCCGTGCAGGGTCAGCTGCCCATGCAGCACGCCGTGGTGATCGTCCTTGCGTTCGACACTGCTGCTGACGAAATGGGCGTAGCGGTCGCGGGCGCAGTCGAGCAGGGCCGGCTTGCAAACCGCCTTGTTCCAGTCCGCGTCACCCATGTCCACTCCGGCCAGATCGATGTCCAGCTCGGTGGCGGCCGTGCTCCAGTCGTCGGGATCGAAGCGCAGCCAGCCCTTGGCGATGTGCAGCCGTCCGAACGGACGCGAATAACCATCGTGACTGATGCTGAAGACGATCTGGCTGTGCACCGTGTCATAGCGATAGCCGGCACCGGCGGCATGCGCCGGTGCCGGCGGCAACAGAAATGCCGCGAGACACCACAGCCAGACGCTTGAACGGAAACGATGCATGGAGCGAAGTCTGGCCGATCGGCGGCGACGGTGCCAGGGCCGATCGGGGAACGGAGGGTTTCCGTGGCCGGGCCAATCGGGGAGCGATCGAAGCCGCCAGTGGCGCCAAACTCTCGCTGGCGTTTATTTCCCGGCGCGATCGAACTTGCGGATGAAGTCGCGCACCTGCGGGTAGACGGTCTCGCGCCAGCGGCGGCCGCTGAAGATGCCGTAGTGGCCGGCGCCTTCGATCACCTTGTGCTCGCGTCGCCTGGCCGGGATGCTGCCGCACAGGTCGTGCGCGGCCTGGGTCTGGCCCAGGCCGGAGATGTCGTCCAGCTCGCCCTCGACGGTAAGCAGGGCACTGCGCTTGATCGCGGCCGGATCGACCCGTTCGCCGCCGATCTTCCACAGTCCGCGGGGCAGCAGGAATTGCTGGAACACCTTCTCGATCGTGTCGAGGTAGAACTCGGCAGGCAGGTCCAGCACGGCGTTGTATTCATCGTAGAACTTGCGGTGCGATTCGGCGTCGTCGAGATCGCCGCGCAGCAGGTCCTGATAGAAATCCCAGTGCGAATTCAGATGCCGGCCGGGGTTCATCGCGATGAATCCCGCATGCTGCAGGAAACCCGGATAGACCTCGCGGCCATGCCCGGGATAGTTCGGCGGCACGGTATGGATCACGTTGCCGCGGAACCACGACAGCGGCTGGTTGGTGGCCAGGCTGTTGACACTGGTAGGGCTGCGTCGCGGGTCGATCGGGCCGCCCATCATGGTCAGGCTGCGGGGCGTTTCCTCGCCGCGCGCGGCCATCAGCGCGACGGCGGCAAGCACCGGTACCGTCGGCTGGCACACCGAAATCACGTGCAAAGAGCTTGCGCCGATATGCCGGATGAACTCCTCCACGTAGGCGACGTAGTCATCCAGCCCGAACGTGCCTTCGGACGTCGGCACCATGCGCGCGTCGACCCAGTCGGTGATGTAGACCTTGTGGTCGCGCAGCAGCGTGCGCACGGTGTCGCGCAGCAGCGTGGAATGGTGTCCGGACATCGGGGCGACGACCAGCACCACCGGGTCGTTCTTCAATTTGTCGATAGTGGCCGGGTCGTCGCTGAAACGCTTGAAACGCTTCAGCTGGCAGAACGGTTTGGCCAGCGCCACGCGCTCGACTACCGCGATCTCCTGACCGTGAGCCACGGCGGTGTGGATGCCGAATTCGGGTTTCTCGTAATCCTTGCCGAGCCGGTGGATCAACTCGTAACCGGCCGCCATCCGCTGTGCGCCGGGCAGCTGCGCGAACGGACTGCTATTGTCGTTGAGCATCCGTGCATTGGCCTGCGCGAAGTAGCTCAACGGGCCGAGGAACGAGCGCTGCCATTCGTGGATCTGATAAAGCATCGGAGTGGGGATAGCCGGAAGGACGAAAGTCATCTTAGCGCCGTTTCTTCTTCCTGTGTTGCGATGCCGCAATTAAGGTGTCGAACCCGATCAGTGACTTGGCTGCGCAGCCGGACGATAACGGCAGCGCAGCAGCACCTCGTCGACATCTTGTGCATGGTCCAGGCCTTCGTGCCACTGCAGCGGTTTCTGGAAGCACAGACTGAGCGGCATGAACACCCGGTTGTACCACCACATCGCGCGCTCGCGCCGGTGAATCAGATACCACTGGCCGAGGTCGAGCAGGCGCGACGACTTCGGCTGCATGCCATACACCGCGCTGTGCTCGATGGTGAAACCGTGCAGGGCGAGCTTGGCGACGATGCGGGCCGGTTCGTAACGGCGGCAATGGCCGACGAAGTCGTCGAACGCGGTCCACGCTTCCGGATGCAGTGGCACCGACAGCAGCACGTGGGCGCCGGGCCTCGCGACACGGGCCAGCTCCGCCAGCGCGCTGTCGTCGTCGGCGACGTGCTCGAGGATATCGAGTGCGCAGATCAGGTCGAAGCTGGCGTCGGCGCAGGGCAGCGCGCCGATCATGCCGTGCACCGCCCTGGCGCCGCTCGCGTGCAGGCGGCGCAGGGCGGCGTGGCTGAGATCGACGAAGCAGGTGCCGTCCAGCGGCAGCCGCGGGCGCAGGCCGGGCGCCACCTCCAGTCGGCGCGGCGCGGCGGCCGCGAGTCCGCGCAGCAGCGGCCAGGTATTGAAACGCTCGGGCCCGATCAGCTTCGCCGCGGCCCACAGCGATTCGTAGAAGCCGCGATTGACGCGGACAAGCTCGGCGTCGCTGCGGCTTTCGGCGGGGCGCGGTGGCGGCATCGTGGGATTGAATCCTGTCACCGCTGAGGGAAGTGTGAAGCGGTGGGGTATTCCGCCACTTCGCCCCGAATCGGTCACGCCAGCCGGCGAATCTCGGTATGCGCGGCGAAATCATGCACGGCGCGTCGGCGCGGATCCAACAAGGCCACCGCAAACCATGCGGTCCACACGAGCAGCAGCGTCCACAGCGTCGCATGCAAGCCGACCATCGGCTCCAGCATCAGCAACACCAGCGGCGAGGCGGCCACCAGCGCGCGGATCAGCGCCTGCTGCAGCGAGGGCGTGCCGCCGTCGTCGCCGGTGACCCGGATACGCCAGGACCGCATGCCGACGGTCTGGCCGCCGCGGCGCCACGAGCTGATGAAATACGCCATCACCACCAGCGCCTGCAGCAGCTGATACCAGATCGGCACCACCGTTTTCCCCGCAGTGCGGATCAACTGTCCGCCGGTGGCCAACTGGCACAGCAGTCCCACCACCATCACGATCGCCACCACGATCAGCAGGTCGTAGACCAGCGCAAGCAGGCGGCGCCACAGCGGGCAGGGGAGATCGGTGGTGGCGAGGTTCACGGGCATCGGTCGCTTGCGTAGTGCGCGCGCAATGGCCAGCATCGTGCGCATGGAAAAGGAAGAAAGCCGC
Organism: Rhodanobacter terrae; assembly: GCF_042657005.1. Taxonomy (NCBI): domain Bacteria; kingdom Pseudomonadati; phylum Pseudomonadota; class Gammaproteobacteria; order Lysobacterales; family Rhodanobacteraceae; genus Rhodanobacter; species Rhodanobacter terrae. The sequence continues at coordinate 54,112 of NZ_JBHSNG010000014.1, forward strand.
GCCAGTATCGCCGAAGCCGACCGGCAGAGCATAAGCACGTTCCTGGAACGGGTATGGTCGGAGGACGGCCTGGCCGATCGCACGCTGGAGGCGTATCGGCGCGATCTGGAGGCACTGGCCGGCTGGCTGGCCGCCCGCGGCCGCAATCTGCGCACAGCGCGGCGCGAAGATATTTCCGCTTATCACGGCGCGCGGCCGGCCGCGGTGCGCTCGATCGCCCGACGGCAGTCGGCGTTCCGTCGCTACTATGCGTTCCTAGCCCGCACCGAGCCGGGCTTTGCCGACCCGACGCTGCTGATCGAGCGCCCGAAGATGCCGCGCAGCCTGCCCAAGGCCCTGGCCGAACGCGAGATCGAAGGGCTGCTGGACGCGCCCGATACCGCCACCACGCTCGGGCTGCGCGATCGCGCGATGCTGGAGCTGATGTACGCCTCCGGCCTGCGCGTGTCCGAACTGGTCGAGTTGCCGCTGGCCGCGCTGAATACGCGCCAGGGTGTGCTGCGGGTCACCGGCAAGGGCGGCAAGGACCGGCTGGTGCCGGTCGGCGAGCTGGCGCTGGAGCGCATCGGCGCCTACCTGGCCGACGTGCGGCCGGCACTGGCGAAAGGCCGGCAGCCGGCGGCGCTGTTCCTCAGCAAGCGCGGCGAAGGCATGACCCGGCAGATGTTCTGGACCCTGGTGAAACGCTACGGCCTGAAGGTCGGCATCAACCCCAGGCGCATCTCGCCCCATGTGCTGCGCCACTCGTTCGCCACCCACCTGCTGAACCACGGCGCCGACCTGCGCGCGCTGCAGATGCTGCTGGGCCACAGTTCACTCAGCACCACGCAAATCTATACGCTGGTGGCGAAGGAAGGCCTGAAACGGCTGCATGCGCAGCATCACCCGCGAGGATGAGCGAGGATTTGCGCGCACTCGCGCAGCAACTTTGCAGGTGGCTTGCTTCGAGTTGAAAAAGGCCGGACAGCTCCTTTTCAACGTGATAAGAGCCGGATATTTTCCGAAGCGCGTTGCGCCACGCCCCGGAGCCATCAGGGAGCGTCCGGACCCGCCTCTGCCCGTCACCTGGAATACCGGTTGCCTGGGTAGGAGCGACTTCAGTCGCGATGCACCGCCCGGTCGTGCATCGAGCAGTTACAGCACTGCGATGCTGCTGGCCGCTGCTGTGGCCGATCGCGACTGAAGCCGCTCCCACAGAACCCAGTCAAGACCGGTGTGCAGCTTTCTCGTTCCCCGACCGCGGGCGAGAGGTTCAGCCGGCTGTGCGAGAATGGTGCTGACGATGGCGGCAACGGGCGCGCGGTCGGTATTGGACGAGGTTTGTCATGTTGAAGAAATGCTTGCTGGCCTTGTGCGTCAGCGGATTCGCGTTCGGTGCGTGGGCTGCCGACGGCGCTGCGGCGCCGGTGGGCCAGAGCGTTACCCCGGCGGCCGCGCAGATGGTGCAGCAGGCGATCAAGGGGCTGGCGGCGAATGTCCGGGTCGACTCGATCGAGCCGGCGCCGATGGCGGGTTTCTATCAGGTGATCGCCGGCGGCCAGATGATCTACGTCAGCGCCGATGGCAAGTATCTGATGCACGGAGACCTGATCGACCTGAGCAAGCACCAGAACGTCAGCGATGCCGCCTGGAGCCGCTTCCGCAAGGACGAACTGGCCAAGGTGCCGGTCTCGGAGCGCATCGTGTTCGCACCCGAGCATCCGAAATACACGGTGACCGTGTTCACCGACGTCAACTGCGGCTTTTGCCGCGCACTGCATGAGCACGTGGCCGCGTTCAACAAGGCCGGCATCGCGGTGGAATATCTGGCGTGGCCGCGCGAAGGCGTGACGACCACGTCCGGGCGACCCACGCCGACTTATTCCGAGATGGTTTCGGTGTGGTGCGCCAGCGACCGCAAAGCCGCGTTCACTGCGGCGAAGCAGGGCCGGACGCCGAAGCCGGCCACCTGTACCAATCCGGTCAAGGACGAGTTCGACCTTGGCGTGAAACTCGGCGTCAGCGGCACTCCGACGATCATCGGCCCGGATGGCAGCACCCTGGGCGGCTACGTCACCCCGGAGCAGCTGCTGCAGGCCTTGCAGAAGGGCAGCTGAGGCTTTTCAGCAGGTGCCGCCCGACGGGTTGTGGGGGATGGCGGCGCCCCGGAATTGGGCGGCGAGCTTATGCCGTATTGCAGCATCGGCTAGAATAGGCGTTTCCTTCGCATAGCAGCCGTTCCCCGCATGATCGCACTCGACGGGCAGAGCGCCCTCTCGCCGTTTCGTCTCGAACGTCTCAATGCCCGCCTGGATGCCCTGCATCGTGGCGTGCGCGTACAGGCATCGTGGTTCGTCTATTTCATCGACGCCGACATCGTGCCGCAAGGCGCGTTGCGCCAGCGGCTGCTGAGCGTGCTGGAAGCGAAGGACGCGGAGCCCGAAGCGGCCACGCTCTGGGTAGTGCCGCGGCTGGGCACGATCTCGCCCTGGTCGAGCAAGGCCACCGACATCCTGCGCGGCGCCGGTTTCGCCGTGCCCGGCTTCAACCTGCGCCGGGTCGAGCGCGGACTGGCCTGGCAGGTCGCCGGACTGCCGCCGGCCGAGGCGCCGGATCACGCGGCCATCATGGCGGTGCTGCATGACGCGATGACGCAGTCGGTGCTGGAGCGCATCGAAGATGCCCAAGGCCTGTTCCTGGCAGGCTCGCCCGGCGATCTGGTGCATGTCGCGCTCGGTGTCGATTCGCAGGCGGCGCTGGCCGAGGCGAATGCCCGGTTGGGACTGGCGCTGGCCGGCGACGAGATCGAATACCTGGTCGCGCGCTATGCCGAACTGGGCCGCGACCCGACCGATGCCGAGCTTTTCATGTTCGCCCAGGCGAACTCGGAGCATTGCCGGCACAAGGTGTTCAACGCCAGCTGGACGGTCGATGGCGCGGAGCAGGACAAGAGCCTGTTCGGCATGATCAAGCACACCCACCAGCATTCGCCGGCGCATACCTTGTCCGCCTATTCGGACAACGCCGCGGTGATCGAGGGCAGCGTGGGCCGGCGTTTCTTCGCCGACCCGGCCGATGGCGTGTGGCGCGGCCACGAGGAACGCATCGACTACGCGATCAAGGTGGAGACGCACAACCATCCCACCGCGATCGCGCCCTGGCCCGGCGCGGCTACCGGCGCCGGCGGCGAGATCCGCGACGAGGGCGCCACCGGCCGTGGCGGCAAGCCGAAGGCCGGCCTCACCGGTTTCTCGGTCTCCGACCTGCGCATTCCCGGCCATCCGCAGCCGTGGGAGGTGGAGCGCCCGCTGCCGCCGCGCATGGCCAGCGCGTTCGAGATCATGCGTGACGGCCCGCTGGGCGCCGCCGCGTTCAACAACGAATTCGGCCGGCCCTGCCTGGGCGGCTATTTCCGCAGCTACGAGCACGAGACCGGCGAAGCCGGCCTGCGCCGCGGCTACGACAAGCCGATCATGCTCGCCGGCGGCCTGGCCAACCTGCGCGCCGGCCATGTGCTGAAGCGCGCGGTGCAGCCGGGCAACAAGGTGATCGTGCTGGGCGGCCCGGCGATGCTGATCGGGCTCGGCGGCGGCGCCGCCTCGTCGGTCGCCTCGGGTGCATCCAGCGAGGAACTGGACTTCGCCTCGGTGCAGCGCGACAACGCCGAGATGGAACGGCGCTGCCAGGAAGTGATCGACGCCTGCTGCGCGCGTGGCGAAAACAACCCTATCGTCAGCGTGCATGACGTCGGCGCCGGCGGTTTGTCCAACGCGATTCCCGAATTGCTCAACGATGCCGGCGTGGGCGGCCGGATCGATCTGGCCAAGCTGCCTTGCGACGATCCCTCGTTGTCGCCGATGCAGGTCTGGAGCAACGAATCGCAGGAGCGCTACGTGCTGGCGATCGGCCCGGAGAATCTGGCCGAGTTCGAGGCGATGTGCGTGCGCGAGCGCTGCCCGTATGCGGTGGTCGGCGATGCCACGGTCGAGCGCCAGCTGGTGCTCACCGATCCCCGCCGCGGGCTGACCGTGATCGATCTGCCGATGGACGTGCTGTTCGGCAAGCCGCCGCGGATGCATCGCGACGCGAAACGCATCAAGCCGCGCGTCGACCTGCTGCCGGACTTGTCCGGCATCGGCATGAACGAGGCGCTGCTGCGCGTGCTGCGCCTGCCCACCGTGGGCAGCAAGAGTTTCCTGATCACGATCGGCGACCGCACCGTCGGCGGCCTCAATCATCGCGATCCGATGGTCGGTCCGTGGCAGGTGCCGGTGGCGGATTGCGCGGTGACCATCGCCGATTTCAACGGCTACGCCGGCGAAGCGATGGCGATAGCCGAGCGTGCGCCGGTGGCGTTGCTCAGCAGCGCCGATGCCGCGCGGCTGGCGGTGGGCGAGGCGATCACCAATCTGGCTGCCGCCGCGATCGACAATCTCGGCGATATCCGCCTGTCGGCGAACTGGATGGCGGCGGTGAACCATCCGGGCGAGGACGCCGCGCTGTTCGATGCGGTGCAGGCGATCGGCATGGAACTGTGCCCGCAGCTGGACATCTCGATCCCGGTCGGCAAGGACTCGCTGTCGATGCAGACCGTGTGGCAGGACGGCGACACGCCGCAGCGCACGGTGTCGCCGGTGTCGCTGGTGATCACCGGCTTTGCCCGCGTCAGCGACGTGCGCCGCACGCTCACGCCGCAGCTCAAGCTCGATCGCGGCAATTCCGAACTGTGGCTGGTCGACCTGGGCGCCGGACGCGACCGCCTCGGCGGTTCCGCGCTGGCCCAGGTGTTCAACCGCAGCGGCGGCGTGCCGCCGGATCTGGACGACGCGAAGCGGCTTAAGGCGCTGTTCGAGCTGGTCCAGGAGGCCAATGCGAATGGCTTGCTGCTGGCTTATCACGATCGCTCCGACGGCGGCGTCATCACCACCTTGCTGGAGATGGCATTCGCCGGTCACTGCGGCCTGGAGATCCAGCTGAACGGCTGGGCCGAGGCGACGCTGCGCGCGCTGTTCAACGAGGAACTCGGTGCGGTGATGCAGGTGGCCGAGGCGAACCGCGAGGCGTTCGAGGCGCTGCTGATCAAGCACAACCTGGCCGGCATCAGCTACCGCATCGGCCGGCCGAAAGAGAAGCTCGGCATCAAGCTGTTCCTCGGCACCGATACCTTGTTCAAGTGGAACTGGCGCACGTTGTTCGAGGCGTGGAACGACACCAGTTACGCGATGCAGCGCCTGCGCGACAATCCGCAAAGCGCGGACGCCGAACGCGAATGGCGGCTCGACGATGCTGATCCGGGCATCACGCCCAAGCTCAGCTTCAATCCGGCCGAGGACGTGGCGGCGGCGCTGATCGGCAGCGGCGCGCGCCCGCGCATCGCGGTCCTGCGCGAGCAGGGCGTCAACGGCCAGGTCGAGATGTCGGCCGCGTTCACCCGCGCCGGTTTCGACGCGGTCGACGTGCACATGTCCGATCTGGCCAGCGGCCGGATCAAGCTGGCCGACTTCCGCGGCTTTGCGGCGTGCGGCGGCTTTTCCTACGGTGACGTGCTCGGTGCCGGCCGCGGTTGGGCCACGTCGATTCTCTACAACGAGATGCTGCGCGCGCAGTTCGCCGAGTTCTTCACCGACCCGACGAAGTTCGCGCTGGGCGTATGCAACGGCTGCCAGATGCTGGCGCAGCTGAAGGAGATCATCCCAGGCGCGCAGCACTGGCCGAAGTTCCTGCGCAATGCGTCGGAGCAGTACGAGTCGCGGCTGGCCACGGTGGAGATCCTCGATTCGCCGAGCCTGTTCTTCAAGGGCATGACCGGCTCGCGGATTCCGGTGGCGGTAGCGCACGGCGAAGGCCGGGTCAGCTTTCCGCAGGCGTGCAGCCCATCGAAATCGAACGGTGCGGTGCGCTTCGTCGACAATCGCGGCAAGCCGACCGAGAACTTCCCGCTCAACACCAACGGCTCGCCCGGCGGCCTGGCCGGCTTCACCGCCGCCGATGGCCGCGTGACGATCATGATGCCGCACCCCGAGCGCGTGTTCCGCAGCGTGCAGTTGAGCTGGCATCCGGAAAAGTGGGGCGAGGATTCGCCGTGGATGCGCATGTTCCGCAATGCGCGCGTGTGGTGCGGCTGATCGCGCATCGCGTGAAACGCGCCTGAGCCATGGTCGCTTCGCGCTGGCCTGGTTGGAACGTCGTGCTCCCTGCGCTGGCCTGGGCCGTGTCGCTCGGGCTGTTGCCGTGGTGGCTGGGCCTGCCGTTGCTGTTCGCGCTGGCCGCTGCGGTGCTGTTGCTGCAGCATCGACTGGCCGGCGAGCATGCCACGATGATACGGCGCGGACTGCGCTGGGGGCTGGCGGGCGTGCTGTTCGCATCGCTGCGTGCCTTGGGCGGCGATGCGTTCGCGTGGGGCGCGGCCTCGCTCGGTGCGCTGGCCGGCTACACGTTGCTGGCCGGACTGGAGGCATGGCTGGATCGGAGCCGGCGAGATGGGAGCTGGCGTCGCGATCCGGCCGCCGCACCTTCCGCCGAATGGCCCGAGCTGGCGATGGCGCCGATCGGGCCGGCCGCGGAAATCATCGAGCTGCAGCCGCCGGCCTGGCAATCGGCCGATGAAGGGCTGACCGATCCATCCGCCCACCGTGTGGAATATCGTGACGGCGCCTTTCTGTTCTCGGACGGCAGCGGAATCGGCGGCGTCGGTCCGCAGGCGGCATTCAGTCCGGCGGGACGCTGGTTCGCGGCGCGCATGCCCAGCGGTCGCGGCGTCGCGTTGTGGGATCGCGAAGGCCATCATCGGCATCGCCTGCGCGGCTGGCAATTGTGCGGCTGGTATCGCGAGCAACCGTGGCTGAGCCGACGCGAGGGCGACATGCCGCTGGCGCTGCCGGATGTGCTGGGCCGGGATGACGAAGACTGAGCGCGAACCGTCGCCCGTCACGATCATCGACGATCGTGACGGGCGGTCATCGTGATTATTTCGCGGCAGCCGGTTTTCCCTTCATGCAACTCCGCGCATAATTGCACGGTGGATACTTCGGCCAATCATCGATCGCCGTTTTCGCTGGCGCTCAGCGTGATCGTGGTATCCGCCGACAGCGGCCCGGCCTTGCGCGAATGCGTGCGCAGCGTGCTGGTCAGCCCGTTGTCGCTGGAGCTGATCCTGGTCGACAACGCCTCGCGTGACGGCATGCCGCAGGCGATCGAGCGTGCGCACGAACACGATCACCGGCTCAAGGTGATTTACAACCACCGCAACCTCGGATTCGGCCCGGCGGTGAACCTGGCCGCAAAGCAGGCCCATGGCCATGCGCTGTTGATACTCAACCCCGACTGCATGCTGCGCGACGACGAACTGGGCCGATTGCTGGCCGTGCAGGCGGGCCATCCGAAGGCCGGCCTGATCGGTGCGGTGGTATGCGATGCCGATGGCCGTCCCGACCCCGCATCGTGGCGGCGCGATCCGCTGCTGCAGCGTTCGCTCAACAGCGTGTTCGGCCGCCCCGGCGAGAAGGTCAATGTGGAGCAGGAGATCCCGGCCGAGGTGATCGAGGCGGAGGCGGTGTCCGGCGCGGTGATGCTGTTGCCGCGCGCGATGTTCCAGCGCCTGGGCGGTTTCGACGAAGATTATTTCCTGCACTGCGAGGATCTGGACCTGTGCCGTCGCGTGCGCGACCTCGGTTATCAGGTACTGCTGGCCGGCGATGTCCGCGTACTGCACGGCAAGGGCAGTTCCAGCCGGCATCGTCCGGTATTCGTCAGCCGCTTCAAGCATCGGGGCATGTGGCGCTGGTTCCGCAGGCACGATCCGGCCGCGCGCAACCCGCTGGTGGCTGCGGCGGTGTGGCTGGGCATCTGGACGCACTTCCTGCTGCAGATTCCCGGGCAGGTGTGGCGGTTGCTGCGTCGATGAGTACCTCGCGACGGATCACCGTGCTGGCGACGCTCGGTCTGCTGGCGATGACCGCGGTATGGGGTTCGACCTTCGTGCTGATCAAGGACGTGGTCGCGCGCATGCCGGTGGCGGATTTCCTGGCGGTGCGTTTCGCCATCGCCGCGCTGGCGATGCTGGCGCTGTTCGCACGGCCGGTGTGGCGGCTCGGACGCAGGCAAGTCGTGCGCGGCCTGCTGCTCGGCGTGGTCTATGGGGCGGGGCAGTTGCTGCAGACCTGGGGACTGTCCTTGATCGCACCCAGCGTCAGCGGTTTCACCACCGGCATGTATGTGGTGTTTACGCCGATCCTGGCGATGCTGCTGTTGCGCCAGCGCATGGCCGGCGTGGTGTGGGTTGCGGTGCTTCTGTCCACGGCCGGGCTGGCGCTGTTGTCGCTCGACGGCGTCTCGGTGGATCTCGGCGTATGGCTGACGCTGGCTTCCGCGGCGCTGTATGCGCTGCACATCGTCGGGCTGGGCCAATGGTCGCGGCAGGGCGAGGCGTTCGGCATGTCGGCGGTGCAGATGGTGGCGATCGCCGTGGTCTGCCTGCTCGCCACTGCGCCGCAGGGACCGGTGCTGCCGCCCGATCGCAGCGCCTGGTTCGCCGTGTTGTACATGGCGCTGATCGCCGGCGCCGGCGCGATGCTGATGCAGACCTGGGCGCAGTCGCACCTGCCGGCGGCCCGCGCGGCCATCGTGATGACGACCGAGCCGGTGTTCGCCGCCGCGTTCGCGGTGGCGCTGGGCAGCGACGTGCTGAGCTGGCGCATGCTGGTCGGTGGCGGGCTTATTCTGGCGGCGATGTATCTGGTCGAACTGCTGCCGCCGAAGGGTGAGGCGGTCACGTTGCCGGCGGAGGCGGTGCATCACGAGGTGTGAGGAGGCGGTTGGATCGGGTCGATCATCGCACCGAAGGATCGGAAATTCTTCCAGTGACGCGTGTGGACCTGCGTCAAACATTGAAGAGCAATAGCGTTTCGCCCTCCTGCGGAGGACGAAACGCTATTGCTCTGATTACACGCTGAAATCGTGGTGATGTATTGCCGAAAACTGACCGACGCGATTTGCGTACTACTCCCTCGGCTGCAGCGCGATGCGCGCCAGATAGACGATAATCGCCACGTTGCCGACCAGGGTGGCCAGCTTGAGCCAGCCGAAGTGGTACAGCGTTTCGTACAGCTCCAGCGGGATCAGCGAGCCGGTGGCGATCACCGTGAACCATTCCGCCCAGCGCTTGCCCAGCCACAGGCCGATGCCCTCGACGCCGAAGATCGCCGCATAGGACAGTGCCACGATGCCGATCGCGACGAACTTGCTGGGGCCCATCTCCTGCAGAAGATCGACCAGCTTCCAGCGCAGGCCATTGCTGTCGGCCAGCGACAGATGTCCCAGCCAGTGCACCAGCTGTTCGAAGTTCTGCTGGCGATCCAGATGAAACGCGGCAGCCGCCACCAGCAGCAGGCACAAGGTCTTGATGATCTCGTAGATCGCAATGACGCGCAGGCCGGGGTGGTGCGCGGCCGATGCGGCGAGAGGCGAGGCGTTCTTGCTGGGGGGCATGATTCGGAAACGGGATAGGCAATCCGTCTATTGTCTCAGCCTGAGCGGGAATGGCCAGTGCGCATTGGCATGGAACCCCGTGCCCGACAGCCTTTTCGTGGGAGCGGCTTCAGCCGCGATGCTTTTCGACATTTGACCGGGAAAGTTCAAAAGCATCGCGGCTGAAGCCGCTCCCACGGCACCACTCCCCACAGCACCGCGCCCACGAAATTCAGCAGCAGCGCCCGCCGGTGCCCTTGTAGCGCGCCTCCTGCCGCTCGCGGAAGAACTCCTCGTAGCTGGGCACCTCGCGTTCCGGGTGATGCTCGCGCAGATGCTTCACGTAGGCATCGTAATCGGGTACGCCGCAGCAGAGGCGGGCGGTTTGCACCGCCCACTTCCAGCTCGATTCAAGCGCCTGCATCGGCCTGTTCATGGCGGCTTCCTCAGCTGGCGACACTGCTCAGCGCCACGTACGGTTCTTCATGCGCGGTCGGGCGATTGGTTTGCCATGCGCGGATCAGTGCGCGCAGCGAGAAGCCGACCATCGCCACGACCAGCAACATGAACAGTCCGGTCAGCGCCATGTCGACGTAGTTGTTGGTGACGATCTGCTGCATCGCGGCCGGCGTCTTGGCCGGTGCCAGCAGCTTGCCGTTCTGCATCGCCTGCGCATATTTCTGTGCGGCGGCGGTGAAGCTGATCGGGCCGCTGAGCTTCTCCCAGCCAGCAGTGAGCGTACACACGATCAACCACAGCGCCGGGATACCCGGTACCAGCACGTAGCGCTGGCGTTTCAGCTTCACCACCACCACGGTGGCCAGCATCAGCGCGATCGCGGCGAGCATCTGGTTGGCGATGCCGAACAGCGGCCACAACGTGTTGATGCCGCCGAGCGGGTCGACCGCGCCCTGGTACAGGAAGTAGCCCCACAAGCCCACGCAGATCGCGGTGGCCAGCAGGTTGCCGGTCCACGACTCGGTCTGCTGCAGCGGCTTGTACATCAGCCCGGCAATCTCCTGGATCATGAAACGGCCCACGCGGGTGCCGGCATCGACCGTGGTGAGGATGAACAGCGCTTCGAACAGGATCGCGTAGTGGTACCAGAACGCCATCATGCCGCCGCCGGGGATGATGTTGTGCAGCAGCTGCGCCATGCCCACAGCCAGCGTCGGTGCGCCGCCGGCGCGGCCGAGGATGCTGGATTCGCCGATGTTCTTCGCGGTCTGCAGCAATTCGTCCGGCGTCACCACGAAACCCCACTGGCTGATCGTGGTGGCGGCGTCCTGCACCGTGCTGCCGACGATGGCGGCCGGCGAATTCATCGCGAAGTACACGCCAGGGTGCAGCGAAGCGGCGGCGATCAGCGCCATGATCGCCACGAACGCCTCCATCAGCATGCCGCCGTAGCCGACCAGGCGCGCCTGGCCCTCGTTGGCGAGCAGCTTGGGCGTGGTGCCGGAGGCGATGATCGAATGCCAGCCGGACACCGCGCCGCAGGCGATGGTGATGAACAGGAACGGGAACAGGTTGCCCTGGAACACCGGCCCGGTGCCGTCGATGAACTTGGTCACCGCAGGCATCTGCAAGGTGGGCGCGGCGAGGAAGATCGCCAGCGCCAGCAGCGCGATGGTGCCGATCTTGAGGAAGGTGGACAGGTAGTCGCGCGGCGCCAGCAGCAGCCATACCGGCAGCACCGACGCGCAGAAGCCATAGGCGATCAGCAGCCACGCCAGGGCTTTCGCGTCGAAATTGAACAACGGCGCCAGCGTGGCCGAATCGGCCACGGTCTTGCCGAACCAGATCGAGGCAAGCAGAAGAACCAGGCCGATGATCGACACCTCGAGAATCCGGCCCGGGCGGAACACGCGCAGGTACAGGCCCATCAGCAGCGCGATCGGAATCGTGGCAGCCACGGTGAAGGTGCCCCATGGGCTGTGCGTGAGCGCCTTGACCACGACCAGCGCCAGCACCGCCAGCACGATCATCATCAGCACCAGCACGCCGAACATCGCCACCACGCCGGCGGTCGGTCCCAGCTCCTCACGCAGCATATGGCCGAGCGAGCGGCCATCGCGGCGCAGCGAAAGCCCGAGAATCATGAAGTCCTGCACCGCACCCGCGAACACCACGCCGAACAGGATCCACAGCGTACCCGGCAGATAGCCCATCTGCGCTGCCAGCACCGGGCCGACCAGCGGACCGGCGCCGGCGATCGCGGCGAAATGGTGGCCGAACACCACCCACTTGTCGGTGGGTACGTAGTCGAGACCGTCGTTGCGCAGCACCGACGGCGGCGCGCGGCTGGGGTCCAGCTTCAGCACCGAGTGCTCGATGAACTTGCCGTAGAAGCGGTAGCCGATCACGAAGATCGAAATCGCGGCGGCGACCAGCCAGATCGCGTTGATCGGTTCGCCCCGGCGCAGCGCGACCACGCCCAGACAGAACGCGCCGACGATGGCGATGGCAACCCACAGGATCTTGCTGGCCGGACTGGGCTTGGGGATGACTGCTTGCATGAGTGGCTCTCCTCGGCAATACGGCAAGAGTCGTCCTGTCGGCGACGAGGGTCAATGCCAAATCGGGCCTGCCGGCATTAGCCTTTGGTCGAATGGTCTGGCGCGGGCGGGCGACTCCCGGCGATTGGTGGCGGAGGTACACTCGCGGTCTTGCCGACTACAAGGAGTTTTCCATGCGTACCCCGGTTCGACGCGGCCTGCTTGGCCTTGCCCTCGCTGTGGCCACACTGCCGGTGATCGCCGCCGGATCGAGTCAGTTCAAGGACTTGTTGAACAAGGTCAAGGCGTCGACGCACGGTTCGAACTCCTCGCTGGGCCGCAATCTGCCGGACAGCGACATCGCTTCCGGCCTCAAGGAAGCCCTGGCCAAGGGGACCACCAACGCGATCAACAGTCTCGGCCGCGACGGCGGTTTCTGGAACAACAGCAAGGTGCGCATCCCGCTGCCCGGGAAACTCGAACAGGCCGGCAAGCTGGCGAAACAGCTGGGGCAGGGCGCCAAGGTCGACGCGTTCGAGCTGAGCATGAACCGCGCGGCGGAGAAGGCGGTGCCCCAGGTCGCACAGATCTTCGGTGACGCGATCCGCAAGATGACGCTCAGCGACGCCCGCGGCATTCTTACTGGCGGCGATCACGCGGCTACCGATTTCTTCCGCCGCGTGGCCGGCGACGCGTTGACCGCGCGGATCCGTCCTATCGTGGCCCAGGCCACCGACAGCGTCGGGGTCACTCAGAAATACAAGGCGTTCACCGCCGGCAACGGCGGCGGTGCGCTGGGTGGCGTGTTGGGTTCGCTGGGCGGCCTCAAGTCGGGCAAGGGCGGCAGCTCGCTGGATCTGGACGACTACGTGACGGCGAAGACGCTGGACGGCTTGTTCACCGAGATCGGCGACCAGGAACAGTCGATCCGCCACAATCCCGGCGCTCGCACCACCGATCTGCTGAAGAAGGTGTTCGGCGGCTGAACCCGCTTGCGGGTTCGGTAGATCGGCACGAGGCCTTGCCCGGCGCCTTGCGGCAGAGGTTGTCAGGCAGCCCCGCTTGCATTGGGACTGCATCGACCACAGTTGGACAGGTAACGGCGTTCCGCCACGAGGCTCCCCATGATTCGCGAAATCCTGAAAATGGGCGATCCGCGCCTGCTGCGCATCGCCCCCCTGGTGCCTGCCGCGATGCTGGGCAGCGCGGAACTGGATGCGCTGATCGCCGACATGTTCGACACCATGCAGGACGCCGAGGGCGTCGGTCTGGCCGCGCCGCAGATCGGCGTCGACCTGCAGCTGGTGATCTTCGGCTTCGACAGCAACGAACGTTATCCCGACGCACCGGCGGTGCCGCGCACCGTCCTGCTCAACCCGGTGATCGCGCCGCTGTCGCAGGACATGGAGGAAGGCTGGGAAGGCTGCCTGTCGGTGCCCGGCCTGCGCGGTGCGGTGAGCCGCTACTCGCTGATCCGCTACGAAGGCATCGACCCGCAGGGCGGGCGCATCGAGCGTACCGCCGAAGGCTTCCATGCCCGCGTAGTGCAGCACGAATGCGATCACCTGATCGGCCGGCTGTATCCCAGCCGGATTACCGATTTCAGCAAGTTCGGCTATACCGACGTGCTGTTTCCCGGGCAGGACATCGGAGACGACTGATGCGCGCGATATGACAAGGCGCCGTGCTGGCGCATAGCGACGACACCGTGGTGGTCGGCCGCTCCTGCGCATCCATGCGCTCGCGGCACTGGGGCATCCTGCCCGGCGAGGGCAACCACTACTTTCCGCCTGATTCGATCAGCTGGGAATATTTTCGCGACAGCGATCACCACACCATCTGTCCCTGGAAGGGGACTGCCAGCTATCGCGACGTGGTAGTCGGCGATGCGGTGAACAAGGATGCCGCGTGGTACTACGCGGCCCCCAAGGAAGCGGCCGCGCAGATCAAGGATCGCGTGGCGTTCTGGCGTGGCGTGCGGATCCAGCCGGACTGAGGGCTTCCCTCTGCGCCCTTCCCCTGCGCGGTGGATTGCGCATCCGGCGATGGATCAATCGCAGGCCTGCACGGGTGCCGTGTCGGCGACGCGCATCGTCGCGCCGTCGCGCAGGTCGAGCGCAAGTGCGGTCAGTCCGCCCAGCGTGCCGACTGCGCATACGCCGATCCAGCCGGCCTTCGCCCAGGCCAGGCCGGCCACGGCCGAGCCGATCGCGCCACCGATGAAGAAGACACCGGTATACAACCCGTTGATGCGGCCGCGCGCCTCCGCCCGCAGCAGGTTCACGGCATGCCGGCCAAGCGCCTGATCGGCGACCGTGCCGGCGTCGAGCAGGATCGCTGCCACTCCCATTGCGGCGATCAGCGCGGCGCGCGGCAGCAAGGAGGCTGCCCAGGGACTGCCGGCGACACCGGCCAGCAACATCGCCACGATGAGGATCAGGTGAGCGGCGCGCGTGGCGATTGCGGTCTTGCCGGCGTCGCCGAACCGACCGGCGATGGGCGCGCTGATGGCGCCGCTAACACTGGCCAGCGCGAACACGGCGATGCCGACGGCACCGAGCCCGAACGGCGGCGCGGCCAGCGGCAGCGCGACCAGGGTCCAGAAAGCGTTGAAAGCGGCGAAGCTCGATGCGGCGGAGAGCGCTCGGCGGCGCAGTATCGGTTCCTCGCGCCACAGCGTGGCCATCGAACCGACCAGGGCGCGATAAGGGGGCGCTTTCGGCGGCTGTCGGCGCGGCAGGCGGAATGCCAGCAGGCCGCCGAGCAACGCGATGGCGGTGGCGAGCAACGCATAGGAGGTACGCCAGCCGAAGCGTTCCGCCACCAGGCTGGCCAGCGGCCGCGACAGCATCGCGCCAAGCAGCAGTCCGCTCATGATGTTGCCGATCACGCGACCGCGCTGATCTTCCGCGGTCATTGCCGCGGCCAGCGGCACCAGCATCTGGATCGAACAGGTAGTCAGGCCCACCACGAAGCTGATGGCGAGAAACCCCGCCGGCGCGATCGGACACGCCGCGACGGCCAATGCCGCGGCATTGGTCGCCAGCGTGGCGAGAATCAGCCGACGGTTCTCGACCACGTCGCACAACGGCACCAGCAGGAACAAACCCATTGCGTAGCCGGCCAGGATCAACGTGCTGACCAAGCCGGCCGCCGCCGGCGACAGCGCCAGCGAGACGCCGATCAATCCCACCAGTGGCTGCGGCAGGTATAAGCCGACCACGATCACGCCGGTCGCCAGCGCGAACAGCCGCACCGGCACCGGCGCGGCGGCTTCGACCGGCATGTTCATCGCACGGCCTCGCGGCACGTGGCGAGCCATTCCCGATCATCGGGCGCAGCCAGGGCGGCCAGCGGCTGCGTAGGATCGAAGCCGGTTGCATAGCCGTTGATGGCTGGGGGAAGCAAGACGAGCATGGAGCATCTCCGAAAATCCAGGCCGGCGCGACCTGTTTCCGAGATTTTTGGGCGCAAACGATCACGAGAGAATACGCAATAGAATGGATGGATCATCTCACTCAAAGGGATAATCAGGAATGGCCAGCCTGGACGACTACCGGGTCTTCATTGCCGTGGTGGAGCAGGGCAACCTCAGTGCTGCCGCACGGCATCTGCATCGCTCGCTGCAGGCGGTGAGTCGTTCGCTGGCGTCACTCGAGCTCGAGCTCGGCGTCGAGCTGATCCAGCGCACCACCCGTCGTGCCCAACCGAGCGCAGCGGGACTGGCCTTTCATGCGCGGATCAAGACGGCGCTGGCGGACATCGATCTCGCGCGATCGGAGCTGGCCGAGCAAGGCGGGCGCATCGACGGCAGCTTGCGCATCGGTGGTTCGACCCAATTCAGTGCGCCTCATCTGGTGCCGGTGGTGGCAGCCTTCATGGAGCGCTATCCGGATGTGGCCGTCGAACTGGTGGTGGCCGACCATCCTGCCGACCTGCATCGCGAGAAGCTGGATGCGGCGGTGCGGTTGGGCGAGCTGCCCGACAGCCGGCTGCACGCGCGCCAGCTCGGCATGTTGCGGCAGGTGACGATTGGAGCGCCGGGCTATTTCGCCATGCATGGCCGGCCGCGCGTGCCTGCCGACCTGCGCCGACACGAGTGTGTCGTTCGCCGTAGCGCCAGCGAGGCGCAGCGCTGGAGCTACCAGCGTGCCGGCAAGCGGCAGCAGGTGGACGTGCATGGGCGTTTCAGCGCCGACAATGCGGCAGCCTGCAATGCAGCCGTGGTGGCCGGACTGGGCATTGGGGTGGCCGCGCTGTGGCAGGTACGCAGCCTGCTCGATCAGGGCCGACTCGAGCAGGTGCTGGAACCCTGGCAGTTGCCGGCATTGCCGGTGCACATCGTATGGCCACCCGGCAGACAGCTGCCCGCACGCACGCGGGCTTTCATCGATTTCGTCGCGGCGCGCTGGGCGGTCGAGCCGCCGGGCTGATGCGGCAAGCGTTCGCGGCCGGCGCGGGTGCATGCATGCCGGGCAGCAAGCTCAAACGGGTTGCGAGTGCAGCATGAACCAGCCGAGAAATACCGCTCCGGCAATAATGCAATAGACCCCGAACGACGCCAGTCGACCGCGTCCTTCGAAGTAGTGCATCAGGAAGCGGATGCTCAACCACGCGGCGATCGTCGTCAGCATGCCGCCCAGTAGTGCGTTGGCGAGCTGGTCCGGCGCATGGAAGAGCTTGGGCACCTCGAGCAGGCCGGCAGCGAGGACGATCGGCGTGCCCAGCAGGAACGAAAATTCGGCGGCCTTTTCCGTCGTGAGCCCGGCCGCATTGCCCGCGATCATGGTCAGGCCGCTACGCGAAAAGCCTGGAATCAGCGCGCCGACCTGCGCCAGTCCGACCAGGAACGCCTGCCGGAAAGTGAGCTTTTCCGGCGCGCGGTGAACACGCGAACGCTGCAGCCGGTCACCGAGCCACAGCAGCACGCCGTTGACGATCAGCGCGATTGCGACGATCCGCAGGTCATGGAACAGGCGTTCGAGCCGTTTCTCCAGCAGCAGACCGACCAGGCCGGCTGGAATCGTGCCGATGATGAGTGCCCACATCATGTGGCCGTCGTCGTCGCGACGCCCGGCAAGCGGGCCGAAGAAGCCCCGGATCAACGCGGCCCAGCGCGCACGGAAATACCACAGCAGCGCGAGGGCGGTACCCAGATGCAGTGCGACGAGGAAGGGCAGCAGCTGCGGCGCATGCTTGTCGATGTGCATGCCGAACAAGGCGGGGACAAGCAGGGTATGGCCGAGACTGCTGACGGGGAAAAGTTCGGTGACACCTTGCAGCACGCTCAGGAAAATCAGAAACCAAAGGCTCACGCATCGATCCTCCTACAGGGAGAAAGAAGTATGACGGTTGCCGCGACGGTCGCTTCTCACGATGGGCCGGGCCGCTTGCCTGGCGCGCGGCATGCCAACCATTATCGCGATTCACGGCGATGGGGTGATTGCATGGGGCAGATGTCGGCTTCGACCGGAACGAATGCTGGAGCGGCCGCCCTCGGGCCTCGCCATCCCGGCATCGACCTGCTGCGCGGGCTGGCGATCGTGCTGGTGGTGTTCAACCATATCGGCCTGCGCATTCCGCTGAAGAAAACCGTGCTGGCCGATGTGCTGCCGACGTGGTTGCTGAGCCGGCTGAACTACAACGGCTACGAAGCGGTGTTCGTGTTCTTCGTGATCTCGGGATTCCTGATCGCAGGCAACGCGCTGCGCCGCTGGGGCAGCCTGGAGCGGATCGACACGCGCGCGTTCTATGCGCGGCGTTTCGCACGTATCGTGCCGTGTCTGCTGACGCTGGTGGCCGTACTCAGCCTGCTGCATCTGCTGGCGGTGCCGGACTACACGATCACTCGCGCAGGCCAGTCGCTGCCGCGCGCGATCATCGCGGCGCTCGGCCTGCATCTGAACTGGTACGAGGGGCAGACCGGCTATCTGCCGGGAAACTGGGACGTACTGTGGTCGCTGTCGATCGAGGAGGTGTTCTACTTCGGCTTTCCGCTGGTGTGCCTGCTCACGCGGCGGCTCTGGCTACTGGTGCCGCTGCTGGTATTGCTTGCGCTGTCGATGCCATGGACACATGCCGCCTTGCGCGGCAACGAGATATGGCAGGAAAAGGCTTATCTGCCGGGGATGGCGGCCATCGCCGTCGGTGTGCTGGGCGCCTTGCTGGCATCGCGCTGGCAGGCGCCGCACCGCACGATCAATCTCCTTGGCTGGCTCGGCGCGCTTGGGCTGGCGGCGGTGATGCTGGACGGCGCCGCCATCTGGCATTTGCTGCGAGACGGCTACCTGCTGGTGCTGACCGTGTCGACACTGTGCCTGCTGCTCGCCAGCAGCCCACGGCCATCGCGCAGTCATGGACGGCCCATGTGTGGACTGGGCTGGCTGCGCTCGTGGGGGCGTCTGAGCTACGAGATCTACCTCAGCCACATGTTCGTGGTGTTCGCGGTGGTGCGGCTGTTCAAGCTCAGCGGTGCGGACTACCGATGGGGCTTGCCGTGGTATCTGCTGGCGCTGCCATCGTGCTGGCTGCTTGGTGTCGCGGTGGAGCGCTGCCTGTCGACACCGTGCGAGCGCTGGCTGCGCAACCGGTTGACGGCATCGCGTTCAACCCATCCAACAACCGTTGAACTCCCAGTGGCGTAAGCTGCACGAGGGCGGCTATCCGCCCGGGAGAAGTTCGGTGAAGAAAGAAGATGAAACGCACATGCAGATTGTTTCCGCGGACATCAGTTCGGAATCGCTCACCGGCATGGTGATTTTCCGGCCGCACTGCGTATCGCGTGCGGGCCGCAACGTGGCCGAAACCAAGACGGGAAACTGGTACGCCCTGCGGCCGGCCGAAGTGCGCAGCTTTGCGCGCGCACTGCTGGACGCGGCCGACGCGCTGGACCTGAAGGTGAAGATGCTGCAGGCGGCGAAGATGGCTGCGGGCTGACCGTCCGTTCGCGGGCCGGCGCGCGCGCTGTGCGCTCAGCCGTGCCGGTACCGATTGATCGTGTCACGCAGTTCCTGCGCGGCGGTACGTGCAGCCTCGGCAAAATCCTCGCCGTTGCCGGCATAGAGGATCGCGCGTGAGGAGCTGATCAGCAGGCCGCTGCCGTCGCGTGTGCGGCCATGCCGCAGGACGGCTTCCACGTCGCCGCCCTGGGCGCCGATGCCGGGGACCAGCAAGGGCATGTCACCGACGATGCTGCGAACGTTGCCCAGTTCTTCGGGCCAGGTGGCGCCGGTGACCAGGGCGCAGTTGTCGTTCGTGTTCCACTCGCGGGCGATGGTTTCGGCGACGCGCAGGTACAGCGGCGCGCCGCCGCAGTCGAGTGCCTGGAAGTCGGCCCCGCCGGGATTGGAGGTGCGGCACAGCAAGATCACGCCCTTGTCGGCGCGATCGAGGAACGGCTGCACCGAGTCGCGACCGAGATAGGGGTTCAGCGTCACCGCGTCCGCGCCGTAGCGATCGAAGGCCTCGGTGACGTAATGCTGGGCGGTGCTGCCGATGTCGCCGCGCTTGGCGTCGAGGATCACCGGCACGCCGGGATGTTGCTGGTGGATATGCGCGATCAGGCGTTCCAGCGCATCTTCCGCACGCAGCGCGGCGAAGTGCGCGATCTGCGGCTTGAACGCGCAGACCAGATCGGCGGTGGCATCGACGATCGCGCGGCAGAATTCGAACACCGCATCCGGCTTGCCGCGCAGATGAACGGGAAATTTGGCCGGCTCCGGATCGAGACCGACGCAGACCAGCGAGTCGTTGCGGGCCCAGGCTTGCTGCAGTGACTGCATGAAGTGCATCGGTGTCTCCGGTTGAGAAGTGAGTGAGGAGGAGTGAGAAAAGAGAGAAAGCTGGTTCGCGCATGCCTTCCGCTCTTTTCTCACTCCTCTCCTCTCACTCCTGCTCTCAGGCCAGCTTCTTGTACTTCACCCGGTGCGGCTTCGCGCCTTCTTCGCCGAGGCGGCGCTTCTTGTCGGCCTCGTATTCGTTGTAGTTGCCGGGGAAGAACTCGACGTGCGAATCGCCTTCGAACGCGATGATGTGGGTGGCGACGCGGTCGAGGAACCAGCGGTCATGCGAGATCACCATCACGCAGCCGGGAAATTCCAGCATCGCGTCTTCCAGTGCGCGCAGCGTCTCCACGTCCAGATCGTTGGACGGCTCATCGAGCAGCAGCACGTTGCCGCCCTGCATCAAGGTCTTGGCCAGATGCAGGCGGCCGCGCTCGCCACCGGAAAGGCTGCCCACCAGCTTCTGCTGATCGGTGCCCTTGAAGTTGAAGCGGCCGATGTACGCGCGCGACTGCAGCTCGTAGCGGCCGATGGTGATGATGTCGGCGCCGCCGGAGACTTCCTGCCACACGTTCTTCTTCGGATCGAGGTTGTCGCGCGACTGGTCGACATAGGCCAGTTGCACGGTGTGGCCGAGCTTCACCTCGCCCTGGTCCGGTTTTTCCACGCCGGTGATCAGCTTCATCAAGGTGGATTTGCCGGCGCCGTTGGGTCCGATCACGCCCACGATCGCGCCCGGCGGCATCTTGAACGACAGATCGTCGATCAGCAGGCGGTCGCCGAACGACTTGCTGACGTTCTTGAACTCGATCACTTCCTGGCCCAGCCGCTCGCCCGGCGGGATATACAGTTCGTTGGTCTCGTTGCGCTTCTGGTACTCGACCGAGTTCAGTTCCTCGAAGCGGTTGATGCGCGCCTTGCCCTTGGACTGGCGACCCTTGGCGGCCGAACGCACCCACTCCAGCTCGCGCGCGAGCGCTTTCTGGCGGCCCTTCTCGGCGGCCTCTTCGCGAGCCAGGCGCTCGCCCTTCTGCTCCAGCCACTCGGTGTAATTGCCCTTCCACGGAATGCCGCGGCCGCGATCGAGCTCGAGAATCCACTCGGCCGCGTTGTCGAGGAAGTAGCGGTCATGGGTGACCGCGACGACGGTGCCCGGATAGTCGTGCAGGAATTGTTCCAGCCAGTCGACGGATTCGGCGTCCAGATGGTTGGTCGGTTCGTCCAGCAGCAGCATGTCCGGCTTGGACAGCAGCAGGCGGCACAGCGCCACGCGGCGCTTCTCGCCACCGGACAGCGGGCCGATCCTCGCGTCCCACGGCGGCAGGCGCAGCGCGTCGGCGGCCACTTCGAGCTGGCGCTCCAGCGCGTGCGCATCGTTGGCGGCGAGCAAATTTTCCAGCTTCTGCTGCTCCGTGGCGAGCTTGTCGAAGTCGGCGCCTTCCTCGGCGTACGCGGCGTAGATCTCGTCGAGGCGCTTCTGCGCGTCGAGGATCTCGGCTACGCCTTCCTCGACCACTTCGCGCACGGTCTTTTCGGGATCCAGATGCGGCTCCTGCGCCAGGTAGCCGATCTTGGTGCCGGGCTGCGCGCGCGCCTCGCCCTGGAAGTCGGTGTCCACGCCGGCCATGATCTTCAGCACGGTGGACTTGCCCGCGCCGTTGACGCCGAGCAGGCCGATCTTGGCACCGGGGAAGAAGGACAGCGAGATGTCCTTGATGATCTGGCGTTTGGGCGGGACGATCTTGCTGACCCCGTTCATGGTGTAGATGTATTGCGAACTCATGGAGCCTCCGAAGGCGTGCGTCGCGCCGCCTGATGAGGCTGGCACTGGAAAGGCAATTCGCCAAACCGCGCATTATAGCGGCTGCGCAGGGCGCCGGTGCTGTCGCCTTCAGTCGGGGCGCACGGCCTTGCGGCGCGTTCTGGACGCAGCTGCGGGCGCATGTCCTGCTGGAGCGGGAGCGGCTGCCAGACCAGTCAGCAGCAGGTCGAGCAGTTGCGCAAACGCGGCATCCTCGCCCGGGTCGGCCCACAGGTGCGCCATGCCGGGGTAGTGGAAGCGCGAAGTGGCGTCGAAAATCGCCTTTGCGGTGGCGGCAGGATCGACCTGGCGGAAGTCGCCGCTCTTGATGCCGGCGGCGATGATGGTCGCCAGCTGCTGCAGCAGGTGATCGACGTGCTCGCCGACCACTTCGCGCGCGTCGGCGGCCAGCGCGCCATAGGTGGCGAACAGTTCGGGGTCGCCCAGCACCTTGTCGCGCTTTGCTTCGCGCAATGCGCTGAGCCAATGGCGCAACCGTGTCGCCGGCGAGGAACGCGCGGCCGCGATGGCCCGCAGCGGCGCCATCATCCGTTCGAGCCAGACCCTCAGCACGGCATCACGCAGCGCTGCCTTGCTGGCGAAATGGCGATACACGCTGCCATGGCTGACGCCGAGCGCCTGCGCCACATCGACCACGGTCGCCTTGCCAGGCCCGTAACGGCGCAACACCTCTTCGGCGGCGGCGAGGATGCGTTCGGGGGTGAGTGCGGAGTCGTTCATGCCGCCGATTCAACCACGCCGTGCCCGGCGCTGACGAGCTCGTCGGCCACGTAGCCCAGCGGGATGCGGCCCGACACGTGCTCCGTGGTGCCGCCTGCGAAGTCCACCCAGCCGCTGTTGATGCCGTCCAGCATGGCGATGCGCGGGCCGGTGCGGTCGGCCGGCATGCCTTCGCTGTGGAAGCGTGCCGCCCATTGCTCGCGCGGTACCGCGGTCGCCTCGACGTCTTGCTCGAGCACCGCGGCCAGTGCCCGGGCCATGTCCAGCGGGCTGTAGCGCCGAGGCCCTTCCACTTCGATCACGCGGCGGCCGAACCACGTTTCCATCAGCGTCCATGCGATGGTGCGGCCGATGTCGTCGGTCGCGACCATCGGTATCGCGCGATCGAGCGGGTACAGGTAGCTGGCGAGGCGGCCTTCATCCTGCGCCCGCGCCACGTCCCAACGGATGTTCTCCATGAACCACGCGGCGCGGACATGGGCGCGCGGCATGGGCAGGGCGTCGAGCGCGTTTTCCAGCAAGTGCAGCTGGGTGATCAGCCCCAACCCGTGGCTGTGCTGGGCGCCGATGGACGACAACGAGACCACCTTGGGCGGCTGCGCCTGTCGCAGCGCAGCGATCAGGGTCTGCACCAGCGCGCGCGGTTCGGCGAAATCGGGGCTGGGCGCGAAATTGGCCGGCAGCATGACGAACACGCCGTCGACGCCGCTGAACGCAGCGGCCAATGCCTCTGCATCGGACCATTCGGCGATGGCGATGTCGGCGCCGCGCGCAGCCCAGGCCGCCGCCTTTGCTTTGTCGCGCACGATGGCGCGCACGCGCTGACCGTTGTCCAGCAGATGCCTGGCGGCGGCGCCGCCGACCTGGCCGGTAATGCCCATGATGGCGTACATGCGGTTTTCCTCAGGTGAGAGTCGGGAAGGGCGATGGGGTTCAGCGCGCGTCGCGTTCGCTGTCGAGCATCGCCATCTGTGGCGCGGCGTAGCGATCGCCTGCCGCCGCACCCGGCGGTACGGCGCGTTCGATGGCGGCGAGGTCGTCGGCAGTCAGCGTGACGTCCAGGGCACCCAGCGCTTCTTTCAATCGTTCGGGCGTGCGCGCGCCGACCAGCGGCACGATGTCGTCGCCGCGCGCGAGCACCCAGGCGATCGCCAGCTGCGCCACGCTGACTCCGCGCGCCTCTGCGAGCTGGCGCAGCAGCTCGACCAGGGCCAGGTTGCGTTCGAGATTGTCGCCCTGGAAGCGTGGGCTGTGCTGGCGGAAGTCGCGTGCGTCGCCGCCGCGATTCTTCGCCCAGTGGCCGCTGATCAGTCCGCGCGACAGCACGCCGTAGGCGGTGATGGCGATGCCCAGTTCGCGGCAGGCCGGCAGGATCGCATCCTCGATGCCGCGCGAGATCAGCGAGTATTCGATCTGCAGGTCGGCGACCGGCAGCACGCTGTGCGCGCGGCGGATCGTCTCCACGCCCACTTCGGACAGGCCGAGCCGGCGCACATAGCCGGCCTGGACCAGTTCTGCGATCGCGCCGACGGTGTCCTCGATCGGCACGTTCGGGTCCAGCCGGGCGGGGCGGTAGACGTCGATGTAGTCGGTGCGCAAGCGCTTCAGCGAATAGGCCAGCGCGGTCTTGAGCGCCGCGGGACGCGCGTCGTAGCCCAGCCAGGCCCCGTCCGGGCCGCGCTGCGCGCCGAACTTCACGCTGAGCTGGTAGCTCTCGCGTGGACGCCCGGCCAGCGCATCGCCCAGCAGCAGCTCGTTGTCGCCCATGCCGTAGAAGTCGCCGGTGTCGAGCAAGGTCACTCCGGCATCCAGCGCGGCATGCACGGTGGCGATACCTGTGTTGCGGTCGGCCTTGCCATAGAGATCGGACATGCCCATGCAGCCGAGGCCGAGGGCGGAAACTTGCGGGCCATGCTGGCCGAGTGAGCGTTGTTTCATGGTGGCTGCCTTCATGGATTGGGAGGTGACGGTAAATGGTGAAATGACAGATTACAAATATTGTCATTCAGATTATGTGAAGAAGCGTCGCCCGACACCTCGTCGAGTGGCCGGAAATGCCCGTCGGAGCTACACTTTCGCTCTTGCCCACCCGCCACTTCACGAGGTCAGAATGTTCCCCAAGGACTGCACGATTGCCGGCTACGACGACGAACTGGCCAAGGCCATCGCTGACGAAGGCCAGCGCCAGGAAGATCACGTCGAGCTGATCGCCTCGGAGAACTACGCCAGCCCGCGGGTGATGGAAGCCCAGGGTTCCAAGCTGACCAACAAGTACGCCGAGGGCTATCCGGGCAAGCGCTACTACGGCGGCTGCGAGTACGTGGACATCGCCGAGCGACTGGCGATCGAGCGGCTCAAGCAGCTGTTCGGTGCCGACTATGCGAATGTGCAGCCGCATTCCGGTTCGCAGGCGAACCAGGCGGTGTACCTGGCGCTGCTGCAGCCGGGCGATACCATCCTCGGCATGTCGCTGGCGCATGGCGGTCATCTGACCCACGGCGCCAAGGTCAATATTTCCGGCAAGCTGTTCAACGCGGTGCAGTACGGCGTCGACGGGAACGGCCTGATCGATTACGACGAAGTGCAGCGCCTGGCCACCGAGCACAAGCCGAAGATGCTGGTCGGCGGCTTCAGCGCCTACTCGCAGGTGGTCGACTGGGCGCGCATGCGCCAGATCGCCGATTCGGTCGGCGCGCTGTTCTTCGTCGACATGGCCCATGTCGCCGGCCTGATCGCCGCCGGCGTGTATCCCAGTCCGCTGCCGCACGCGCACGTGGTCACCTCGACCACCCACAAGACCTTGCGCGGTCCGCGCGGCGGCATCATCGTGAGCAAGGGTGCGGGCGAGGAGATCGAGAAGAAGCTGCAGTCGATCGTGTTCCCCGGCATCCAGGGCGGCCCGCTGATGCACGTGATCGCGGCCAAGGCGGTCGCGTTCAAGGAAGCGCTGGAACCGGCGTTCACCGCCTACCAGACGCAGGTGGTGAAGAACGCCAAGGCGATGGCGAAGACGTTCATGGAACGCGGCTACAAGATCGTCTCCGGCGGTACCGAGAACCATCTGATGCTGGTCGACATGATAGGCAAGGATGTCACCGGCAAGGACGCGGAAGAGGCGCTGGGCAAGGCACACATCACCGTCAACAAGAACGCCGTGCCGAACGATCCGCGCAAGCCGTTCGTCACCTCCGGTCTGCGCGTCGGCACGCCGGCCGTCACCACCCGCGGCTATCTGGAGGCGGATTGCATCGAGCTGACGAACTGGATCTGCGACGTGCTGGATGCGCCGGGCGACGAGGCGATGATCGCCAGGGTACGCGCGAACGTCACGGCGCAATGCAAGAAGTTCCCGGTGTACGGCTGAGTCTGCCCGCATGCACCTACTGCAGATCGGACTGATCGGCGATCGCAACGACGATGTGGTCGCCCATCGCGCCATCCCGCTGGCATTGGGCATGGCCGCCGATGCCTGTGGTGTGGCGATCGAGCCGGTCTGGGTGCCCACCGATGAAGTGGGCACCGGCGCCGCGCTGGCGGAGCTCGACGGCCTCTGGTGCGTTCCGGCCAGCCCCTACCGCAGCATGGATGGCGCGCTCGCGGCGATCCGTGTGGCGCGCGAGCGGCACATACCTTTTCTGGGTACTTGCGGCGGCTTCCAGCACGCCATGATCGAATACGCGCGCAACGTGCTGGGATGGGACGATGCCGAGCACGCCGAGACGGCGCCGCAGGCAACGCGCCAGGTGATCGTGCCGTTGCTGTGCTCGCTGGTCGAGGTGACCGATGCGGTGCAGCTGGTGGCGGATTCGCGGCTGGCGCAGGCCTACGGCACCACGGCGATCGCCGAGGGCTATCACTGCAACTACGGGCTGAGCCCCGGTTTTCGCCAGGTGCTCGACAACGGTCCGCTGCGTATCAACGCGGTGGACGACGCCGGCGACGTGCGCGGCGTCGAGCTGGACGATCATCCATTTTTCATCGCCACGCTGTTCCAGCACGAACGCGGCGCGCTGCAGGGCCGGTTGCCGCCCGCGGTGCATGCCTTCGTGCAGGCGGCGATAGCTGCCGGCTGATCATGCATTGTCCCTTCTGCCAGCACGAAGACACTCGCGTCATCGACTCGCGTCTTACCGAGGACGGCAGCAGCGTGCGGCGCCGGCGCGAATGCGAGCAGTGCGGCGAGCGCTTCAACACGTTCGAGACGGCCGAGCTGAAGCTGCCGACGATCGTGAAAAGCGGCGAGCGGCGCGAGGCGTTCGACGAGCGCAAGCTGCGGGTGAGTTTCGAGCGCGCGCTGCAGAAGCGGCCGGTGGTCAGCCATGACGTGGACGCCTCGGTGCGCGCCATCATCAACGATCTGCGTCGCAGCGGCGAGCGCGAAGTGCCGTCGCGCCAGCTCGGCGAGTTGGTGATGCGCGAGCTGAAAAATCTCGACCAGGTGGCCTATGTGCGGTTCGCCTCGGTCTACCGCAAATTCGAGGACGTGCAGGCGTTCCGCGAGGAGATCGAGAAGCTGGAGCGCGACCTTCCGGGGCTGGAGACCCTGCAGCTTTCGTTGCTCGGTGAAGGCGACATCAAGCGCGGCAAGAAGAACTGATTCCCGCGGCCTCGCGGCCGCCGCATCTGCCAGAATGCCACGCATGTCCACGACCATGCCCATGTTCAGCGCGCTCGATCACCAGCACATGGCGCATGCCCTGCGCCTGGCCGAGCGCGGCCTCTACACGACCCAGCCGAATCCGCGCGTCGGTTGCGTGATCGCACATGGCGGCGAGGTCGTCGGTACGGGCTTCCACCAGCGCACCGGAGAGCCGCACGCCGAGGTGTACGCGTTGCGCGAAGCCGGCACCCGTGCGCGGGGTGCCGCCGCCTACGTCACGCTGGAGCCGTGCGCGCACCACGGCCGCACGCCGCCGTGCGCACGGGCGCTGATCGCGGCCGGCGTGGATCGCGTGGTGGTCGCCGCCGAGGATCCGTTTCCGCAGGTCGACGGCCGTGGCACGGCCAGCTTGCGTGCCGCCGGCATCGCCGTCGACGTGGGCCTGCTGCGCGAGGCCGCGCGCGAGTTGAACATCGGTTTCTTCAGCCGGGTC
Organism: Rhodanobacter terrae; assembly: GCF_042657005.1. Classification (NCBI taxonomy): domain Bacteria; kingdom Pseudomonadati; phylum Pseudomonadota; class Gammaproteobacteria; order Lysobacterales; family Rhodanobacteraceae; genus Rhodanobacter; species Rhodanobacter terrae. The sequence continues at coordinate 81,470 of NZ_JBHSNG010000014.1, forward strand.
GAGCGCGGCCGTCCGTTCGTGCGGGTGAAACTGGCGATGAGTCTGGACGGCCATACCGCGCTGAACAACGGCGAATCGAAATGGATCACCGGCGAGGCCGCGCGCGCCGACGTGCAGCGCTGGCGTGCGCGCAGCTCGGCGATCCTCAGCGGCAGCGGCACGGTGCTGGCCGACAATCCGCGCCTCACCGTGCGATGGCCAGAGGACGAAGCATTCGCGCCGCCGTTGCGCGTGATCCTCGACCGCCAGCTGCGTACGCCGGCCGGCAGCCACGTGCTGGATGGCTCGACGCCCACGCTGGTGCTGCATGACACGGCGGCATCGTGTGCCGACAACCGCTTCGAGCGCGTCGAACGGATGGTGTTGAACACGCGGAACGATGCGCTGGATCTGCCCGCCGTGCTTGCCCTGCTGGCCGGCCGCGGCTGCAACGAGGTGCATGTGGAGGCCGGCCCGACCCTGTGCGGCGCGTTGTTCGCCGCCGGCCTCGCCGATGAGCTGCTGCTTTACATCGCACCCGTGCTGCTGGGCGACAGTGCGCGTCCCCTGCTGCGCTTGCCGGCGCTCGGCGACATGGCCGGCCGCTGGCAACTGCGCACGGTGGAGCAGCGCATGCTGGGCCGCGACTGGCGCTTGCGCCTGCGCCAGGCCTGAACCGGGCGCTTCATTGCGCGAAGTCGATGCCGATCTTGCCGAAGTGCCTGCCGGCGGCGAGATGTTCGAAGGCCTCGCGCAATTGCCCGAAGCCGAATACCCGATCGAGCACGGGCTCCAGGCGGGTCGCCTCGATCGCCGTGACCATGCGCTCGTGTTCCTCCAGCGATGCCACCGAGATGCCTTGCAGGTGCACGCGCTTGAGGATCGCCTTGCTTAGCGGCAAAGTGGCGTCCATCCCGCCAACGAAACCCACCAGTCCGACGAAGCCGTGCATGCGCACGGCGTCCAGCGACTGCGCGAGCGTGGCGCCGCCCACGGTCTCGATGACCGCATCGACGCCGACTCCGCCGCTGGCTTCGCGGACGAGCGCGCCCCATGCGGGCTGCCTGGCATAGTTGATGAGCTCGTCCGCTCCCAGCGTCTTGCCGTGCGCAAGCTTGTCGTCACGGGAGGAGAGCAGGATCACCCGTGCGCCGCGCAGCTTGGCGAACTGCAGCGCGAATATGGATACGCCGCCCGTACCCAGCAGCAGCACGGTCTGGCCGGTGGTGACGTGCGCTTGCTCCAGCGCCTGCCACGCGGTGAGCGCGGCGATCGGCAGAGTGGCGGCCTGCAGGCTGGAGAGGTGCGCCGGGGCGCGCGCCAGCGAGTACTGATCGAAGCAGGCCAGCTCGCGCATCACGCCGTCGAACGGGCCGCCGATTTCCGCTCCCTCCCATTCCGGCCGCATCGAGCCGGCGAGCCAGCGCGACTTGTAGAACGTGGTGACGCGGTCGCCGGGCTTGAAGCGGGTCACCGCCGCGCCGACTTCCAGCACCGTGCCGGCGCCGTCGGACACCGGCACGATCGGCAACTGCACACCGCGGTAGAGATCGCCATGGACCAGCATCTGGTCGCGGAAATTGAGCGAGGCGGCTTCCATCCGAAGCAGCACTTCGTTCGCGCCTGGCCGCGGCGCGGGCAGGTCGACGAGATCGAGGTGGTCCGGGTCGAACGCGGTGAGTTGGATGCTGCGCATGTGGTGTTCCTTGAGTCGAAAGGAGAAGGTGCGGCCATGGTCCGCCTGCCATGTTCCGGTGATAATCCGTCGCCATGGCATATCTTTTATTCACTGTATGAACAAATCATTCGAACTCACGCCGACTCGCCTGCGCGAGCTGCGCGAGCTGCGCGGCTTTGCCGTGGCGGCCAGGCGATTGAATTTCTCGCAGGCGGCGCGCGAGGTCGGCTGCACGCCTTCGGTGCTGAGTCGGCGCATCGCCGCGCTGGAGCATGCCGTGGGCGGCAAGTTGTTCCTGCGCAGCACCCGGCGCATGACACTGACCGCGCGCGGCGAGCAATTGCTGGTGCACTGCCGGCGGCTGGAAGCCGTGGTAACGGACCTCGCGGCCGACCTGCGCCCGCAGCATGGCGAGCCTGCCGGCCGACTCTGCCTGCAAATGCCGGCCGCCTACGGCCGCTACCGCATCGCGCCGCTGCTGGCGTCGTTCATGCGCCGTCACCCGCTGATCCGGGTGGAGGCGGTCTACGACGATGCCTTTGTCGACATGGTCGAGGCGAAGATCGACCTTGCCGTGCGCGTGGGCAAGCTCGCCGACGCGCAGTGGGTGGCGCGGCGGGTCGGCACGATGCGACGCCTGCTGTGCGCCTCGCCCGAGTACCTGGCGTCTGGACCGCCACTGGCTGATCCTGCCGACCTGAAGGCGCATCGCTGCATCGCCTTCAGCGGCCTGCGCACCGGCACGCTGTGGCAGTTCAGCCAGCAGCGCCGGCGGCGCTCGGTGCGGATCGATCCTGTGCTGACCTGCAACGACGCGCAGGCCGTGCGCGACGCGGCGCTGGCCGGCGTCGGCATCGCCTTGCAAGGCGACTACATGGCCGAACCCTTGATCGCCGAAGGTCGTCTGGTGGAAGTGCTGCCGGACTGGCAGATCTCTGCTTCGCCGATCCACCTGTTGTGGTTGCCCGGTGCGGATCGAACGCCGGCGCTGCGGCACTTGATCGACGACCTGGTCGGGGCATTGAGCACCGATTGAAACGCCGTCCACATCGTGCGCGATACGGAACGCTGTTTCCCGGCTGCGCATGGCGGAGGGAGTGCTAGACTGCCGCAGCCGGCTTGCCGGCAGCACACGACGTCTTCAGGGCGGGGCGAAATTCCCCACCGGCGGTAGGTTGGAGGGCTCACGCCCGACAACGAGCCCGCGAGCGCTTCCGGTCACCCGGAAGGTCAGCAGATCCGGTCGAATGCCGGAGCCGACGGTTGGAAACGGGCGACCGCTTCCTCACAGTCCGGATAAAGAGAAGACGGCACGGCGGACGCTTCGCGGCGTGCGCCTGGCCTCATGCCTTGAGGCGTTTTTCGCATCGGTCAACGCGGGAAACGTTTCATGAAATCCATTGCCTTCATGCAGTCCGTCGCCCTCCATCCGGAGGTGCGCTGATGTTCACCGGCATCATCCAGTCCGTGGGCCGCATCGCACGGCTCGAACCGCGTGGCGGCGACGTGCGGCTAGCCGTCGATACCGCCGGCCTCGACCTCGCCGACGTGCAGCTGGGCGACTCGATCGCTGTCTCCGGCGTCTGCCTCACCGCCGTCACGCTGGAACCGCGCGGGTTCGGCGCCGACGTTTCCAACGAGACGCTTTCGCTCACCTCGCTGGGCAAGTTGAAGGCCGGCGACCCGGTGAACCTGGAAAAGGCATTGCGCCTGGCCGACCGGCTCGGCGGCCACCTGGTTTCGGGCCACGTCGACGGCCTCGGCAAGGTGGTATCGATCGTGCCGGATGGCCGTTCGCAGCGCTGGACGTTCGAAGTGCCCGCCGCCATCTCGCGCTACATCGCCGCGAAAGGCTCGGTGTGCATCGACGGCACCAGCCTCACCGTCAACGAAGTCGCAGGACACCGCTTCGGCGTCAACCTGATCCCGCACACGGTCGAGCACACCGCGTTCCATGCCCGCCGCGTCGGCGACGCGGTGAACATCGAAGTGGACGTGGTGGCGCGCTACATCGAACGGCTGCTGTCCAGCGGCGAGACACCCAGGCTGGACGAGGCGTTTCTCAAGCAGCACGGCTTTTGACTTCAGTTCAGTAAAGAGTGGACAGGGGTGAGAAACGAGAGAAAGCCTGGAGTTCTTCACTCGTTTCTCACTCCTCTCCACTCACTTCTCACCCATCCATTCCGAGGCTTCACCTCATGCCCTTCAACACCATTCCCGAAATCCTCGAAGACATCCGCGCCGGCCGCATGGTGGTGATCCTCGACGACGAGGACCGCGAGAACGAGGGCGACCTGATCATGGCCGCCGAGAAAGTACGTGCGGAAGACATCAACTTCATGGTGCGCGAGGCGCGCGGGCTGGTCTGCGTCACCTTGACCGAACAGCGCACGCGGCAGCTCGGCCTGAAGCCGATGGTCAGCGACAACACTTCGGCCTACCACACCAACTTCACCGTCTCGATCGAGGCGGCCGAGGGCGTCACCACCGGCATCTCCGCGCACGACCGCGCGCGCACGATCCAGGTGGCGGTGAAGGCCGATGCGAAGCCGCAGGACTTGTCGCAGCCCGGCCACATCTTTCCGCTGACCGCGCAACCGGGCGGCGTGCTGACCCGCGCCGGCCATACCGAAGCCGGTTGCGACCTGGCCGCGCTGGCCGGGCTGGAGCCGTCGGCGGTGTTGATCGAGGTGCTGCATGAGGACGGCTCGATGGCGCGCCGCCCGGAACTCGAAGTCTTTGCGGCCAAACACGGCCTGAAGATCGGTTCGATCGCCGACCTGATCCGCTATCGCCTGGAAACCGAAAAGACCGTCCGGCGCGTACACGAGGAAGACGTGCAGACCGAGTTCGGCACCTTCCGCCTGTATGCGTACCGCGACGCGATACGGCGTGGCCTGCATTTCGCCCTGGTGCGGGGCGTGGTCGACGACGCCAGGCCGGTGCTGACCCGAGTGCATGTGCGCAACACGCTGTCCGACGTATTGCACCTGCAGCGCGACGATCTCGGCCTCACCGTGACCTCGGCGCTGCGCCGCATCGCCGACGAGGATCGCGGCGTGCTGCTGGTGCTGTCCGGCGAAGACACGCCCGAAGCGCTGCTGGCCCGGCTCAACCGCCAGCCCAGCACGCAGGCGCCGGAGGAAGCGCAGCAGCAGGAATGGCGTCAGCTCGGCCTCGGCGCGCAGATGCTGGCGGACCTGGGCGTGCACAAGCTGCGCGTGCTGGGTACGCCGCGCAAGCTGGTCGCGCTGGCCGGATTCGATCTGGAAGTGGTCGAGTACGTATAACCGCCAGCGACCTGATTTTTGTAGGAGCCCGCTGGCGGGCGATGCTCTTGCTTTGATGATTGTTGGACAGGAAAAATCAGAGCAGGAGCATCGCCCGCCAGCGGGCTCCTACCATGTACCGTGCGCTGCCCCGACCATGCCACACCTTCGCCATACGATACATGCGATAGCCGCTCCATCACCGCATAATCCGGTTTCCTCCCGCCGACCGAGCCCATGACCGAAACGCATATCCGCCTGATCGCCCCCTCCGGCTACCCGTATGACTCCGTGGCGATGACGCGCGGCGTGGTGCGATTGCGCGAAGCCGGCTGCGTCGTGGATGGCCTGGAGGTATTGCAGCGAACCGCGCAGCGTTTCGCCGGCACGGACGCCGAGCGCGCGGCGGATATCAACGCGCTGGCGACGATGGAGACATTGCCTGATATCGCGCTGGTGACCCGTGGCGGCTACGGCGCCTCGCGCCTGCTGCCGCATCTGCACTACGGCGCCTTGCGCGAACGGCTGGCCGATGCGTCCACGCTGCTGGTGGGGCATAGCGATTTCACCGCGCTGCAGCTGGCGCTGTATGCGAAGAGCGGCTTGTGCACGTTCAGCGGGCCGCTGCTGGCGGACCTGGGGGCGGAGTCCTGCGGTGAGCTCACCTGGCGGCACTTCTGGAGCACCTTGACCTCGCCGGCATCCACCGCGGCATGGCCGGGCACAGGGAGCACCGGGATCGACGTGCAAGGCCCGCTGTGGGGCGGCAACCTCGCGGTGTTGTGCAGCCTGCTCGGTACGCCGTATTTCCCGCAGATCGACGGTGGCATCCTGTTCGTCGAAGATGTCGGCGAGCCGCCGTTCCGCATCGAGCGGTGGCTGTATCAGCTGCATCTGTCCGGCGTGCTTGGCCGGCAGCGGGCGCTGGTGCTGGGCGACTTCAGCCATTGCCAGCCCGGTGCGCGCGACAACGGCTACGACCTGGACGCGGCGTTTGCGCAGATCCGCGCCGTGGCCGGCATTCCGGTCGTGGCTGGCATGCCGCACGGCCATGGGATGGACCAACTCACCCTGCCGTTCGGGGCGCCGGCACGGCTGCGCGTGGCGGACGGCCTTGCGCGGCTGGATTTCGTCGGCTATCCGCACCTCGACCGGCCGGCGCCGGCCGGCGCCGCCGAAAACCCGTAAAATAGCCGACCAGCATGGGCTTACCGCCCCCAGGAACAGCAATCCATGAAGATCATCGAAGGCGATTTCGCCACGCCGAAAGGCCGCTTTGCCATCGTCGCCGGCCGTTTCAACGGCTTCGTCGTCGAGCCGCTGGTGGCCGGCGCGCGTGATGCGCTGGTGCGCCACGGCGTGAAGGAGGACGCGATCGAGCTGGTTCGCGTGCCGGGTGCGTGGGAGATCGCGCTGGCCGCGCACAAGCTGGCGAACTCCGGCAAGTACGTGGCGGTGATCGCGCTGGGCGCGGTGATTCGGGGCTCCACGCCGCACTTCGACTATGTCGCCGGCGAATGCGCCAAGGGCCTGGCCCAGGCCGCGTACAGTTCCGGCGTGCCGGTGGCGTTCGGCGTGCTGACCACCGACAGCATCGAGCAGGCGATCGAGCGCTCGGGCACCAAGGCCGGCAACAAGGGCGCCGATGCGGCGATCGCCGCGCTGGAAATGGTCGACCTGTACGGGAAGCTGGGATGAGCCAGCCGCCGCAGGGACTCGATCTGGCCGCCCGCTCGCGCGCCCGCCGCCGCGCCTTGCAGGCGCTGTATGCGTGGCAGATGAGCGGCAGCCACATGAACGCGGTGATCGACCAGTTCCGCCACGAGCAGGACATGGAAGTGGCCGATCTCGAGTACTTCGAGGATCTGCTGCATGGCGTGGAAACCCATGTCGCCGTGCTCGACGAATGCCTGCGCCCGCACATCGACCGCGAGGTCGCGCAGATCGATCCGATCGAACGCGCCGCGTTGCGCCTGGCCGCGTACGAGTTGAAATACCGCCCCGACGTGCCGTACCGCGTGGTCATCAACGAGGCGATCGAAGTTACCAAGCGTTTCGGCGCCGATCATGGCCACAGCTACGTCAACGGCGTGCTGGACAAGCTTGCCGGCAGCCTGCGCGCGGTCGAGAAGCGGGGCTGATGTCCTCCGTCGCGGCAGATTCGCCGTCCGCCGAACAGGTGCCGGTGCTCGAAACCGAGCGGTTGCGGCTGCGTGCCCACCGGGCGGATGACTACGCCGCCTGCATGGCGATCTGGTCCGATCCCGAGGTGGTCCGCTATATCGGCGGCCGCCCGTTCACGGCCGAGGAAGTCTGGAAGCGCCTGCTGCAGTACGTCGGGCTATGGAGCCTGCTCGGCTACGGCTACTGGGCGGTCGAGGAGAAACACAGCGGCCGCTACATCGGCGATATCGGCTTTGCCGATTTCAAGCGCGACCTGCAGCCGTCGCTGCGCGGCATGCTGGAATTCGGCTGGGTGCTGGCGCCGCAGGCGCATGGCAACGGTTACGCCAGTGAGGCGGTGGCGGCGATCAGTGCGTGGAGCCACGCGCATTTTCCCGACCTGCGCGTGGTGTGCATCATCTCGCCCGAGAACCTGCCCTCGATCCGGGTGGCCGAGAAAGCCGGCTTCCGCCTGTGGCAGCCATCGGTCTACCACGACAGTCCCACCCTCGTTTTTACCCGTTAGCCAGCTTCCCCTCGGGCGATCCGTTGATGGAATTCGATCTGATTGAACTGATCCGTCGGCGCACGATCCAGCCGCGCGACGACGTGCGGCTGGGGATCGGCGACGACGCCGCCGTGCTCGCGGTACCTGCCGGACAGGAGCTGGCGGTCGCGATCGACACGCTGGTCGAGGGCGTGCATTTCCCGCGCGGCACCGCCGCTGCCGATATCGGCTGGAAGGCGCTGGCGGTGAACCTGTCCGATCTGGCGGCGATGGGCGCCAGTCCCGCCTGGGCGCTGCTGGCGCTGACCTTGCCGAACGCCGATGTCGCCTTCGTCGAGGGCCTTGCCGAAGGGTTTGCGAAGCTGGCGCAATCGCACCGGCTCGCGCTGGTCGGCGGCGACACCACCCGCGGACCGTTGACCATCAGTGTGGCCGTGCACGGCTTCGTGCCACCGGGAAAGGCGCTGACCCGTACCGGTGCGAGGGTCGGCGATGCGGTGTTGGTCACCGGCACGCTGGGCGATGCCGCCGCCGGACTGCATGCGCTGCAACACCCGCTGGACGATGGTGACGGCCGTGCCGGTCTGCGCGACTTCCTGATCGGGCGGCTCAATCTGCCTACGCCACGTCTGTCCGTGGGTGCCGCCTTGCGCGGCCAGGCGAGCGCCTGCATCGATATCTCCGACGGCCTGCTCGCCGATCTGGGCCATATCTGCGCGGCCAGCGGCGTCGGTGCCGAGATCGATGCTGCGCTGCTGCCGCGCTCGCCGGCGCTGATGGCGTTGTACGACGAAGCCGGCGCGCTGCAGTTCGCGCTGAGCGGCGGCGACGATTACGAGCTGTGCTTCAGCGTGCCCGCACAGCGGCTCGCCGACGTGCAGGCCGATCTGTCGCGACTGGGCTGCGGCGCGACCAGGATCGGCCGCATCGTGGAAGGCGCCGGCGTGCGCGTGCGCGGCACCGATGGCGAGTGGCTGGCGACAGACCATCCGGGCTGGGAGCATTTCGCGTGAGCGCGAAGAAAACGCTCGGCGCAGAACAACGCCGCGCCTTGCTGGCCACGCCGGCCGGCTGGCTGGCCTGCGGTTTCGGCTCGGGGCTCGCTCCCGTCGCGCAAGGCACGTTCGGTTCGCTGGCCGCACTGCTGCCCTGGCTGCTGCTGCGCGAACTGTCGCTGCCGCTGTATCTGGCCGTGTTGCTGGCCGGCTTCGGCACGGGCGTGTGGGCATGCGACGTGGCCGGCCGCGCGCTGGGCGTGGACGATCACCGCAGCCTGGTGTGGGACGAATTCATCGGCCAGTGGATCGCGCTGCTGCCGCTGCTGATTCCCGCACTTTTGCCGAACGGCGCCGCCGCGTGGTGGATGCCGGCGATCGGCTTCGTGCTGTTCCGCCTGTTCGACGTGTGGAAGCCGTGGCCGATCCGCTGGCTGGACCGGCGCGTGAAAGGCGGCATGGGCGTGATGATCGACGACGTGCTCGCCGGCATCTTCGCCGCGATCGTGCTGGCCTGCGGACTGCATTTCCTGCCGTAGGAGCGCACCCTGTGCGCGATGCTCCTGTGTCTTGTGTCTTCAGTCTTTTGTAGGAGCGACTTCAGTCGCGATGCTTTTGCCATCTCGACGCCAGGAGCATCGCGCATTAGTGCGCTCCTGCAAGATCGCGCCAAGGGCGCTTGTCTCGCGGTCGATGCAGCGCCGCCCGCGCAAGGTCGCCTCGACCGCCCGATCCAGTCCGGTGTGCGGCTCGCTGCCGAGGAACGCGGCCAGCTTGCGGTTGTCCAGTTGCAGCGGCTGTTGCCACAGGTAGCGCATTTCGCGCAGCTCGCGGAATAGCGTCACGAACGGGGAGGCGAGTGTCGCCAGCCACCAGGGAAAGGCCCGGACCGGGAGCTTCGGATTGTCCACGGCGCGGCGGATGGTGTCCGTCATGGCGTTGCCGTCGACCCAGTGGCCACCGAAGTGGAAGCGTTCGAACACGGCCAGTTCGTCCTCGCGTTCCAGCAGACGAGCCACGGTTTCGCCGACGTCGGGCAGATAGGCCCAGGCATGGCGAAGCGCGCGCTCGCCCGGATAAACGATCGAGCGCGCCGGCCGGCCCGGCTTCACCATCGCCGCGAACCAGTTGTTGCCGGCGTGCGGACCGAAGAAGTCGCCGCAGCGCAGGATCAGCGAGCGCACGCCATCGGCCGACGCCTGTTGCAGGCGGCGTTCCAGTTCCACCCGGATCGCGCCCTTGCGGGTCCGCGGCTGTTGCGGCGAATCCTCGTGCAGCAGCGGCAGCGCGTCCGGAGCGAAGTTGTAGACGGTGCCGGGCAGCACGATGCGTGCACCGACGGCGCGCGCCGCCGCGATCGTGTTGTCCAGCATCGGCAGCACCAGCTTGTGCCAGTCGCGGTAGCCCGGCGGATTGACCGCGTGGACGATCACATCCACGCCGCGTGCCGCCTGCGCCACGTCGGCGGCGTTCATGGCATCGCCCGTGCGCCATTCGATGTCCGCCGACAGCATATCTGTCGACGGCCGGGGCCGCGCGGGATCGCGCACCAGCGCGCGCACTTGCCAGCCGCGCCGCCGCAGGGCGGCGGCGATTTCGCCGCCGGCGCCGCCGGTGGCTCCCAGGATCAACGCGATACGTGGCTTGTTCATGTAGGTTCTCCTTTCAAGGTGGGCCCAGCATGACCTCGACGTGCCTCGATGAAAATTCGCCAGGATCGAACTTCTGCTATACATAAATGCATGACGACGAACGAGCCCGGATGGGACTTGTACCGCTCTTTCCTCGCGGTCATGCGAGAGGGCAGCCTGTCCGCCGCTGCGCGGGCGCTGGGCATGACCCAGCCCAGCCTCGGGCGGCATGTGCGGCAACTGGAAGCGGACCTTGGCGTGGCGCTGTTCACTCGTTCGCCGCTGGGGCTCACGCCGACCGAGAACGCGCACGAACTGGTGCCGCACGCGCAAGCGATGGCCGCGGCTTCGGCGGCGCTGCGGCGCGCGGCGTCCGCGAGCAATCAGGAAATTCGCGGCGTGGTGCGCCTGACCTGCAGCGAAGTGGTGGGCGCCGAGGTGTTGCCGCTGATGCTGGCGGCGTTCCGGCGGCAGCATCCCGGCATCGTCATCGAGCTGTCGCTGTCCAACCAGTCCGAGGATCTGCTGCGCAAGGACGCCGACATCGCCGTGCGCATGCTGCGCCCGGCGCAGGCCGCATTGGTCGCGCGCCGCGTCGGCGGCATTCCGCTGGGGCTGCACGCGCACCGCTCGTATCTCAAGACGTACGGCCGTCCCCTGACGGTGGCGGACCTGCAGCAGCATGCCTTGATCGGCTTCGACCGCGAAACGCCCGCCCTGCGCGCCCTGCGCAGCCGGCTCCCGTTCTCGCGCGAGGACTTCGCCCTGCGCACCGACAACGACCTCGCCCAGCTGGCCGCGATCCGCGCCGGCTTCGGCATCGGCATCTGCCAGTGCCCGATCGCGCGGCGCGATCGCCAGCTGGTGCACCTGCTGCCGGATGTGTTTGCACTCGAACTCGACACCTGGCTGGTGATGCACGAGGACTTGCGCACGAGTCGACGCGTGCGTTTGCTGTACGACCATCTGGCGCGGACGCTCGGTGCTTATGTGGGTGGCCGGGCGTGACCGGAGGCGGCCCACGATGCTTGCTTTCGACTGCGGATTCCATTAATCGATGCAGTGGATGGTCGCCATCCGCGCTGGATTGTCGAACGGACTCCATTTCAGGCTGGCCGCCCCGGGCGACGATTCTTGCCGTCGGGAAGACGCCGTCCTAGAGTGGGCGGAACGCACGGTGATTATTCGCCGCGAGGAGTTACGGTATGGATATTTCCGATCTGCTCGCGACCATGGCGGCCGAGCGTGCGTCCGATCTGTACTTGAGCCATGGAGCGCCGCCGGCGATCGTCGTGGCGGGCGTCCAGCGCTTCCTGGGCGACAAGGCGCTCAGCCCCGGCGACACGCGTGCCATCGCCTACTCGGTGATGAGCGATCGGCAGCAGAAGGACTTCGAATCCACCCTGGAGATGAATCTCGGCATAGCCCCGGCAGGGGTCGGCCGCTTCCGCGTCAATATCTATCGGCAGCGCAGCGAGATCGCGATTGCGATCCGCTACATCTCCACCGAGATTCCTTCGATCGGCAGCCTGCGGTTGCCGGCGACCTTGCGCGATCTGGTGATGCTCCCGCGCGGGCTGATCCTGGTGGTAGGCGCTTCCGGTTCGGGCAAGTCGACCACGTTGGCCTCGATGCTCGATTATCGGAATCGAAATCGCGCCGGCCATATCCTCACGATCGAGGATCCGGTCGAATATCTGCATGAACACCATCAGTCGATCATCGATCAGCGCGAGGTCGGTATCGACACATTGAGCTATGCCAACGCGCTGCGAAACGCCATGCGCGAGGCGCCCAACGTGATCATGATCGGCGAGATCCGCGACCGTGAAACCATGCAGCAGGCGATCGCCTACGCGGAGACCGGCCACTTGTGCCTCTCCACGCTGCATGCCAACAACGCGAATCAGACGCTGGACCGCATCCTCAACTTCTTTCCCGACACCGCGCGACACCAGTTGCTGATCGATCTTTCGCTCAACCTCAAGGCCGTCGTCTCGCAGCGGCTGTTGCACGCGGTGGACGGCACGCGCGTCCCGGCGGTCGAACTGTTGCTGGTCACCGCCTACATGTCGGATCTGATCGAGAAGGGCGAGATCGCGACGATTCGCGAGGCCATGAAGCAGAACGCCGAAGTGGGTATGCAGACCTTCGATCAGGCACTGTATGCGCTCTATGCCGCCGGCACGATCGGTTATGCCGAAGCGCTGGAACATGCCGATTCGCGTACGGATCTGGCTCTCCGTGTCCGCCTGCAGGGGCCCGTGCCGAATGAAAGCGCACGCGGGGTTATCGAGGGTGTGGATGTACCGCTGTCCTTGCAGCTGGGCAGGTGAGCGCACTCGCCGCGGACGGTATGTCGCGGTATTTTCGGCCTGTCCACGATCGCCGCGCGTCGGCAGCTGCGCAGTACAGTCGTCACGGCGATGTTTCATCCTCGTGCGCCGATGCGGAGTCGGGATCTTGCGCCTGTCGGCGTGGCCATCGCACCACGCCGAGGTGCTTGGCAACGATGACCAGTGCGGCGAAGGCCAGCGCGCCCGCCGACGTTACGTACGTACCCGGGCGAAGCAGCAGCGCGACGTGCACGGCAAGGGCCACGGCGATGCCGATGGCGACCAGCCAGGTGGGCATGTTCCGACGACCATGCCTCATCGATGACCTTCCCGCGACGCCAAAGTGAAATGCAGATCGCCGATGCCGACATCACCACTCTCCAGCACGTGGAAACCGCGGCCGACAAGAAGCTCGCGCACTTCCTCCGCCGTGACGGAGCCGTGGCGATGAAGGCGCCCCAGCCAGCCCCCGCGCCGGCGTGTGGGCACCCGGAAGTCGGCCATGAGAACGCGTCCGCCGGGCCTGAGCACCCGCGTTATCTCGATGGCGCATGCGCGCCGAAGCGGCCGCGGCAGATGATGGAGCATCAAGGTGCTGAACACGACGTCGAAGCTGCCGTCGGGAAACGGCAGTGTTTCCACCGAAGCGATCCGGAAGCCCACCGGCATGCGGCGCCTTCGGGCTTTGCGCGAGGCTTGCTCGATCATTTCCCTCGAAGCATCGATGCCGTGCACCGTGCCGCCGGCTCCGACGCGGGCCTTGGCAGCCAGTGCGAGCGAGCCCGTTCCGCAGCCGACGTCTAGCACCGCCTCGCCGGGAGCCAGTCCCGCGAGCCCGACGAGCCGCTCGTGCAGGGCATGGCCATGTCCCAGCGTCAGCAGTCGCACGACGAAGTCGTAGTAGCGCGCATGCGAGTGCAGGACGAGTCCTTTCGTGGCGGGTGTTGATTCGGTCATGATCAGCGTGCCGTGCGATCGCCGCTTCTGCGGTGGTGCGCTAATGTGATACTGATCGGTCGACACGAGAAGGACAGCAGCGGTTCGATTGTTCGATTCCGGACAAGAAGCCGCACAGCGTCCGGAAACGTTCGGGCCAGAACGGTTCGAGCCAGCACAGTCCGGACCAGAACAGTCCGGACCAGAACAGGCAGACTCCGATGAGCGACATGCGAAAGACCGATTCCCGGGCAAGCAGGACCAGGCTCCTGCTGCATCGATCACTGGCGACGCTGATCCACGAGAAGAGTTATGACGCCATCGTGGTGAAGGAGATCCTTGCGCGCGCGCACTTGGCGAGATCGACCTTCTACGCGCATTTCGACAGCAAGGAGGAGCTGCTGCTCAGCAGCATCCGGTACGTGCTGGCCGTGGCGCGCGATCGGCTGCCCGAGTTATCCGATCCGGTCGACAGGCTGCTCTACTTCAGCCTTCCCGTTCTGCAGCACATCGAGGCGCATATCCAGCAGGCACCCGTTGCTGCGACGAGGCGTGGCCATCGGCAGGTTCATCGGCGCCTCGAGAAGATACTGATCGAACAGGCCGAAGCCGATATCCGGCGAGCGCCACTCGATCGGGACATGCCCGCCACACCGCCCGAACTTCTGGCGCAGCACCTCGTCACCACGTTCCTCGTGGTCATCGACTGGTGGCTGCACTGCCGGCCGGCGCCGAGTGCGCGCGAGGCCGACGACTCCTACCGGGTGCTGGTGGAGCCCATCTTGCGCATGGGCCGCTGCGCTTGATCAGCGGCCTTCGGCTTCCAGCACGATGCGGTAACGGGCCTTGCCGTCCGCGAGCTGCTTCAGCGCCTCGTTGACCTTGGCCATCGGGAACATCTCCACCTGCGGGCGGATGTCGTGGCGGGCGGCGAAGTCCAGCATGCGGGCGATGTCGACCGGCGAGCCGCTGGGCGAGCCGGAGACGTCGCGTTGGCCGGCGATCAGCGCGAAGGCCGGCACCGGGATCGGTTCCAGCACCACGCCGACCACGTGCATGCGCCCCTTCGGCGCCAGCGTCCCGAGCAACGCGTTCCAGTCCAACGGCACGTTCACCGTGACCAGCAGCAGGTCCAGCGTGCCGGCGATCGCCTTGATCGCATCGGAGTCGCGGCTGGCCACCACGTGGTTCGCACCGAAGCCGCGAGCCTCGTCGGCCTTGGCGGCAGTGGAGGTGAACGCGGTGACTTCGCAGCCCCATGCCGCAGCGAACTTGATCGCCATGTGGCCGAGGCCGCCGATGCCGACCACGCCGACCCGCGCCGTCGGCTTGATGTCATAGGCCAGGAACGGCTTGAACACGGTGATGCCGCCGCACAGCAACGGACCGGCGCTGGCCAGGTCGATGCCGTCGGGCAGCGGAATCGTCCACGCCCAATGCGCGCGCAGCTTGTCGGCGAAGCCGCCGTGCCGGCCGCCGATGGTCGCCACCGATGACGCGCACAGGTTCTGGTCGCCGGACAGGCACTGGCGGCAGTGCATGCAGCTTTCCGCGGTCCAGCCGATGCCGACACGCTGGCCGACGCTCAGCCCCTTCGCATGCGCACCCAGCGCGGTGATCCGGCCGATCACTTCGTGGCCGGGAATGAAGGGATAGCGCGCGTTGCCCCATTCGTCACGGATCATCGACAGATCCGAATGGCAGATGCCGCAGTAGTCCACCGCCACTTCGACTTCCTCGGCGCCGAGCGCGCCTGCGTCGAACGTGGCCGGTTCGAGGGGTTGGCCGGCGGCGTTGACGGCCCAGCCTTTGATCGTTGACATGACGGACTCCGGCGAGAAGGGGAACCTCAAGAGTACGCCGTTGCGCCCGTGACGACAGGTGCCTTCGACGCAGGATTGGACGCGGCGGCACGACTGTTGGCATGCTGCCGGTCTTCCCCACCATCGGAGCATCCCCATGCTTTACCGCCGCCTCGGAAAATCCGGCCTGCAACTGTCCGCGCTGTCGTTCGGCGCCTGGGTCACCTTCGGCAAACAAGTGGGTCGCACGCAGGCGCGCGAACTGCTGGCGCTGGCGCACGATCGCGGGGTCAACTTCTTCGACAACGCCGAGATCTACAACCATGGCGTGGCTGAGCAGGTGATGGGCGATGTGCTGGCCGACCTGCGCTTTCCGCGCGACAGCTACTGCGTCTCCAGCAAGGTGTTTTTTGGCGCGGTCGACAAGCCGCTGCCGACCCAGCGCGGGCTGTCGCGCAAGCATGTGATGGAGGCTTGCACGCAGGCGCTGCAGCGCCTGCGCGTCGACTATCTGGATCTGTATTTCTGCCACCGCGCCGATCCGGATACGCCGATCGAGGAAACCGTGGCGGCGATGGATACGCTGATCCGCCAGGGCAAGGTGCTGTACTGGGGCACCAGTGAGTGGCCGGTCGAGGCGATCCACGAGGCGCACCGCATTGCGCGCGAGAACCATCTGTACGCGCCGGTGATGGAGCAGCCCGAGTACAACCTGCTGCACCGCGAGCGGGTGGAAGTGGAATACGCGCCGCTGTACGAGGCCTATGGCATGGGGACCACGATCTGGTCGCCGCTGGCATCCGGTCTGCTGAGCGGCAAGTACAACGACGGCGTGCCGGCCGATTCACGGCTGACCCAGCCCGGTTACGAGTGGCTGCGCGAGAGCGCGCTGAGCAAGGAGCGGATCGGCAAGGTGCGCGCGCTGCAGCCGGTCGCCGACGAGCTGGGCACCAGCCTGGCGCAACTGGCGATCGCCTGGTGCCTGCTCAATCCGCACGTCTCCACCGTGATGCTGGGAGCGAGCCGGCTGGAACAGCTGGAGCACAACCTCGGCGCGCTGGACGTGCTGCCGAAGCTGGACGAGGCGATGTGTCAGCGTATTGCGCAGGCGGTTGCGTGAGCTCTGCGACAGGTGGCGGCGGCTCCTGACCCTGCCGTCGCCCCGACTTCTCCAGAGATCAGCGGCTTATCGCCAACAGTCCAACTGGGTCACGCGGCAAGCGTCAGGGTTAAAGACCTTGTCACTGGCACCGCCAGGGTGATGCCTGCTTTTGCGATATTCCGCGCACCGCCCACGTGAAACATCATCTGAAGCAAACGAGCCCGACGTTGTTTCAAATCGGGATTTCACCCCTTCTTGGACGATCTGCTCCAACGTTTCACCCAGTCGCAGATCAGGTTCAGCGCCCGAGGGGACATGGTTTCCTCAATGCCGTTGTACTCATTGGGAGCACCAGTTTTCGCATCCTGCAGCAAGTGGTTCATGCCGGGCATCTCGACGATGGTCGCGTGCGGATTGTGTGCCAGGGCTTGCCGCATCGCCACAAGGTCATCCTGCGCCGGCACCTGCAGATCTAGCGAGCCGTTGAGAGCCAGTATGGGCACCGTCAGCTTCCGCAACGCTGGCGCCGGATCGTAAGCGAGAAAGTACCGTTCCCAGGAACTGGTGACGTCGGTCGCGAGGTTCTTGGCCTCGTTCGGATCGACCGTCTTGTCCTTGATGCCTTGCGCGACAAGGGCGTCGGCCCGCTTGCGCGCGGCCTGTGCGGAGGGCGCGGCGATGATCGCATCGTAGAGGCGTTGGTCGAACAACTTGCGGCGCGCGATGTACTCGTCAGGGGCGCCGTAGGCTTTGGCAGTCATCGCCGACTGCAGCACGAACAGACGATCGCCGCGGATCGCCGGACCGGCGATGGTGACGACAAAGGCGACATTGGGATCCCGATCGGCCACCATCGGCGCGATCACTCCCCCCTCGGAGTGGCCGAGTACGCCAATACGGTTTGCGTCGATTCCCGGTTGGCGGCGCAGCCACGCCACGGCGGCATCAGCATCGCTGGCAAAGTCGGCCGTGGTGGCGGCATCGTAGTCGCCGCTGGAACCGCCCACGCCGCGCTTGTCGTAGCGAAGCACGGCGACCCCGGCACGGTTGAGCGCATCGGCCAACACCAGAAACACCTGGTGGTTCCACACGGTCTCGTCACGGGTGTTGTGGCCAGTGCCCGAAACCAACACCACCGCGGGGAAAGGACCTTTGCCCGACGGCACGCTCAAAGTGCCGGCCAGGGTAACGTGAGCGCGCTGGTTGGGGAAAAGCACATCCCGCGACGTGTAGGGACGAGGGCCGGCCTGGATCGCCGCTTCCTGCGGGCGCTTGGGCGGTGCCGGATACAGTTCGGCATCGGTGGCGTGATGCAGATCCAACGGATAGGTTTTCTGGAAGGTCAGCTGGCCATGCCAAGCTTTCCGGCCGGCGTCCCAGTCCCCGTCGTACCCGAGGCCGAGGGCGGTGGCGCCGAAGTGCAGATGCCGGCCATTTGCCGTTATGTCGTCCAGCGGCGTCTGATTGTCGCTCGGGTTGATTAGCACGCCGCTGTAGCCGTGCCCGACCTTGTCGATGTGCACCAGCACCCGAAAACCGCTGGGTAGATGGCCGATCCAGTCGCCGCTGGCATCCTGCGCCCATGCCGCGGGCCTTGCTATGGCAAGCAAAAGGACGAACGATGCCCAAGCCTTCATGTGCTTCCTCCCCTTGGAGCGGCGCCTCGCCGGGTTGCGGACATTGCTCTCCGGGCGATGGTGTTCCATAGCCTATCAACAGAAGAGGCCCCGAGCCGCCCCGGGTTTTACCCCCGACGGCTACTCCAACCACCGTCGACCTCGCGACGGTGGCACGATTGCTGTGCATGGCGCGCTGGTTGACCTACGACGATTTCACGACCGAAACGGCGATGACTCCATATCGGACGTCTTCGCTGTAGCCGGCTGGCCGGACTCGAAGTGCTGGACGCGCGGCCCGCGGTGCGAGTTTCCGCACTGGGCGGCGGGATCGCGCGCGGCATCGCGTGGGCCGAGGGGTTGGCGTTGGAGGCTAAGAGCCTGTTCACGACCTCCACATAGCCCGGGTTTGCTTGCCGTGGCCACCACCTGGCGGCCACGGCAAGGCAACCCGGAGGGCCTGGAGCCGTTTGCCCGCATCCCTGCGTCATCACTCGGTCGTGGATGGACATCCACTCCCTTCGTTCTTCCTTGGCCTGCGCGCAAACAGCTCCAGGCGCGGGCCATGTGGAGATCGAGAACAGGCCCTAATCGTGCGGGCGGCGCAGGTCGTCGGCGTCGGTGGTGTGGAAGTGCCGCTTGAACGCGACCTCGCCGCTGGCAGGTTCCTCCAGCTCGCGGGCGTAGCGATGGCCGGCGTAGACCGCGTGCGCGATCAGGCCCGGTGCCTCGGCGTCGCCGATGCAGCGCAACGACTGCACGCCGGCGGCGGACCATTCCGTCCCGCGCTGCAGCAGCTGCTGGTACAGCGCATCGTCGGGCACGCGGGCGGTCACGGCGACTACCGCGTCGCAGCCAAGCTCGCGGCGCCGATGGGTCCAGACGTCTTCGACGGTCAGCGTGGTACCGTCGAAGCCGATGATGTCGTGAGACACCAGCGGCTCGATGCCGAGCGTGGCCATCCGCTTGCGGATATGCCGGTAGTCGAGCGTGTGCTGGCTCCATGGCGCGATGCTGTCGTCCGGAGTCAGGTGGATCACGTCGCAACCGCGCAGGCGCAACATCTCGGCGGCCACGCTGCCGTAATAGAAGCCGTCGTCGTCGAACACGACCACGCGGCCTTTCGGCAGGCGTCCGTCCATCAGGTCGTCGGGTGTGTAGATCCGCGCGCCGTCGGCGAAGCCGGGAATGGCGAAGCCGTTGCTGCGGCCGTAGCCGTCGCGGCGCCAGTGGCAGCCGGTGGCCAGCACCACGTGTTCGGCGCCGAAGTCGAGCACGTCCTGCGCGGTCAAGGCCGAATCGAGGTAGACGGCTATATTCGCGAGTTTGTCGATCTGCCCCACGCGCCAGTCGCGTACGCGCGCCCATTCGGCCAGGCCGGGCAGGCGCGCTTCGCGGCTGACGCGGCCGCCGAGTTCGCGGCGCGCCTCGGCCAGGCTCACCTCGCAGCCACGCTGGCCCAGCGCGCGTGCGGCCTCCAGCCCGGCCGGGCCGGCGCCGACCACCAGCACGCGTGCCGGCGTGCGTGCCGGCGCGATGCGTTCCGGATGCCAGCCCTTGCGCCATTCCTCGCCCATGGTCGGGTTCTGCGTGCAGCGGATCGGCGAGATGGTCATGTCGCCGGAGACGCAGACGTTGCAGCCGATGCATTCGCGGATGTCATCGATGCGGCCTTGCTCGATCTTCCTCGGCAGGAACGGATCGGCGATCGACGGCCGCGCGCAGCCGATCATGTCCAGCACGCCGCGCTTGAGCTGCGACACCATGGTGTCGGGCGAGGTGAAGCGGCCCACGCCCACCACCGGCTTGCTGGTGGATTTCTTGACGAAGTCGATGAACGGCTCCTGCGCGCCTTCGCCGGCGAAGCGCGATGGCACCGAGTCGTTGTACCAGGCGGCGAGGTTCACGTCCCAGAGATCCGGCAGCTCGGCCAGCATGCCCACGATGTCCTTCGCCTCGGCCAGTTCCACGCCGCCGGGGCCGAGCAGCTCTTCGGTGGCGAAGCGCAGCGCCACCGCGCAGCGATCGCCGACCGCGTCCCTGGTGTCCTGCAGCACCTCGCGCAGCAGGCGCACGCGGTTCTCCAGCGAGCCGCCGTAGGCGTCGCTGCGCTGGTTGCGCCGGCGCTGCAGGAAATGCATCGCCAGCGACAGGTCGTGTGCCGCGTAGACGTAGATGATGTCCATGCCCGCGCGCTTGCCGCGGATCGCCGCCTCGCGGTGCCAGCGCCGGTACTCGCGGATGTCGTGCAAGGTCATCGCGCGCGCCTGCGACGGGTAGCCGTATTTGGACGGCTGGTGCGAGGGCGCCAGCAGCACCTCGCGCGAATACAGGTTCGACGCGGCGGGGCCGTTGTGGGTCAGCTCCAATGCGGCCAGTGCGCCGTGCGCGTGCACCTTGTCGCACATCAGCGCCAGCGCGGGGATGTCACGGTCGTCCCACAGCCGCGCCTCGACGTAGGGCGTGAGGTCGCCGCTGGGATGGATTTCGCATTCCTCGGTGGAGACCACCGCCCAGCCGCCCTCCGCCTTGGTCTCGCGCATAGCCGCATGCGCCAGCGGCATCGCGTGGCCCATGCCGTTGCAGTGCGGTACCTGGAAGAAGCGATTCTTCGCGGTGACCGGGCCGATCTCGAGCGGGGTGAACAGGATGTCGTAGCGCGGGTCTCTCATTCCGGAATGGCCTCGGTGGGTGGCACGCTCCGAATGGATGGGCACGACGGGCAGCCGCCTTCGGGAGCTTGCATGTCCCGCCTACCGTCTCGTACCCGCCGCAGCGTTCGCCCGATCCAGCCTAATGTCTCCGTAAGAGACTTCCCGTCAATACCGCCCGCTTGATGCTCTTGCCTTGAGCTTTCAGGCTTTCGCTGGCCATCATGTTGTCCTCTGTGTTGCGTCGTGCATGTCAGTGCGTGCGGCGTTGAACGT
>NZ_JBHSNG010000015.1:0-100069 GCF_042657005.1 Rhodanobacter terrae
AAACCGCTCTCGGCGTGTCGGCTTCTTCTTGGACTCGAAACTCAACGAGGCGAACGAACGCTGTTTCATCGGCGATGGGCTTCCTTGGGACTGGTCGCTATGATGCCGCACACGGGGAATAAATCAGAGCATCCCTAAGGGTGGGGTTAAGTTCGGAGCATTGGGTAGGGGGTCCCAACCTCTCATCACCCGGTGAGGCAGGGGCCAAGATGGAATAGAGGACATGGCACGTCAGCGAGAGAAGCCAAAGCTTTCGTTCAGAAATCAGCAATGTCAAGACAATAGGCGAAATAACGTGTCCGTGAGCATCAGTTCGAAAAAAAGCACACTGTGTCTTCATTACGTCCGACACAAATAGTGCAAGACTCAAGACAACTTCTTGCGCATGCACTCAAGTACTAAATCTTCTACTTCCGAGCCTTTACCAAATCGCCGTAGAATCCTGCATCCTCCGTCTTCTTCAATATCGAAAAGCGTCCCGTGATTGTCGTTATTTTCATGGGTGCGCATGACTAGCAACGATGCTGCCGGCTTTACCAAATAGCGCTTTATATTATATATAATCGTCCTCAGATCATCGTCAGTAAAGTATCCTCTATTCAATACGTTAGCCGCCCTGATGAAGTTGAACTTCCCATCAAACGTACGATTATATCGCGTGATGTCATCTTTCTTAACTATAATACTTGCATGTTTGCGCAGCATGGGTGTAACCAGCTCAACCTTCTGCACACGAGTCGAATTTGCCGCAGCAATAATTTTTCTCGCACGATATCCGAGGGAAATATTTATTAATTTCCGAAAAATAAAAAAACAAGTTCGGTAATCACTTCTAACCACCCAGGGCTTCATACTCCATTTGAAAATGTCGTATCGCAATGGATAACCGGTACTATCGACCAGCGCCAGACACCCGGGAAGCACGTCTACGAGATAAGCCTCTGTCATCAGATCCGTACCAATGATTCGACTCTTGTGACCCGCCGACTCCAGTGCGCTGTAGAGCTCCAGCGTGTTGCTCCCCGAAGATATTCCGATGTCCAGGATATGGTCAACAGTTATATCTCCAGATCCCACCAACTGCCGAAGTTCACGATTGATCTCTGAAAATCGCCCCTGAAATGTCGTTTTGTAAGTTCCATTCCGAAGTTTTAGCGAGGCGAAAAATTCTTTCTCCGCCTCCGACGTTACTTGATCAGGTGAAAGGGCTAGAAATTTTTTTGCCGTAATCATGTCGTTAATGCATCGTCGATGTACGGATTATTTGATCCGGATATTGCGGATAACGGCGCCGATAAACGGACAATGGCAAGCGACGCGTCACCTTCGAACAATCGTGTCCGCTCCAAAGCATATTCGCCGCCACAAATCATGACCGGCACCTCCGCAGGCATGAAAGCTTCAAACAATGCTTGTACCTCACCCCAATGATCATGGTCGCCCTCTTTAATCAACTGCGATCAGCCCTCCAGATTGGAGCAGTTAGCAAAACTAGCCCCAGAGTGCTCATGGAATAAACGCTCACCAACTTCGTGCTGGACCGGATGAATCCGGTAACAAATGTTGCAGCGCGAGCTTCCCGACCGACCGCGAGAGGATTGGCGACAAGGGTACGATTCAGGCCTCGCAACGTTGTATTCACCGGCCGCCCCCTAGTGTCGTCTGATCCAACAGTTTGCCCAACAAAAGAGCCCCCTCGCGCCGTGAATACTTGAGCGCGGCATCCCGCGGGGTGCATACAGCGCGATCTGCGCGCAGGGATACGATGAACTGCATCAACCCAGTCTGAATTACCTGAACATCATCGATCGACACCAAGGCCGCGCTCTCGCATTCGCGCAATATCGTTGCTGTATCCCCTCGTGCTCCCACCAACGCAAAGATCGGCCGGCCGAGCCTCAGATACTCGTAAAGCTTTGCAGGTATCTGATTGTCGTATTGATCGCCCTGAAAAAGCAGCAGCGCATCCGCCTGGGATTGCTCCGCCAACGCGTCCCTGTAGGGAAGCATTGGAGCTAACGTCACCATCGCCTGAAGACCAAGCCGTTCAAGCTCCGCGCCATACAATGCTTCCGAGCCGCTGGCACGCAGCGTCACCCTGATGTCATGTGTACCAAGAACTCCGGAATCCTTGAGGTTCGCCAACGCCGCGAAGAATGGCAGGGGACTGCGGCCTGAAGGATAAAGGATGCCTGCGTGCACCAGATGCAGAGGACGCTCACCTTCCAGTGATCTATAGGGCGGCAATTGAACGAAATCCTCCTCATCATATCCGTTTGGAATCATCTTCAAACGCCCCTCACCATAAATCTCCGGGTATCGTTCAGCATAAGACCGCATGGCGCCCGGTGTTGTAAATACTGAATACGTTGCCCGAGAAAGAACACGACGTTCCCAGCGCATTTGCGTGGATACGGCCAGCGCGTTGTGTGTCGCAACAGAGTTTGCAACCGGATCACGAAAGTCTGCGATCCACGGCAGTCCGGTCAGGCGACTCAACGTATAAGCAACACAATGCGCCGTCATTATCGGGTAGGTTGACCATATGGCTTGCACTTGATGACGACGGATCAGGCGAAGACCACGAAATACTGCCGCAGGCCACCAGGATGACCATCGGTCAGGTTGCGCCAACATGGATGGATATTTTCCCCGAATACTCAAATGGCGTTTCGCATCCATGGAAAAAACGCGGTGCACGGGGATGGAATCCGGTATGAGATTTACACTGGCCGGGTCGATTTGTATGTAAGCGCTCTCCTTGGTAGAAAGTATTATCGGATCCCAGCCAGATGGAGGCAAAGATCTGGCGAATCCCAATGGGCGCAAGTGTCCACTACTTATCGACGATGGTGGTATATGAAAAGCGATCATGAGTAATTTTTTTTTCATTTACTAAATTACTACTCTTCAAATTCATCAGTGAGGAACCCTCGTACTGCCTAGCTATTTAAGTACGCGGTTGTGCGAGTTGATGATCTATCGATTTCACCAATTTATTTTCAATAATATATGGCAACAAAGCACAAATCGCCATTAATTGATACGACAAATCAAAATAGGCTGATGTCGTCGCCAAGCCGGCAATCATAAAGGCAACCAGACTTACCTGCATCATTGAGGCTAGATCGTAAGCCCACTTTAGATCCAATAAACCGATCGCGTATTTTCTGACTCGACCGCAACTCTTCCAGCTTGCGATCAATAGCGCCATAAATAACGCCAATCCTGGAAACCCCTGCTCACCCAAAGCGCGGAAATATATGCTGTGTATGGCGCGAGGAGTGGCGCCTTCAGGGCCGTATCTTCTCCACATTTCAGTGTTTTGATAGATGTTGAATCCTCCACCGACCAACGGGCGGTGGAGAGCGACATTTACCGCAAACTCCCAGGATTGAATTCTCGATTGGGCCGAGTCTGTTTGATCCGCATGGTGGAGTGTGTCCATTCGCTCCGTCCATTTAGAAGGCATGAATTGATAGGCAATCATTCCCAATATCGCAGCAAGGGCGACGACTCCGATGCGTCCACGGCTTTTTAGAAATAAAATTCCACTTACTACTGCCAGCGTAATTAACCCGCCACGTGAATAGGTTCCAAGAATAGCTATACCAGTCAATATCATTGATAGCACCATGGCGATCCGTAGCCGTCTGCTCTGCGACTGGAGGTGCAAATAACGCATGAGGGGCAAGGCCATACAGAGGGCTTGTGCCAAATCGTTGTTGTCACCAATAAAGCTGCCCGCGGGGCCGTATACATGGTGGGAGCCGCCGGTGAGTAGCGTAAATATTCCACCCTTGAGGCCGTAGAACCCGAGAGATATCACGATGACCCATATCAGGAAGTGCATCCGCTGCCGATCCCGCACCAGCATCAGCGTAACCCACACCATGATCAGTATCTTTCCGAATTGCTCCCACCACTGCCACGCAGAAGCTGTTTCGACCGCAAATAACGTGGTCAAGGTGGTCCACGCAAAAAAGACCGCCAGCAGTACGGTGATTGATGAAGCTGGGATTCTCTTGCTGTCCTTGCTGAAAACAAGGCTCACGAGCGTGACGATCGCAACCACTTGCACCCACGGAAAATTGATGGCGAAGCCATAGCACAGCCGATTGGGATTCATGTAGCCCAGCCAGGACCAAACGAGCAGTCCTATGTACGGGCGCATCAGAATGTACGGAAGCATTCCGAAGATAAACAAGGCAAGTGCAATATCGCGCACGTCGCTAACCCGCTTCCATTTGCAGCATGAGCGTGTCCATGAAGAATTTGGCCGCCCAGTTTGGATAGCGATTCTTCATGTAGCCGCCTGATCGCGGGTGCGAGCCGGACACGCCACCACGTACGGTCTCATCGGCCGCCGCCACATCCTGGATGGACAGATTGAAGTGATTGGCGCGTTGCGCTGCCGTCTTCCAGGATTGCTCGCCGGTCTCTGCTGCCAAGCGTTGCCAGATGATGGCCATTTGCGCATTGCCAGTCATACAGCTCCAGCGGCTGGCCGCGCGCCAAGCGGAATCGAGACGTCCGGGCAAGGCGCCGTCACCACGCTGGCTCTGCGCTACAGCTTGCGCGATGCGTGCAGCCGCATCCACGAAGGCACTGTCACCAGCGATCAAACCGACTTCGAGGATTCCGCGCGTTGCATATGCGATGGTATGCGTGAGCGGCCGCTTGTTGTCCTCCAGATCGTTGTTTTCCAACCACCCATTGGGATGCATCTGGGTCATTGCCCACTGCACATTGCGTATGGCGGCGTCTAGATAGCGCGGCTCTTGCAAAGCGCGACTGGCCTTGGCCAGCGCGAACGCCACGCGTGTATTGTAAGTATTCACGGCATGCGCGGCGAACGGCGAAGCGAAGCGCCGCCATGCGCCATCCGGATCCTGAGCGGCCACCAACCAATCGGCCGCGCGCACCGCCGAGTCACGAAAGCGCGCATCTTGCGTTTGTTGCCAGGCGGCCAACCAGCCGAACAACACCTGTCCGGTGTTGAAGATGGTCGGGACAATCTGGGTTGCGTCCATCGTGCCGGCGCGTACGCCGCCGTCGGGAAGCTGGATGTCGGATTCCCATGCCGCCATGCGCAGGGCCCGCTCGCGATACTCGTTGTTGCCCGAGAAATCGGCATAGCGAAAGAAGGTCGGAATGATGTAGCCAGTGGTTTCAGGATAGGCACCCGCCCACTTCCGCTTTGCCGCATCGTAATGGGCGCTGACACCGCCGCAACCGCTAGCGTCCTGGGCGCGCGACAGCCATTCGGCCGCTGCTTGCAGTCCGACGCGCGGATCCGGCACCGGGCGCAACCATGGTCTGGACAGGAGTCTGGCGACCACGCTCATGATTTGCTCCTGGCCGCTGGCAAGCCACCCATCATCTTCGACGTTCGGCTGCGCAGGGCTCGCCGGGCGCGCTGAAAAATTTGCGCCACGCACGGTATGGGGTCACGCCACCGGCACAAGGCATCGGCCACGTGAGCATCGTGCGGATAACCTTGCTTGAGTGACTGCCCTTGTGCGGCCGCGGATTGCACATCCTCGGAGTGCACGCGCCATACCACGGGCCGTTCTCTCATCGCCGCTGCGGGGAACGGGAGATCGAGCTCGGAACACCAGGCCGCATACGGCAGATTGATGCCGTTCAAGGTTGCCACTTCCTCCTGGTAATCCGTGCGACCGATGGTGGGTTCCACCATCCGGAATTCGCGACTGCGTACGTCGCGCTTGTATTCCATGCTGGCCATGCCGACCACGCCTGCGGCCTGAAAAAATTGTGTCGTCATGCCGGATAGTTCTTCATGGGCGTCCGCGGCCGCCACGCAGCTCGCGGTGCCGCCGACCTGGGGTGGCCACGAGCGGATTTTCTGACCCGTGAATGAGCCGGCAACCTGGCCGCGTTTGTCGAGATATTGCAGGCAAAAATAGATATTCGAATCCGGTCCCTCGATCCACTCCTGCACCACCACGTCCGACATTGCCAGCAAGATGCGGCGAATCAACCCGGCCGCCTCGGAGGCACTTTCCACGCGATAAGCTTTCTTGAATTGACTGGAGTATTCCGCATTCCGCTCGCCGGGTTTGATCACCACCGGATAACGCAGGTTCTCAAGCGCGGGCAGGTCCGCGAGCGTGCGAATGTGTACCAGCGGCGGAATGGGGCTGCCAAGCTTTTCGGCGAGGCGCTGAAAACCCTGTTTGTGCTGCAAGATATCCACCATGTCCATGGCCGGCAGGCTGAAACGGTAAAGAGCCGACAGTCGATCGCGGTGGTGCGAGACCGTCCTGACACTTTCCTCCTGGGTGAGAAACAAGACTGGGCGCAAGCCGGAGAATTGTGCCTCAGCCAGGCGAATCAGCTCTTCGACCAGGGTTTCACCATGCAGGGAACGCACCGTCACGGGTTTCGCGGCTCGGGTGTGCATTTCCGGACACCGCGCATGCGAATCCAGTAACCAGACTGGCACTCGCTCACACGCCAGACTGCGCGATACGCCAAGGCCATTGACGCCAGCCCCTACTACAACCGCGGGCGTATCAGCCGCCATTAGCTTCTATCCTCGCCCTGTTGTGCACCATCGAGCACGGCGGTGTATACCGCGCGGTAACGTTCTACGCTTGAATTCCAGCTGCGTTCGCTTGCCACATATTCGCGCCCATGGGTTATTACCTCATGCCAGGTCTCGGGGGCTTGCAGCAGCTTGGTCAGGCAGCATGCGAGTGCCTCGTTCGACCCTGCGGGAAACAGATGACCATTATGGCCATCGCGCATCAACTCGCGATGGCCACCCACATCTGAGGCCACCACCAGTTTGCCCATGGCCATCGCCTCGAGCGGTTTCAGCGGCGTCACCAAGTCGGTCAGCCGCATCGAGACCCGCGGGTAGACCATGACGTCCATGGCACTGTAATAGCGGGTCATTTCGCTGTGCGGTACGCGGCCTGTGAAATGTACGACACCTTCAAGGCCAAGATCGGCAGCCAACGCTCGCAGATCAGCCTCCTGCGGCCCGCCCCCCAGCAACAGCAGGCGTGCCTGCGGTACCGCGCGCAACACCAGTGGCATCGCGCGAAGCAGAATGTCGAGTCCTTCATAGGCATAGAACGAGCCGGCAAACCCCAACGTGCTTCCAGGTGCGAGTCCGTATTTCTGCATCAGTTCCCGGTCCGCGGTGACTCTGAATTGAAATTGGGATAGATTCACAGCGTTGGGAATCACGGTGATTTTGTCTGCGGGAATGCCACGTTCCAACATGTCGCCGCGCAAGCCGTCACAGATCGTGGTCACCGCATCCGCCCGTTGCAGGGCACGGGTTTCCAGAGCGCGCGTCAAGCGATAGCGCGGCCCCCATTCACGTGCCGTTCCCTGGTCCACTGCCGCGTCTTCCCAGAATGCGCGCACTTCATACACCACCGGGATCCCGGCGGACCGGCCAACCGCTAGCGCGGGGAATGCGTTCAGCACCGGTGAGTGCGCGTGAATGATGTCCGGGCGCACGGCTTCCACCACTTCTGCGAGCCGCGCCTGCAGTGCTTTCATCAGGTAGCGGTACGCCACAAGCGGCAGTTTCGCGGCCAGCCCGGATGCTGGCGGCGTACGGTAGAACATCCAGTCGTCGATACGTTCTTCGCGCTCCTGGTCGCCCCCTTGCTTGGGGCCTGTCAGCTGAAATGTTTCCCATCCGAGGGCGCGCTGCTGCCCAAGGATGGAAAGCGTGCGGAATGTGTAACCGCTATGCAGCGGCAGCGAATGATCGAGTACGTGCAGGATACGTAGTGGCCGGTCAGTTGACCCTGCCAGGGGAGCGTCCCGTGGTACGACGCAGGGCGTGTTATTCATCGTGCCGCTCCGCAAATTGCGCCACCGCCTGCGGCCGACAATACCTGTGCATAAAGTGCCAGTTGCGCTTCGACGACAGGTTGCCATCCCAGTCGCTCGGCAATGGCGCGGGTGGCAACCCTTGTCGGTGCCCGATCACGCAACCGAAGCCATGCCGAAGCGATGGCTTCACCGCTGCGCTGCGCGGCAACCTCCCCTGCTTCGGGCGCATTAAGCAATTCGGTGACTCCTTCAAAGGGCGCGGCCACAACCGGCGTACCGCAAGCGAGCGATTCCAGCACGACGTTGGGCATGCCTTCGCGGCTCGACGCGAGCACCATCGCGTCTGCCGCGTTGTAATACTCAGCCAATTCCGCATGGGGGATGACGCCGAGGTACCGCACGCGCGCGCCAATATCCAAACGGTCGGCCAACTGACGCAACCGCGCTTCCTCGGGACCTCGACCCACGATCAAAAGAGTGACGTCAGGCACCTTGGCAACGGCCTCCAGGGTGATGTGCACACCCTTCAATTCGACCAGATTGCCTACCGCCAGCCAGACTGGCCCGGTCAGGCCCAGCTTGGCACGGATAACGGCTCGGTCCCGCGGTCCGAACCGCTCAAGATCAACGCCATTGCGCAAAACCGTGACTTTTCCTGGATTCACGCCCAGCGCTGCAACTTTGCTTTTCAGGGCCTGCGACACGGTGACGACGGCACCGGCGCGCTCGGCGGCCCATGTGATTTGCCGCCTCGGTCGGCGATAGCGCGGTATCCATGTCACGTCGGAGCCACGAGCGGTGATCACCACTGGCTTGCCCAGCGCCGCACCCAGGCGCGCTGCCGCCACGCCGTCGGGATAAAAGTAGTGCGCATCGATCAGATCGAAGTCGGGTCCGTTGACTTTCAGGTCGCGAAGCACGGGTAGAAGCGCGCGGAACATCAGGAACGGCGCGATGCTCATACCCAGTTTCGGAATCACGGGATAGCGTGGATGCCATATGCTGATACCGTAGCGCTCTTCCCTTTCCGGCACCGCCGCGTGGGTGGCATAAGCGCCGAACATGGGGTGCCTGGATGGAAACCATGGCACCGGGGCCACCACCGTCGCGGCAATTAGCCCTGAGTCCACGAGATGGCGTAGCCGCTCTTCTACAAACACGCCATGGCGCGGCTGCGCGGTATTCGGATACAGGCTGGTGAACACCAGCAGGCGAATCGTGGGGCTGCCGACTGTTTCGGACGCGTCCAAGGGATTGACCCCACTGCTGGTCGGCGTAGATCCAGTTCTTCCCGACGGCAATCGCCGACCATTCTCGGCAGCGGAGACAATCGATGTGCACGTGGCATTCATGTCATGAGATCCGAAAGCACCGTCGGGACATGCAGGTCATCGTTGTAGAAACGACCCACAGGGTTGTCGTGGAGAATTCGCAGGATGCGGTCGATGACTGGCGGGGCCAGTTCCGAACTCCAGCGATCAGCAGATGCCTTCGAGTTTTTGAAGACGCTGTAGTAGTCCGTATTCGCCGCCTGCGTGCTTGCACCGATAAATCTCTCGGTCTGCGACTGCCAGTCGATCCCTGTGAACTCAAACATCCTCCGGGTCATAGCGAGGGGTTCGGCGCAGACATCCTCGTACCGAAGCGTAAGTACACGCTCGCAGCGTGCGGTATCCGCAAGGATCTTTTCCTGCGTCAATACCCAGCGCCATGTCAGTCGTTCCTCGGGAGTCAGGCGTTCAACATCCTCCAGACTAAGTCGCTTTGTTCTTCCAACGGATGTGGCCAGCAACATTTTCAGTAGCCAAAGATCGTCCGCGCTTGGTTTCAGACCATCGAAACGCTTTGACGCCTCCCCCCGCAAAACCGATGCCACGTAGCCACATGGATGACGCATTAGATGAATGGCGCGGGCGTGCGGCAGCGCTTCGACACAGACGCCAAGCCGTCCCGGCGATTCAATCGACTTCCAAACCAGACGTGCCCGCTCACTGCCTACGGCCGTAGGCCGGTACAGGCAAGGGAAGTCGCTCCGCACGCGACTTGTGGCTTTGGCAACGGTGACACTCAAACGATACGCGCACAACGCCACGTTGGACTGATAACTCTTGCGAAACAATGGGCGTTTGCCAACCACCTTCGAAGATCGAAGACCCGGCAGTGATGCGACAAACTGCTCTAGCTCCTCGCGGTACTGTGGCGCAACTCGCGTCTCGGGATACAACGGCAGGCTCAGGGGCCGCACGCTATCCGGTTCATGGCGGTAGAGAGTGTCCGGATGGCTGTCGAACAGTTTGCCGATCCAGGTGGTGCCAGAGCGCGGCATCCCGAATACGAGAATACAGCGGTTCATGGTAGTGCCCCAGCAGCCAGGGCCCTGCTCGCCTGCCCTGCAGGGATCACGGCGTCAGCAGGTTGCTGCATTCGGCGCAGAAATGCGTCAAGCATCAGCAGACTCCACAGCGTCGCACTGTGATCGCGCTGGCCGCTGGCATGTTGGCGCACCAACCGATCAAGCGTGGCCGGCTCGAAATATCCGCACTCGGCAATGGCACCGGTGAGCAGTGCCTCCCGAGCGCGCTTTGCGAGTGGGCCACGCAGCCAAGCCGCCAAGGGCACACTGAAACCCATCTTGGTTCGGTAGAGCACGTCATGGGGCAAGTCGGGTTCGAGCGCCTTCTTGAGGATGTACTTGCCGGTGCCTCCTTTGAGCTTCAACTCAGGCGGCAAAGATGATGCCCATTCGACCAACCGATGATCGAGCAGCGGCACGCGCACTTCCAGGCTGTGCGCCATGCTGGCGCGATCCACCTTGGTCAGGATGTCGCCGGGTAGCCAGGTCTTGATGTCAAGGTACTGCGCCAGGAGCAGCGGATGATCGGTTGGTGCGCGCCTGGCATGTTCGCGAAACACCGTGAGTGCGCTGTAACCCTGAAGCTCGCGCTTGAATTTCGCACTGTAGAGCTGCTGGCGCATTGCCATGGACGTGGTGCAGACGCTGTGGAAATAGGCCTCCACATTGTCGCAGGCAAGCGCCTGCAGCGTGGTCTTGGCGCGCAGCGGACGTGGAGCCCAATCAGCCTTGGGATAGATCCTTCCCAACAAACCGAACAGCAGCTTTCGCAACGCCAATGGCAGGCGTGCGCGCACGTTACTTTCCCACGCATGCAGACGGTAGCGCCGGTAACCGGCGAAGTTTTCGTCGCCACCGTCGCCGGATAGCGCCACCGTTACCTGGGTGCGTGCCAACTCGCACAGACGGTACGTCGGCAGGGCCGAGCTGTCGGAAAACGGTTCGTCGTAAACCGCCGATAGCGTATCGAGCAGCGCGTAGTCGTCGGCGTTGACCTGTTGCTCGAAATGCTGCGTATGCAGATGCTGAGCCACGCATCGCGCATAGACGGTCTCGTCGAAAGCGCCATGGTCGAAACCAATCGAGCAGGTGCGCACCGGTTGAGGCGACGCCCGGCTCATGCTGGCCACCAGGGCGCTTGAATCCACGCCACCGGAAAGGAATGCCCCAAGCGGCACGTCAGCGGTCATCTGGCTTGCGACGGCGGAGTCCAGCACGTTGCGAAGCTGGGCGACGGCGGCGTCGACAGTCATATCGGCCGCACGATGGAAAGGCACATCCCAGTATTGGCTGACGAGCGGCTGCGGTTCACCCGTGCGCCAGCTCAGCCAGTGACCAGGGGCCAGCTTAAAAATTCCGCGATAGATACTTTTCGGATCCGGCACGTAGCCGAGCGCCATATAGTCTTCCAGCGCCTGCGGATCGATTTGACGCTTCATACCCGGATGCGCCAGCAGCCCCTTGAGTTCGGAAGCGAACACCAGGTCACCGGAGTTTGTGAAGCCGTAATACAGCGGCTTGATGCCAATTTGATCGCGAGCCAGATAGATGCGTTGCGCACGCATGTCCCAAACGGCGAACGCGAACATGCCCACCAGGCGCGTCAGGCATGCTTCACCCCATTGCTGCCAGGCACGCAGCAGCACTTCCGTATCGCAGCGGCTGTGAAACATCACACCCTGCGCCTCCAGTTCGGCCTTGAGGGACTCGAAGTTGTACAGCTCGCCGTTGTAGATCAGCGCCAGGCCGGCCGCTTCATCCACCATGGGCTGCTGCCCATGGCTCAAGTCCATGATGGACAGTCGACGATGCCCCAGACCCACGCCTTGGCTGATATACAGACCGGCCTCGACAGGTCCGCGGTGCCGCTGTGCGTCCCGCATGGCGAGCAGGATTTTTTCATTTGCGCTGTCGCCACTGTGCGCCAGTACGATGCCGGCCAGACCACACATGGTTCAATTCTCCCTATGTCCTGTTGCGCGAGTCGCCTCAACAACCTGCTCATGCTGATGACGGGGCCTGTCAAGCAACCCGTCGTAGAATTCCGTGTACGCCGAGAGCATGGTCTGCAAACTGAACCGGGCCATTACGCACTCGCGCCCAGCCGCCCCATGCTCTGCCCGCAATCCCTCGTCCAGCACGTAGTCCATCAGCGCCCCGGCCAGAGCTTTTGGATCGTTAGCCGACACCAGCGTTCCGGTCATGCCGGCCACCACCACTTCGCCCACCCCACCGACATCGGTGGCTACCACGGGCAGTCCGGACGCCATCGCTTCCAGCAAGACCCCTGGCATGCCCTCGGCGATGGATGAAAGCGCAAAAACGTCGAACTCCGCGAGAAGCGGCGCCACATCGTTGCGGTTACCCAGAAGCCGGACCCGCGCCGAAAGTCCGGCACTTGCGATTTGCGACTCGAGCGCAGCGCGCTGTGAGCCTTCGCCCAGCAGGACCAGGCGCAAACGCGAGCACTCGTGAGGCAATGCCTCGCACAAAATGCGAAAGGCGGTTATCAATCCAGCTTGGTCCTTGACGGCGTCCAACCGCCCGACTGTGCCGATCAGCACGGTTCCGGGAGGCGCGAAGGATCCCAGCAACGGACGTGTACTCCTTTCATTTCCCGTCGCGGAAAACGCCGTCGCGTCAATGCCATTGGGAATGCACACAACGCGCGAAGAGGGTATACCGACCTTTTCCATGAGCCAGTTTTGCAGGTCCATCGAGACCGCCAGATAGCGGTCAATGAACGGCAGCAGCCAGCGGCGCAAAAGTCGATACTTCCCGCTTTCGCCGCGCGGGTCGGCAGCATCCCTGCCGCGTTCTGCATGCACGACGCGCCGGACCCCTGCAAGCCTGGCGATCAGTGCCGCATCCACGGCACCGACGTTATAGGTGTGGACCAAGTCCGGTTTCAGATCCCGCAAAGTCCGCCACAACCTGAAATAGCAATGCCAATCCTTGCCGGGCTTTTTGTCCAGAGCCAGGCACGGCACATCGTCGGGCTCGATTTCGTCCCGAAGCGCACCATATCCTTCCAGACAGATCACCGCATGATGGTAGCGCTGGCAGGTCCGGTTGATCAGAGTCACAAGCATGCGCTCCATGCCACCGGTATCCAGCCGGTAGAGCACATGCACGATCATTGGCTTGTCGTTCACGGCTGGCTCCCTGCTACAGCGGGTGGCCG
Source organism: Rhodanobacter terrae (assembly GCF_042657005.1). Classification (NCBI taxonomy): domain Bacteria; kingdom Pseudomonadati; phylum Pseudomonadota; class Gammaproteobacteria; order Lysobacterales; family Rhodanobacteraceae; genus Rhodanobacter; species Rhodanobacter terrae. Next base: position 13,362 of record NZ_JBHSNG010000015.1, read on the forward strand.
CTGCAACTGCGCATCCACCAGGCCTGGCGCGGGCAGGGCCTGCACAAAGTCGCGCAATTTCGTTCGCGCCTGATTGGCACCGTCGCCAGCAACCAGCGACGACACTGCCCAAACCGAAGACTGCGGTAGCTGCCCGCGTAGGGCACCCCAAACCTGCAGCAATTCGGTCAACACCTGCGAACGTGTACAGCGACGATCCACACAGTACCAGTACCACACAAGGCGCTGACTCATTACACCGGCCAGTCGCAGCTCTCCGGCAGTTGTGCCCCGCCCGTTGGCGAAATCGACCGGTTGACTGCCACTACTGAGGACTCGCGAGTAAGCCGGATCGTAAAGGTCGTTTCCGTAGGTAATCAGGGTTTTTCCGCGCCGCGGCCTGCCGCTGTAGACCGCATGAAACAGGTCGACGACATCATTGCCGGATGCCGATCGATAAGACGCTCGCACCTGCCCGACGGCGCCCTCGAAAACCGGCTGCCAGCCATCTGCGGCAACTTGCGGACCGCTCCAGCCAGCGATCGTCGGTGCGGTAAGCCGAATAGTTTCCGGCGTTGCCGGCAATACAAGTTCGGCAGTCAATGCTGGACCGGCAATCAACACTGCGACGGCCACCAGCCAGACCACCGCGCGTGCACTCGCAGGCCTGCCGCCATATGCAGGAGGACACTCCCGCATGACGAGGGGGTCGCGGAAAAACCAACCGCCCAGCAGCAGCAGTAACAGCACCGTGCCAAAGAACTGCCAACCGAAAATCATGTGATCCGTGCCAGTGGCGTACTTCAGTCCCCAAGTGTCGCCGATCAATATCGTGAAATAGACTCGGAGTCCATTCGCGATGACCGGCGCGACCGCCGCCAGTAGCACGAAAGCAATTCGCTTCCACCAACGCTGGTACATCAGGTAGGCGAAAAGACAGCCCAGGGCGGTGCAGGCATTGAAAAACTTCACGCCGCTGCATGCGTCCGCCACCATCCACACCGCCGCGGGCGTCATGATCTCGCGGCCGTTGAGAAGTACCGGTATGCCGGTCAACTCCAGTGCGTGTACCGCAAAATGTGCCGTGATGTCTTGCAGTGGACCCACTAGCGAATCACCCCAGGGAACCGCGAACACCACTAGGTAGCCGAGCGGAAACACCAGCAGCCATAGCGCGCGCCACCCCCAGCAAGCGAGTACCAGCGCCGAAAACAAAGCCAACAAAGCAAAATGCTGCAGCAGATTGACATCAAGCAGATGCCCCGCATACCAGACAAACACCAACCCAGCCACTGCTGCCAGGCCCCACACGCTCGGGAGGGGCGGCCTCACCCGTAGTTGAGGACGCAGGTTGAATGCCATCCACAGGCTCAACGGAAAAATCAGAACGGCATACTGATAGGTTCCGTCGTGATCCCAGACCCATACCAGCGACTGCACGGTCTGCCAGTAGCAAACCAGCAGCACGACGACTGCGACGGCGAACGCGACTATGGCCGATACCCAGCCAGGAGTGCGCAGCGAAAAGGCCGCCAGGGCCCGAGGCAGCCCGTTCATGAGTACACCCCCGGCCCGCAGGCCGCCGCTGCATGGACGGCAAGAGTGTCGGGCTGCGTACCGGATAAAACGCTTTCATACATATCCAAACTGCATACCCAATCATAGCGGGACAGTACCTCGGCACGTGCCTCCGGCACCCGCACCGGCCGTGGCACATCCAGCCAGCGCAGGGCTTCATTCGCCATGACTTCTGCAGACCCATCGATACAACCCTGGCGCCCCGCGAAATCTGCAATACCTTCGTAGGCTTCGGGCGTCGCCAGCAGCACCTTCTCCATGGCCAGCGCCTCCAGCACCTTGTTTTGAACGCCGCGTGCAATCCGCAACGGCGCCGCCACGACATGGGCATGGGCCAGATAGGGCCGCACATCCTCCACCCGCCCGGTAACCGTGATGCCCGCGAGCTGCGCCAGCGCGCGGACCGCGGCTGTTGGCTTGCTGCCGACGATGTAAAAGCCCGCGTCCGTCCGCTGGGCGGCAATCCGTGGCCATACTTCGTGCGCGAACCAACACGCCGCATCTACGTTGGCGCGATAATCCATGGCGCCGACAAACACCAGCACCCGTTCTCCGGATCGGTATGGCGTGGAGTACACCCGGTTTGGATCCCAATATCCGGCGTCCACTCCGTTGTTGATACCGTGCACCTTGCCAGCCGATTCCGGCACCAACTTGCGAAAGAATGCTGCTTCGGCTTCCGAGACAAATACGCTGGCATCGAATTGCTCGGCGATCTTCCGCTCGAACCTTGCCAGTCGTTGAGCCTCGCGGCGATATAGCATGCGCTTCACGCCGACCGAGACCTGCTGCGCATACTGGTGCCACTTGTCGGAGTCCATGTCCACGAAATCCATGACCCGGCGCAGTTCGGTGTGGCGCATGACCAACGGCGCCACACCCGACGAATAGCACAAGACCATATCCAGCTTGGGATCAGCCAACTGCCGCTCGACCCAGCGCTGCATCACACGGTCACGATAGACCCCGACGGTAAGCGGCTCACCACGGGTCAGCGCGACAAGCGCGCGCCAGCGCATACGCCAAGCCGGCAACGATCGCACACAAACCTCGGCGCACAACGCCTCGACCGGCGCGAGGTACTGCCAGTCGGCAGGATCGTCCACGAACGTTCCGAGGTACACGTGGTAGCGTTCTGCAAGTCTGCGCAGCACGTGATACGAGCGAATCTTGTCGCCCTTGCTGGGTGGCCAGGGCAGTCGATGACAGAGGAACAGTACCGACCGCATGCGCTAACCCAGATCCCGCGCTAACCAAGGACCCAAGGCGCAACTTACCGGCAGCGGCAACCGCTTCCAGGCTTCGATGAACATGCTGTATTTGCGGTTGGTCGGACTGATATTGGGAACGGCATTGGCGCGCACCAAGTGGTAGGCGTACGAGAGCGGCTGCGGCTCAAAGCCCCAGTGCTTCTTGAAGTGATATGAACCGGTGTCCTGCTTGCTGCGGCCGAAGTCGAACAACCGGGCACCGCGCTCCACCGCGCGCTGCATCACCGCCCAATACATGAAGTCATTCGCCGCCAGGTCGCGGCCATGCGCCAAGCTGCCGCCGTAATAAGGATGTACTTCATCACGGAAGTAAAAGCTCATCACCGCAGCGACTGGCTTCCCTGCGTGGGTGACCACGGTGATTTCGCAGTCCTCACCAAACACCTGCTGCAGGCTTTTGTAATAGTTACGCGACAGCACGGGCGTACCCAGATTACGCACACTCTCGGCGTACACCCGGTAAAAATCGGCGACGCTGCCGTCATGATGCGCCTGCAAGCCAGCGCCAATGCCCTTGCGCACCATGGCGCGCTGCTTGCGCGGGATCGCCTTGAGGTTTTTGTCATGGTCCGGATCGATCGCCTTGCGGAAGCTGACGTACAGATCCTTGGCCGGCCACTCGGGGTGGCTCAACTCGCGGTCGCGCAGTTCGAGATAATCAACGCGCAACTCGTCAGCGAGTGCTGTAGCCGCCTGCGTTAGTTGCGCTTCGCTTTCCGGGTCGCTCGCCACCACCCCGCCATACACGCAAAACGGCGTCGAAATCAGCGCGTGGCCGAACAGCCGGCTGCGTATCTCGGCCATGGGCAAAACGCCCGTGATGGCGCCGTCCCATTCCACGTACAAATAGTGGCAGCGGTGGCCGAGTACCTGCTCGATGATGCCGCGCCAGGCGACAAGATGGAAAAACGTGGCCTGTGGAGCGTCTGCGACGAAGTCATCCCAGCGTCGTTCGTCCGCTCGTTCCAGACGCTTGACGAGGCTGGCCGGACGTCCGTTATCCGCACCGTCAAGCATGCTGAATGCCTCCTTGTTGCGCACATGGCTCCCCGGACCCCAGCGCCACCACCGGATAGGAGGCATGTCCGGGGGCAAGAAATACGCGGTCCATGCGGTCGAAACGGAAGTCGCACACCAGCCGTTCAATGCGGGGCGCTGTGCGCGTCAGGTTAAGGTAGTGACGCACCCGGTTTTTCAGTGTTGCGCCGGGCACCCGCGGCTGTTGTGGATCCACCTCCCACGGATGGAAATAGAACACGCCGGGGCGCTGCTCTTGCTGGTTGACGCGACGCAGGCCTCGCCTGAACAGCGCATAGGGCAATAGACGGAAATAACCTCCGCCGCCACAAGGCCAGTTGCGACCCCATAGCCGCGCTGTGGTCACCGGGATTTCGAGCAATCCGGAACGCTCGGCAAAGAAAGCAAATCGCGGCGCCGCCGGCATGCCATACAGGTCATGCCGAATGGGGACAATACTGGAACTGTAACGGTAACCGGCCTCTCGCAATTCATCGTAGGCCCACAGCGTGGCGGCGCCGATGGAATAACTGGGAGCGCGGTAGCCGGCTACCACAGCACCGGAGAGATCCTCCAGCAGGTGTTTGGTGCGAACAATGCCATCGCGGAACTCGGTACGACTAATGTTAATCAAGCGTTCGTGGCCAAAGCCGTGGCTTGCGACTTCATGGCCGGCAGCGCTGATATCGCGCACCAGCGCGGGAAAGCGTTCGGCCACCCAGCCAAGCACGAAGAAAGTGGCATGCACATCGTGGCGTTGAAAAAGCTCCAGCACGCGCCGCGTATTGTCCTCGACGCGGACGGGCCAGATCGACCAGTCTTCGCGCCGGATGCACTTTTCGAAAGCCGCAACCTGGAAATAGTCCTCCACATCCACCGTCATGGCGTTGGTAATCGGCGCGGATTGCCCCGACACCGCGCTCATTTGTCGTCGTCTCCCGATGTGGTGGAGCTAAAGCGCGGGGCGTCGTCGGTAACCGTGTCTTCCGTAGCGGACACCACAGATTGATGGACGCGTATCGCCTTCCGGATTCGGATGGTTTCGCGCATCAACTGCAAGAAGATGTCGCTGACATCTGACGCCAGTGCGGCAACCTGGCTTTCCTCTGCAGACGGTGTGAGGCAATCTGTTGGACCTGAGTTATCAGGCAACGCGGGTGCCTCCAGCGTTAGCGGCATATCGGGCATCTCGTCGCGGATTTCATCCAGCACGATGGTGAGCGCCCTCTGGTCGAGATCGTGCAGTTCTTCCAGAAAACCGTGCAGCAACAAACGGTCCATGATGAGATTGATTCTACGAGGGATACCGCTACTAGCATGGTAAACGGAGTCAAAAATCTCGGGCGCCAGTACCGGATCGTGGTTCCAGCCAACCGCGTGCAAGCGATGCATGATGTACGCCAGGCTCTCCTCCTCACCCATCGGCTCGAGCCGGTGGGAAGCAATGACGCGCTGGCGCAACTGCTCCATACGGTTGTTGATGATGAGGCTGCGCAGTTCGGTCTGGCCAACGAGAAATATCTGCAGGAGGGCGCGGCCCTTGAGCTCGAGATTCGACAGGATGCGCAGCATCTCCAACGCCGCGGGAGTAAGCGTCTGCGCCTCATCCACCACCAGCAGCGCGTGCGCATGACGGTCACACAACGCTATGAGGTGCTGTTTCAAGTCCTGCAGCAATGCTTCCTTGCTGCGCCCCTCATAAGGCAGGTCAAACGCCGAAGCCACAGCCGGTAATATGTCCTCTCCACCGAGATTGGCCGAGGCGATACTTGCCATGGCGACGTTGCGATGCGCGAGTTCCTCGAGCAGCCTTTGGATGAGCAGCGTCTTGCCGGTGCCGACCGCGCCCGTGATCATCACGAAACCTTCACCCTGCTCAAGGCCGTACAGCAGGTAGGCCATGGCGCGCTTGTGGCCCTTGCTGGGAAACAGCATCGCCGAATCCGGAGTCAACTGGAAAGGCTTGCCCTCCAGCTTGTAGAAAGCCTGATACATATGAGTCTCAGAAAAGGTGGGTGCACTGCAGGAAAATCACGTTCGCGCCGTATCCCTGTGCACCCGCCAGTGCTGAATGCACGTTGCTGGAATCATGGCGCAGCCGCAGACTGGCGAAATTTCGGGGATTGAACTGATGCACGAGCGCTAGTTGCTCGTAGTTGTTGTACCGAATTTCGCCATCTTGGAATTGATACCGCTGCCAGCCAAGGGTCGGCGTAAGCGTGGTGGAAGGCCCGATATTGAACTGCCAGTCAAGATTCGCATTTGCAACTTTTTCCTGGCGATTGTTCAGGGTCAAATAGGTCCGCCGCTCATCGTATAGCGTCACGCGCAGCCCGCCGGTCGGCATCTCGTAATCCGCCGACGCCGTGGCGCGCTTCATGAGGTAAACCTGACTCACTCCAAGTGAGGGAAGGCTGGAATAGCCGATGGAGGAGGTAATGACTTGGCCCGGATTTTGTCCCAGCAATTGCTGGTTGATATCGGTCGGTTGTTCCACATAACTGAGGGTCGTCGTCAGCAACGCGGCGGTGCGCACCCAGGAAAACTCGTAAGTGCGTCCATAAAACCGGTGCCCGACCATCGCCTTGAGCCTATACAGACCGTTCGCCCACGCGAAACCGGCATCCCAGAAGCTTGCCCCTAGCTTGTCCACCGTACCATCCGGCAGAAAGTCGCTTTCCTTGCGCGCATCGGCCAGCAAACGGGTGTTGTCGCTGACCTCCACGTAGCCACCCAGCTTGGCAACCGCGTAGTCCCTGCTGCGCCCGAAGTCCGGCTCGATACGTTGATCGGAATACCCAAGGTTCCAGCCCCAGCTTTCATCCTTGGGACTGGCAAGACTGAACTGCAACGCGTTGCTTGTTATGTTCGGTATGCCGTACAACAAGCTTGCATTTTGTGCGGGTATGCCTCTGGTGTTGTACAAGACGCGCCCATAGCTGTAACGCAAGCTCGCGGTGCCTACGTTGCCAAGGTCCTGAATCCAGTACGGACTGAGCGTCCAGATCGCGACATTGGCACTGTTATTGTTGAGGAAAAAGCTGCCGGGCGCAGCTGATAATTGATTGTTGATGACCTCTCTGCCATACAGTGCGGTGCTGTCGACAAAAAAATGCTGCGGAAGAATGGTAAGTGTGCCCTGAGCGCTGAGGTTCTGGGTCAACTGGTTATAGCGCGATTGGCCCGCGTACAGATATCCGGTGAGTCTGTAGTCGACCAGTCCGGAAAAATGGGGACCACTGTAGGCTGCCTTTAAAAACGGTTGGATCTGGGTGATCCAGCTCGATTGTTTTGGCATGCTGGAGGCGGCGAGCTTCAGGTTATCGGTGTACAACTCGCCCAAGGTTATGCCCGCCACCCATCCGGGATCGGCTAGGGTCGGTTGCCGGATGGTGCCTATCGGCACATTTGAATTTCCTGCCGGCTGGTCGGGAGCCGCCATCGGGGTCGTCGGCCCCATAGGGGGGATCTCCTGCGCCGATGCAGGAGCCCACCAATGGCTCAGAATGGCGGAAGACAGCAGTACCAGCGGCAATGAAAGCCGGTATCTAGGCCGCGTATCAATGATCTGCAGGTCAGGAATACTCTGAACAAGCCCGCACGGCTGGCTTTGCTTCCGCAAAGCGCTGTGCACGAGGGGGATGGCGCGGCACATGCTGGTTGCCCGAGCAAGCCGCGGACAGCGCGCATGGCGGTTTGCGGACAGGACACCGACTATGAAATCGACACGGTGGGATCGGCCTGTCTGCACAAACTTGTTCAGCGCGTCTCTAGTAGCCATAGCCACAGTCGTAGTGGTTTTCGCTCGCTGGCAGGTTACTCATGTTGAGAATCAGGCCGACATATTGCGAGTCACTCAAACTTTGCAGAGATGCATGGAGCGCCTGCTGACGGGTATGGCCTGCCGCTACCACTACGACAACCTGACCCATGTAAGAGGCCAGCACCTGGGACTCCGAGGTTGCCAGCAGCGGAGCAGAGTCAAATACCACCAGACGTCGGCGATTCCGCCCACCCAATCCTTCTAGTACCGCGTCCATGCGGCGGCTGCCAAACAATTCTCCGATGAGCGGGCGACGCTCCCCCGCCGGCACCACCAGCAAATTCAGCACGTCGGTACGCACGATGACCTCGGCGGGCTGGCGCCGTTCGTCCGCCAGCACATCCATCAGACCAGGCCGTCCGTCGAGCCCGAAAGCCCGGGTGATGGTGGATTTCGTTATATCGCCGTCTACCAGGAGTACCTCAAAATCCGGCTCGCGTGCCAGGCTCAGGGCGAGATTCATCGCGGTAAAGCTCTTGCCTTCGCCGGCCCCCGCGCTGGTCACTACGATGCGCTCTGCGTGAGCCAGCGCTTTGACGCCTTTTCCGGTCACATTGACCAGCAATGGTCGTTTGATACGGCGCATCTCATCCGCAAGCCGGCGCTCACCGTCACCGTCGCCGTGGGCGGGCAGAAAGCCCATCCGCTCGAGCGCCATTTTGTCCACGTGCCATAGCGGCGCCGCTTCCGCCGGCTGATCTGCCGCCAGCCCCCGTTCCATCAAACGCTGTACCGTCGGCGCCGAGTGCGACGATTTCGTGTCCAACTGCGGAGCGGTTGGTGGCGACACTTGCGGTTCTGGCCGCAAAGCCTTGAGCTTTTCTGCTGCCTTCTCAACGATGCTCATACCGGTCCCATGACAAAGAAATGTTGCACCAGACGGGTAAGGGATCCATTAAAGGCAAACCCCAGCAACAGCAACAAGGGCAGCAGACCGGCCGCGGCGAAAAACCCGATCATTTCGCGACGCAGGGACGCGTGTCGGGCCCGTGAGACAATCAGACTGACGGCGCCAAGTACCGGATAATCACTTGACTGCCGCAGACCGCTGAGGCTCATAAATACCGGCTTTATTTTGTGCAGAAAGTACGCAAACCCACCGCCGATAGCCACAGCTAGCGCGAACACTATCAGTAGCAGCAGCCCGCGATTCTGGCTCACCGGAAGCAACGGAGCATCCGGTGGATTGACCACGCGGAATTTCAAATTGTTGCCGCTTTGCGTCGCGTCCTGCGAGAGCTGAGCCGTGTTCAAACGCTCCAACAATTGGTCGTACTGCTGCTTGGTGGTGTCGTAATTACGCGTCAGGCGCTGCAAGGTGGCTTGCACGTTGGTGATCCTGCCTGCCTGACCCTTGAGATCGGCGATCTGCTTTTTCTGCAGGTCGATCTGCGTGGCCAGCGTCTGGATCTGGACCTGGGTGGTGTACAGGGATTTTTGCATCTCCTGGTACACCGGATTGTCGGAGATCACACCCATCGCCGATGTGCCTGCTGCATTATTCTTCAGCGCTTCGCGCCTATTCTGGAGCTGCGCGATCATGCGCTTGGCGGAAATTACGTCCGGATATTGATCGGTATAACTCAGCAAGAGCGTGCTGAGCTGCTGCTGGTAAGACGAAATTTGCTTGTCAATCTCCTGGGTGCGCGGGTCGATCCCCGAGGACGCCGGGCCACTCGCCATCGCATGCATCTGCTGCTGGGTGGTCGCGCGGCCGGTGACAGCGGTATGGTACTGGTCTTGCAAGGTCTGCAACTGGGTCTCGGCGGCCTGCAATCGCATGAAATAATTGCTACCACCCTGGTTGGGAATGAAGCCCACGTTGGCTTTCTGGAAATTCGCGAGATTATTCTCCGCCTCATTCAGCTTTTCACTGTAATCCTGGACCTGCTGTTGCAGGAAATTCTGCGCCGTATCGGCAGAAGCAGAATTCGCGCCCAAGGTGTCATTCATGAGTATCTGCAAAAACGCCTGTACCACCTTCTGTGCCATCTGCCGATCAGGGTCGGCATAGCTCAAGGTGTAGATGTTGTTTGTGCCGGCGTCATTGATGTGGACCGCAGTGCCGAGTTTCACCAGCAATTCGTCCTTATCCGCCGGGGTAGTGGCGCGCGCGGACAAACCGGTCTTGTCCGCCACGGTCTCAAGATTGGGACGCGAAAGAAGCGTGTGAGTAATGATTTGCAGGCGCTGATGCACGTCAGGCTGCACCGCAACCCCTTTGAGTAGCGGATTCGTCAATCCGTCGGTGTCGGCATACACCAGAGCGTTGGCTTCATACTTGTTCGGGATGCTGAAGATCAGCACCGCCCCCACGATCATCACGCACCAAGCGACGATCAACGCATGCCAACGGTAGCGCCAAGCGGCGCGTAGCTCCAGCAGCATATACTGAAACATTTCATGCAAATCGAAAGATTGGTTCTGCATCGCGCTGTTTCCCGATATCGCCAGAAGCTGCCGTGTGCCCGTCATCATCGCGTTAAAAGAATGACTCGGGAATGATCAATATATCCCCGGGGCGCATGACCACGTTGTCATTGATCGTGCCGTTCATCAGATCACCGAGCCGCGCCGGGATAGTCTGTTCCTCTCCGTTGGGCAGATGACGGATAATTTTGGCGCTATTGCCGGAGGCAAATTTGGTGAGGCCGCCGACGTCGATCATCACATCAAGCAGTGTCATACCGTCGCGGTATGCCAGGGACTTGGGCGTCGTCGCCTGTCCGACCACACGTATCTGCTGGCTATATGCACCCACAAAACTCTGGACGATCACGGTCACCAACGGAGAACGGATGTATTGGCTCAAGGCCTTCTCCAAGTCACCCGCCAATTGGTCTGGAGTTTTTCCAGCTGCTTCGATGGACTGTACCAAGGGGATGGAGATACGCCCGTCCGGACGCACAGGTACGGTGGTGGTCAGATTGGGGTTATCGCGCACGAAGATATTCAGCGAATCACCTGGACCGATAATGTAGCGTTCCGCCGGCTGGAGCACTGCAGTCGAGCCATTTACAATCGGTGCGCTGCTGCAACCACCAAGCAACAATAATCCACCCGCCACAATCAAACGGAAGACGTAGTTTCGAGATAACAGTTTCAATGCCGTGCTCTCCGAAATTTCAGCGCGCGCCGCGACCGAACAATACAACCTCTACAGTCTGGACAAGGATGGCCAGATCGAACACGAAGTTGTGGTTTTTCACATAAAACAGGTCAAATTTCAGCTTTTCCTCGGCATCCTCCAGAGACGAGCCATAGGGGTAGCGGAGTTGGGCCCAGCCTGTCAGACCCGGCTTCAGGCAATGGCGTAACGCGTAGTAGCGGATACGCATATTGAATTCGTCCACGAACTGCGGCCGCTCCGGTCGCGGGCCGATGATGCTCATGTCGCCGCGAAGCACGTTCCAGAGCTGCGGCAACTCGTCCAGCCGTGCCCTGCGAATGAAATGCCCGACCCGGGTTATCCGGTCGTCGTTCTTGGTGGCCCAGCGGGCCACACCGTTGCGCTCGGCGTCGGTGCGCATACTGCGGAACTTGATTACTTGGAAGAGTTTTCCATGTTCACCGACCCGTTTCTGCTGGTACAGGATCGGCGCGCCAAGCCCTGACTCCAGCCGAATTGCCAGGGCCGTCAGCAGCATGAGCGGCCATGTCAGCAGCAGTATCAACAAGGCGATGAGCACATCGAAGACGCGCTTGATTGTGCGTCTCATCGGAGAGATGTTGAAGCCATCCGAAAATACCAACCACGACGGGTTGGTGGGGTCCATCTTGATTTTGCCGGCCTCGCGCTCGAAAAACTCCGCAAGCTCGGTCACTGCTATGCCACGCTGCTTGCATTCCAGCAGCGCGTCCACCGGCAACGTCCCGCGACGGTCATCCGGCCCCACCACGATTTCATTCACGCCGAGCCGAGTCGCCCATTCGCACAAGACCTTGTCGGGATGCAGCAGCAGATCAGGGTGCAGCAGCAAAGGCGCGGAGATGAACACCGGATCGGCACCGACCGGCACGTATCCTATGATCTTGAACCCGCGCTGATCACTCTTGCGGCGCATCATGCGGATCAACTCAGCGACACGCTCGCCGGCACCAAACATCATCACGCGGCGCTTGAACAGGTCGGCGTCGACAAAACTCAGGAATAACACTCTCCACAAGGCCACAACGAGGTAGCCGAGCAGCAACGCCATGGCAAGAACCCCGCGGCCCAAATACGTTGGAGGAACCGCGTAATAGAGCACGGTAAGTATTATGCCGCCCAGCAAGAAGGCAACGCCTTGCCGACTGCACCGCCCTAGCCAACCCGCCCGAAGGTGAACTTGGTATAAGCCGAGCGACGCCATTGAGAAAATTAGCACCATTGCGACCAGCGAAGCACGCCAGGGAAACGCGCGGCCGAACGCGGCTTGCGTACTGGCATGCCCCCAAAAACGGAGCCCTACCGCAGCGTAAACACTTGCCACCAGCAGTAAAAACTCCACCAGTACCAGCAGCAACTGCCAGCTTAGTGCTCTGTGTCGAAACAACCGGAACATGTTTGCGCCTCCCGTACTGATGAATCCCGCATCAGCACCGCTCACTCACAAACTGGACAGCCTGTATACCACGGCATTGTGACCCAGTTCACATTTTTTCGGATCCGGCAGCCTTTCGGACTTTCTCACCCTTTGGTCCCCAGTGCGGCCGCAAGATTGAGCGAGCCACCTGCTATTCGCTAGGCGTTTCGGTTCATTGCCTGCGATCAGCACCCCGACCACGACACCCCGTCTCATTTTCGTGGCCATTCAGACAAACACTCTGCTGTGATCTCCGTGCAACCAGCGTGAAGCCAGGCAAAAGGCCCTCGGCAATCCAAGTTCCGCAATTAATCGCATAACTCATTGATTCGCTTAGCCTGCGATAGACAAAAATGACACAACAGAGGTCATCAGGTTCGCTGCTTGATGCCGAGAGCCTCGAAGAGTTCCAGTTGCCGGGATGAGGTTTTACCGATGCCGTTGAGACGCTGCTCAGGGACATGGGGGGCATCTCCAAAGTAGATATTCGTACCTTTGGTTCATGTGCCCTAAACATGTCCCCAATTTTCGCTGGATTCAATCGGACCGCTTCATCCACCACAGGACGACCATAAAAAAAACCCGCCAAGTGGCGGGTTTTTTTATTGTTTTTGGACTGAACCGCCCCGAGTTCCGTGGAGGCTGTTTGGTTTAAGTCAGGCTTCCGCCGTGGCGGCCTGACTGGCGAGTTGCCGGTAGTAGTTTGCCTCGGCCTCGGCTGGCGGGATATAGCCGATGGGTTCGAGGAGTCGGTGGTGGTTGAACCAGGCCACCCATTCCAGCGTGGCAAGCTCCACAGCTTCCTTGGTTTTCCATGGTGCTCGGCGGTGGATCAGCTCGGCTTTGTAGAGGCCGTTGATGGTCTCTGCGAGCGCGTTGTCGTAGCTGTCGCCTTTGCTGCCCACCGACGGTTCGATGCCGGCCTCGGCTAGGCGTTCGCTGTAGCGAATGGAGACATATTGCGACCCGCGGTCGCTATGGTGATGCGTATTCCGCCAATGGGTGCCACCCAATCCGGCAATGCCTGACCATTGTGCTGGCAACTACTGACCAGGGCGCTGGCGCCGACCATGGGCACTATCGCGAACAGATGACCTCTTTGTCATTACCTGTTGATGTGAATGGAAGCATCCCGCCGACGTAATTCGAACGCCCCCCCTCCAGTAAGCTCATGTCATAAACCCAAAACAATACTAAGTCTTTGTAGTTTTTATAGCGCAATAGATCAGGGAATATATTAGTTAGATTAATTTCGCCCGAAACTAATGATCCGGACTGCAAGACAATGTTTTTGTCTGGGAAATCGGCAATTTTCGTCACTTGGCGAAGCGCCTCTCCTTCACGCGACCCAGCTGCATATACGACAAGCCCTATGGCATGCTCACCCCAAGGCATATCCGCAAGCTGCGTCACAGATCGCACATCAGAGCAATTGCGAACTGTCAATTTCAGATACAAGGAGCCATTGATCTCGTGAATCGAACGGGCGCTCACTTGGAACCGCTGGCCGCCTATTGCGGCCAGCGGAAACATGCACAGTCCAACGATTGCTAGACGAGTGATGAAGTTATAGATAGAGGTGCGTCTTGAGCCAATATTCATATCCGTCCAGCCTCTTCTGTTGAATCTCAATGTCATGCTCAATGGGCTTCTTGCAATTGTCACAGTCCTTGAGCTTGGCAAGCTTCTTTCGCAAGCAGTCCAGCTGGGACTTATAGGCCCGAACCTCTGAGAAATATTCCTCTGATATTGGTTCGATTTGTATTGCCGTTCCAAGCGGCTGGTTTACGCAGACCGTGGGATTCGAGCGCAATACATCCTGTTTGTGAGAGTTTTCATGCACTGCGACGCAATCATCGAAGCATGGGCTTTGCGGGAGCACAAAAAGCATGATTCCACCCATGCCATCACAAAGAATAGTCGATGCGCCACTTGTTCTCTGGCCGCCGGCATACGCACTCTCCCCGGTAGGATCTTCAAAAGACAAAGGATTCCCATTGGCGTAGGTATAAGTATTTTTTCCTCCTCTCAATCCCGTTGGATCGCTTTCCAAATACCTCCCGGTCGACGGGTTGTAATCTCGCTGCGCATTGTAGTTAAGCCCACTTTCCATGTCGTGATACTGCCCCGGAAAGCGCAGGTTGAACGAATAAGATCCCAGTGGACGACTATCTCCGAATGCTTCACCCGCGAAGTCCCAGCTCCATACCAGAGATCCTCTCGCGTCCATCACGCTTCGTGGCACCCCCATGAAGTCCGTTCCTACGTAATGGATGGACATTCCATTCAAGTGTGCGATGTCTATAGTGGCCACAAGCACACCATCCATCCACACATATTCCTGCCCAGTTTGGCTGGCCGGCTCGTAACTTCCGAGCAAGTTCGCAGTGTTGTCGTACACAAACTGCTGTGTGCCAGCAAAGGTAACCTTCTGAGCACGCCGGCCATTGGCATCGTAGACATAGGCGCCCGCCACCCGGCCATCCTTCGCCACCTGCAGCAGCCGGTCGTTCGCGCCGTAGTTCAGAGTCAATATTTGCCCATCCTGCGGCATCTGCACAATATTGCCAGCCGCGTCGCTGAGCACCGGCTGCAGGTGCCACTGCCCCGGATGCCCGATACCACTCAACCGATGCGTGCCGGGCTGGTAGTCGTAACGCGTTGGCCACGACCCCATGCTGTCCTTCGCCAAGCGATCACCCGTCGCGTTATATGCGTAGTGGTCCCCAAACCAGCCGAAGGGCCCGGTCGTGTGGGTCAAGCGCTGCAGCGAGTCATAGCGGTAGCGCTGTTCGGCCGATGGCCCCACTTCGCGTCCCTGATGCAGAGCCACGATATTACCGTCGCCATCGCGCCGCACGTGCAGGCTCAGACCGAGGCCAGTGATGTCGGTGCCCCAGTAGTTCAGGTCGTAGCCGCGCTGGAGTGACTGGTGGCCGTCGCCAAAGACCACTGCGTTGACCGGCCCGAACGGCAGGTAGCTGACGCTGGACACGAGCGGGGTTGCCGAGGCCTGCCCCGGTGCCTGGACGCTGATCGCGCTGGCGCGACCGTCGAGGTCGTGGCTGTAGGCCAGCATCACCCCGCTGGGATAGGTCAGCTGGCTGAGCCGGTTGCCCAACGTATAGGCGTAGCTCGTGACATAGGCCGTACCTGCGATGACGCGGTGCTGGGCGATCAGGTTGCCGCGCACGTCGTAGCAGTAGCTGGTAGTGCCGGAAGTGTCGATCATCCGCGATACGTGGCCCACCGGGTAGGACACCGTGCAGCCGGTGACGCTGGGCGCTTCGTCGTAGTAATAGCTGGCATTGAGCGCGGCATTCGACGGATAAGTCACCGTCACCACCCGATGCAGCGCATCGTAGCTGCGATCCGTTTCCACCTGGCGCGCGTCAACCGTGCGGGTGCGATTGCCGTCGGTATCGTAGGCGTAGGTGGTGGTTCCGGTGTCCGGACTGTCCTGGCGAACCAGCTGGCCTACCGGATCGTAGGCATAGACGGTATCCAGACGGTTCGGATCGGTCACTTGGATCAGCCGACCATCGGCGTCGTAGTGATAGCGCGTGACCGCTACGTTTCCGTCGTGATGGTCACCATCACCACCATGGTCATGGTCGCCATCGTGATCACGGTCATCGCGGTCACCGTCGTGATCGCCCCGATCGCCATCGTGCTCATCGTCGCCACGGCGACCCTCCACCGTCCGCAGCAGCCGATCCATCGGGTCATAGTCGGTCTGGGTGTGGATATGGCGCGGATCGCGCGTGTCGCGTACGGCGCCATTGAGGTCGTAGCGCACCCGTGTGGTCCGGTTGTAGGCATCAATCGTTGCCACCCGTTGGTTGGCCGCGTCGTACTCGTACGACTGCAGCCAGCTCGGGTCGCTGCTGCCGGCGGCGGCGTCAGCCTGCGTCGTGAGATTGCCCACGGCATCGTAATCATGCAGCTGCGTGTTGCCGAGTGCGTCGTTGGTGGTGATACGCCGATGATCCGCATCCAACACGAAGCTCGTCTTGACGCCATCGGGATCGGCGACCGCCACCACGTCGCCCGCGGCATCGTAGCTCACGGTCGTGGTGGCATCGTTCGGTGAGGGGCTGCCATTGGCGTTGGCGTGCACGGTGCGCGCGGCCAGCCAGCCGCGCGGCGTGTAGGTGTTGTCGATGATCACGCCATTAGGGTCGATGGTGCGAACCAGTCGATCCTGCGTGTCGTAGGCGAACGTCGTGGTCTGGCCCAGCGCATTGGTTACGCTGCTGCGTCGATCCGAACTATCGTAAGTCGTTCGCATCGTCGCGCCACCCGGCTCGACGACCGCGACCACCCGGCCTTCGAGGTCGCGCTGCCATGTGGTGGTGTGCCCGTTGGCGTCGGTGCGCGTCGCCCGCAAACCGTTCGGGTAGTAAGTAGAGGCCGTGGCGTTCCCCAACGGATCGGTTTCGCGCACGAGGTGACGCATGGCGTCGTAAGCATAGGACGTGGTGTGGCCGTCACGATCGCGGAAGGCCGCCTTGTCGAGCTTGTCCCACGTGGTGACCTCACTGCTGCCATCCGGATAGACGGTGTGCACGAGCCGATCGAGTGCGTCGTAGCTGTACCGTGTCGTGCGATGAAGCGGATCGGTCTCCGAGGCCAGGCGCCCTTCGGCATCGTAGGTGTAGGTGATGGTGTGACCGTTGGCGTCGGTCTTGGACACCAGATAGCCGTTGGCGTCGTAGGCGTACTGCGTGACATGGCCCAGCGCATCAGCCGTGGAGAGTACCTGGCCATTCGCATTGTAGGTGTGGCGAGTGACGGCGCCCGTTTCGTCCGTATGGCTCAGGACATCGTGTTGATTGTCGTAGGTGAAGCTCTCGACCGTGTGGTAGCCGCCAGTGGCGCGACGGTCGATCTGCACCACATCGACCTGGCTGGGTGCGTAGGTGTAGTCGGTTTCCAAGCCGGCGGGATCGACACTGCGGGTCAGCTTGCCCTGCGCGTTGTAGCTGTTCTGGGTCAGCTGAGTGCTGCTATCGGGCAGCACCCGACCGAGCACGGAGGGCATCGACAAACTTCCCGACACACCAGCCCGATCCCCTGGGTGGTTGTACCAGATGCGATTTTCCAGCGGATACTTAATGCTTTCGAGTGTGTC
This sequence comes from Rhodanobacter terrae, assembly GCF_042657005.1. NCBI lineage: Bacteria > Pseudomonadati > Pseudomonadota > Gammaproteobacteria > Lysobacterales > Rhodanobacteraceae > Rhodanobacter > Rhodanobacter terrae. The sequence continues at coordinate 30,729 of NZ_JBHSNG010000015.1, forward strand.
GGAAGTTGTCGAAGTCACTGCGTCTCGCAAGTGATTCCAGTGGTAGATCACCGCCTTGCTGTAATCACCGGGATACAGCTTGTAGGTTTGCGCGTCCCAGTAGAAGCTATTGCGCGAATTAATATAAGCATTGAACGCGTTGATGCCATTAGGCACTTGGCTTTCGCTAAACGGTACTCCTGGCACCAACTCGTTGAACTCCATGCGCGAGGTGTTGCCATCGGCATCTGTGATATTGATCCAGCGCTGGACACCGGATTGCCCCGTCACGAAATGGCTGGTTCCGTAGGGCGTGGTCAGTGCCGTAATCGAGGTGCCGCCATCGTAGGCGACGCTAGAGGTCATGCCGATCGCGTCAGTGATGCTACTCAGCCGGCCGACCGCATCGTAGGTCAAGGCTGTAGTGCGCCCGAAGGCATCACTGACGCTGGTCAACAGCAGCGGCTGGCTGGTGCTGTCGTAGTGGAAGGTCATGGCTCGGTTGAGCGCGTCGGTCACCGTGGTCAGGCGGGACTGGCTGTCATAGGCCAGCTTGACGGCATTGCCGTGCGCGTCGATGCGTTCGGTCAGGAAAATGTGGCGCGGATAGTAGGCGCTGTTGTCGCTGGCGGCGTAGACGTCCTTGCTACCGTCGGGGAAACGGCGCTCGTAGACCACCGGCGAACTGGACACCCCCACTAGTTGAGCGCCCGTCTCGACCTCGGGAGCAAAGGTGCCGTTGCCACCGTTGAAGCCGGAATACAGGCGACCCGGGCCATCCGGCAGGTAGACCAGCACCCGGCTGCCGGGTGCTGACGGATCATCCTGCACATAGCTCAGCCAGTTGTCCGTCCACTTCGGACCGAGGTTGCCGTAGGTGAAGGTGGCCGGTTGGTCGATGTCGAGCTGGTTGTAACGCAGCGTGAAGTCCATCGCCGGCCCTTTGGGCGGCGTATAGCTCAACGGTGTGTCGGTCAGGGTCAGGCTAACCAGCATTGGACTGATGCTGTAGGTCGGCATGCCCGGCGAGGGCGTCGAGCCACTGCCAGGGGTGCTGCCGCCGGTGCCGCCCGCAGCACCACCCATGCCGCCGGATGATCCACCGGCGCCCTGACCGCATCCGCAGCTGCATTTACCGGTGCCACACGATGGAAAACCGTGCGGATCGTTGGAGAAGGTGTAGCCCGCACCACGCACGGTCTGCGCCACGGCCGAACTGACCGGGCGATAGTCCGCGATCGCGGCACTCGCCGTTTTTGGCACCAGGTAATAGCCGCTACTTTCGGCGCGGATGGCCGCCGCCGACAGCCACGCTTTGCCGTCCATCACCGGATCGGCGACCTCGTAGCGCCCGTGTACCTGCGCGAGGATGGTCGCGAAGTGACCGCTCTTCCAGTGCACCACGGCCGGCACCGGAATCGGCGCATTGTTCGTCGCGAGGATCGCCATCATCGGTTGGTGGTGCTGTGCGGCGATGTCGACCAGTTGTTGCAGGCTGTAACCAGGGTGCTGCGAATCCATCGCCTGGACGGGAGCCGCGCCGACTGCCGGCAAGCCTTCGGCCCGCCACAGCGCGGTCAAGGCGATCCAGCCGCACTGGAAGGCACTCTGCGGATGGTGCTGCATATCCCACAGGCCTTCTTTGGCCATCGCCACGGCCGCGGTGTCTTCGGCCACGGCGCCAAGACGCTGTGTTTCCTGAAGCAACGTGACAACCTGCTGTAGATGACCGAGACGGGTTTCCAGTACGAGTTGTTCGCTCAGTGCACGCAGCTCCACAGGGCGCGGAGCCGGAGCCTCCGAAGAGGCTGCAGTCCGCCGGGCGGCAGCGAAGGCGCGGATGGCATCGCTGTAGCGGCCCGTGGCGCGATCCGCCAAACCGATGTCCAGCCACAGTGAAGCCTGCCAGGGGTTGTCCGGATGGGTCGCCAGGAACCGTTCCAGCGCCACTGTACGGCCGGCATCGCCCGCATGCCGATAGGCCTCGATGGCCTGCATCAAGGCGACGGATTCATCACGGGAAGGAGGCGTGGCCGCGATCAGCGGTTCCTCGAAGACGCCATAGCGTTGCGGTGCGAGAGAGCCGGTCGGTGCTTCGTGGGCCACCGCCATCGATCCGGCCAAGGCCAAGGCGCCAACGAGCATTGTGCGGAGCAGCGTATTGCCTGTGAACATGACCCATCCTTTTGGTAGCACAGAACAACAACAGATTGAGCGAAGAAGCGTTACGGCGTCGCCCCGATCGTGCGCCGCGGCAGCAGCGTTTGCGGATCGATCACCGTGCCATGCGGTAAGGGCTGGAAAGTGCGGGGCGAAAGCGCGTGACCATCGGCAGGGCGGTAGACGCCGGAGACGTATCGGCTGTAACAGGCCTTGTCCTGTGCGCGGCACAGGATGGCCACGCAGCCGTCCACGCCCCAGTAGGCGCGGGCCTTGGGATCGGTGGGCGGAATCTCGTACTTGCCGCGGTGGGGCGAATAGCGCACCAGATCGCCGGGCTTCGGTTGCGCGATATGCGCCTCATCCTGGGCCATCAGCACCGCCAAGGCCGTACCGTTCGGAAGCGCGATGGTCACCGGTTGCAGGGCGGCATAGAACTCCGCGGCATCGTTCGGCAATGCCGACCAGGCGTGCCGTGCGCGCATGTCGGCGAAGAGCCGGCGGCTCTGCGCCGGCGTCGCCATCGCCTGGAAGCGGCCGATGACCAGATCGGGGTATGAACCCTGTGAAGGCATCACGCAATCGCGGGCTTTGCAGCGAAAGGCGGCGGCCTGCGCGCTGGGAACGGGAAGCTGAGACGTGGACTCACGGGCTGGCGCGATACCGATGCTCAGACACAGCATCGCCCAGGCCGACGCCCAGCGTAGATATGAATGCATCCCCTGTGTCCCCTGTCTCCCTGACATCGGCGCAACATACCCAGACGACGTGTCCAGCGCCAGTGCCTTGATGAAACGCAGGGCACGTTTGGCGCAAAAAATATCGTACAGGGGCATCGATCCTCGAACGCTGATGCGTGTCAAACGGCGCGATGATCACGACGCGCCGGAACTCCAATCATTCCGCTCCAGCGCATGCAACAATCGACTGACCTCATCAACACCGCGTCGAAAGACCTGAATTCACCCCGTAGGCGTCGCCGTAAGTCACGCGATGGCGCGCTGAGAATCAGCGCGATCAGGCCGTGGGATTAATGGCTTCACGACCGAATCGACTGCAGGCCAATGCCCTTCTGGATCGTTATAGAAAGCCATCAGGTCGTCTATAAAGACACGGTGCGCCCAACGTGCTTTGGTGCAGTAGTCGAGCGCCATTCGTCGAACCATTTGGTCTTGCAAAAAGTTGGCATACATTTCTGGGTCAGCCTGAAGGGCTGGGGTAGCGATCACGGGTACCCGAAATGCATGCTGTACATCAAAGCCCTTTTTGCCTCGGATCAGCAACAAGCGTTCGCGCACCCAACTGGCGTGATCCGGCCCCATCGTGCCCCTGTCTTCTCGGGCCAGACAGTAGCCACGCAGTAGGCCTTCGTAACGTCGAATGGGCACCGAGGTCAGGGCAACCTGCTCACCCCGGTGAACCACCTGGTGGAGGAGCGCCTTGTCCGCCAATTCGGCCATCGCCGGCAACACGTCGAAGAACGGAACCGACGAGCCGATCAAGAGCAACAATCGCCAGAAACTGGCGGCGCAACAGTGCGCACGCAGTGAATTGCCTGCTTGCAATGTTTCGCGCAGGAGGAGCGTCGTGGCAGCCAAGGCCTCGAAGGTCCCGAGGTTTTCCAGCTGCCGCAACGAAACGTTCGTGATCGGGCGTCGCTTGGCCACATGATCGACGACAAAACGGCTGGGCCTGTACATGAGGCGCTGCACGTCGGCGCCCAGACGCGCCAACCACGCTGCAGCGCAGACGGACACATCCCGATCAGGGTCAAGAATTTCCCAGTAGGGGTGTTCCAGCAATGCGCGCCCGCCGGGAAAACGCGTTTCGGCGCGCGCCACGAGTTCGGATCGGGGGACATGCTTGCCTTCACGGTAACGGACCATCCGATTGCGGTGCGACAGGCTGCCGTCGGTCGCGCGAGCGAATCCTTCCGGCAACAGTTGCTTCTCCAGCGCGTAGGCCGTGGACCGCTTTGAGAGCTGGCGCAGCCAGCCGTACCACACCTGCACGCGCTGCTGGTCGATGGTTCGCCTCAGGGGTTTTCGGGTTCGATTCACGCACATCCTCCGGTGACCCAGACGGCACTTGGGTCACCCTTGTATGCCCATGGGTTCAATGGGTTATGTCGAAATATAGAGTAAAATGAAACCCCTGATTTGCCGGCTACCCGGGAGGCTGCTCCAGCCCTAGCATGTGTCGCGACGTGACCCACCGTGACCGCGACATGACGACGCCCTCCTTGGCTGATTTGCTCGAACGCGACTTGCTGGCCCGCTACGGCGCGCCACTGCTGGGTGGCGACGATTTGCGTTCCGCGCTGGGCTACCCGAGCGTCGAAGCGCTTCGGCAGGCGATTGCCCGCGGCACCGTGCCGGTGCCGGTTTTCGCTGTGGCGCATCGGCGCGGCAAGTTCGCGCTGACCAAGGATGTGGCCGCGTGGCTGGCCAAGCTGCGGCAAGGGGTCGAATGTCTTGTGCCCAGCAAGGAGGTGCCGATGCGCTGACGTCATCCGACCACCACCTTCGTTGTTCGTTGCGGTGCGCATAGACGCGAAGGCCCGAGAGCTTGCGACTCCCGGGCCTTCAAGGTGCGATGGATGAGAACCCCATCGGCATCTACTTTCCTCTTCCAGTTTTGGATAGTCAAGTCACGCCTGCGCCTTGTAGCAGGCGGGAAAGCCTGCGTCGCGCCCGCTGATCCCTGTCGCCCATCGCCCTGCGTGCGAATGGGCCCTTCCGTAAGGAATCAGCATGTCCTCTCTGAAAGAACTCCTTCGCCTGATCTTGACCACGACCCTGTCCGACCGCGACATCGAGCGGGCGACGGGACGGTCTCACAATACCGTCAACCGCTATCGTCACCTGGCCCGATCCCAGTCGCTCACTTGGGACGCCATGGAATCGCGTTCGGAAGACGAGCTCGATGGCCTATTCAACCGCACTGCGGGCCGGCACGTGGAAAAGCAGCACCCGGACTGGGCATGGGTTCACGCCCAGATGCAGCTCGCCGGCATGACCCTCACGCTGCTCTGGGAAGACTACCGGCGCACTTGCCCTGAGCGGGCTTTGGCGTACTCGCAGTTCTCCCACTATTACCGGAAGTACCTGCGCACCCTGCATCCCACGATGCGCCAGCATCATGCCCCCGGCGAAAAGGTCTTCGTCGACTTTTCGGGAAAGCGGCCTAGCTACGTGGATCAGGCAACCGGCGAGATCATCATCGTCGAACTGTTCGTGGGCACGCTTGGGTATTCCAACCGCGTCTTTGCCTTGGCTTGTCCGAGCCAGCAGTTGCCCCACTGGATCCACGCGCACGTGTGCATGTTCGAGGCGTTCGGTGGGGTGCCGCGTATCGTGGTGCCCGACAACCTGCGCAGTGCGGTGACCAAGTCCGGGCGGGATCCGGTCATCCAGCGTACGTACCTGGAAATGGCGACGCACTATGGGACGGTGATTCTGCCGGCTCGGCCGTACCGCCCGCGCGACAAGGCCAAGGTGGAAGGTTCCGTGCTCATTGTGCAGCGCTGGGTGTTGTTGTGCTTGCGCCATCGCACCTTCTTTTCGCTGGAGGAACTCAACCATGCAATTGCCGAGCGGATCGAGGTGCTCAACCGGCGCCCGTTCAAGAAGCTGGCCGGGTGTCGACATGATCGCTTCGAGGCGGACGAACGGGCAGCCCTGCTGCCGTTGCCGGCCGCTCCCTTTGAACAGGGCGAATGGACGGCCTCACAGGTGGTGCCCACGGATTATCACGTAGCCCTGGCGAAGCATTGGTACTCGGTGCCCTTCAGCTACATCGGTCGCGAGGTCGAGGGACGTCTCGGCGTGTCCCATGTCGGGATCTACTGTGCCGGGGTACGTATCGCCACACATCGGATCGGCGCCCCAGGCGGTACGACAACGGATCTGGCGCACTTGCCGAAAGAGCATCGTGCGTATGCCGAGCGCACGCCGGAACATTTCCTGGCGTGGGCGGAGCAAGTCGGTCCCGCGACACTGGCCTTCGTCAAGCAGCAGTTTGATCGGCAGCACCCGGCGTTGGGGTTGCCGTGTTGCGATCGGTTGCAGTCGCTGGCCCGCCAATACGGGGCTGCCGACCTTGAAGCAACCGCACAGCGGGCGGCGGCAATCCACTCGATGTCGGAAAAGACCTTGCGCGCGCTGCTGGCGAACCGGCGTCATCAGGCACGGGGGGCAGCCAATGACGATGCGGGCATCTCACTGCCCAGCCACGACAACATCCGCGGCGGCGACTATTTCGCCCCCAAGAAGAAGGAGGGCTGAGCATGAGCCAGTCCCACACCCTGAATGCCCTGCGCGAACTGAAGTTGCACGGCATGGCCGACACACTGGAGCGGCAGTTCGAGAACCCTCAGTTGCAGGCCGGCGGATTCGACGAGCGCTTTGTCATGCTGGTGGATGCCGAACGCCTGGCCCGCGACAACCGGCGGCTGGATCGTTTGCTGAAGCGGGCGCATCTCAAGGTCAGCGCCAGTGCCGAAGACATCGACTATCGCGCCAGTCGCGGCATCGACCGCGCGCAGATCAGCGGCCTGTTGGGCTGCGACTGGATTGCGAAGCACCAGAACCTGATCATCACCGGGCCGACCGGGGCAGGAAAAACCTGGCTGGCCTGTGCGCTCGCCCAGCAGGCTGCGCGCAGGGGACTGCCCGTGTTGTACCGTCGCCTGCCACGGTTGCTGGAAGAGCTGGAGATCGCCCGCGAAACCGGGAGCCTGCACACCCTGCGAACGCAACTGACGAAAGCGAAGCTGCTGGTGCTGGACGATTGGGGCGTCATGCCGCTGGGTAAGCGCGGGCGACAGGATCTGCTGGAAGTGATTGATGACCGGGTCAACGCCAGCTCGATCGCCATCACGGCCCAGCTTCCGATCAGCGAGTGGCATGCGTATCTGGGCGAGCCCACGATTGCCGATGCCATTCTTGATCGTATCGTCCACACTGCCCATCGCATCCAGTTGCAAGGCGAGTCCATGCGCAAGCTCAAAGGCTCCCAGCCATAGTTCTGCACGACCGCAGGATGTTGTGACCGGCCGACTCAGGAACGAGTCGGCCGGTCAGCAAATTGCAGCCCGGTGGTCAGCACCGGAAGAAAGTTCAGCGATTGCCGGATCAGGTGGTCAGTCTGACCGGAATACGCATCCAGGTCGACATCGGCTTCGGCGACTACGTTTATCCTCTGCCAAAACGGGGAAATTTTCCTGGCCTACTGCCGGATCTACCGCAGGCGAACATCCTGATGTACCCACCTGAAACCGTGGTCGCCGAGAAATTTGAGGCGATGATCCGCTTTGGAGAGGCGAACGGCCGGATCAAGGACTTCCACGACATCTGGGTCACGACACGCACTTTTCGCTTCGACTTGCCGAGCCTGGTCGAAGCGGTTAGTGGCACGCTCCGGCGCCGGGAAACCTCCTTTCCAACCGAGATGCCCGTGGGCCTGACCGAAGTTTTCGCGGCCATCGCCGTGGATCGAGGCCTTTGGAGTGGCTTCTTGCGCCGCAATCCGCCAACCCTTGAGCCGCCGCCATTTGTGGACCTGCAAGAGGAACTGCGGCATTTCTTCGGCCCCGTCATCGCCAGCCTGGGAGCGCCAGAAGGTGCCAGCGGTCACTGGGATCCAGACGGTGGCACTTGGCGTCAGGCTTAAGCCGCAGGGCATCAATGGCCGAGGCGCGCGCTTGGGGGAACTTCAACTACGTGCCACATCCGCGCATTAGCCTTACTGGTCTTGCCCTCATGCGCATGCCTCATGGAACAGCATTTCCGACGTCAACAACTCTATGACCTTGTTTGGTCCGAGCCTCTGACGCAGCTCGCGCCGCAGTTCGGCATGTCGGATGTCGCGCTAGCCAAGATCTGCAAACGCAATGGCATCCCCATTCCAGGACGAGGCCATTGGGCAAAGCTCAAGGCTGGAAAGACGTCTCCACAGTTCCCGTTACCTCCCCGTGGCCTGGGTTCCAAAGAAACGATCCACATTGGCGCCTCCAACTGGAGCGAGCGCGAGGACGACGAGCGGGCGCTGATGATGGAGGATGTTCTACCTCCACCGGACTTCGCCGAGCCATCCCCAGACCTCATCGCACGCATCACGGCATTTGTCGGCCGCGTCCCGCAAAGTCGGAACCTGAAGTTGCCTCACCGTGCCGTAGCGAAATTGTTGGCCGAAGATGCAGAGCGACATGAAAGGTGGAGGCAATCTCCATACCCCCTCACCTTTGACCAACCACTCTACGTGTCGCCTTACGAACAACGACGCCTGAAGCTCATCGATGCTGTCTTCAAGGCGATGGCACGCGTCGGCATGGCGCCGATGATTCCACGTGAAAAGAACCCTGAAGAGTTCACGGTTCGAATCGGCGATTCGACCGTTCGTTTCATGCTGGGGAAACCAGGCGAACAACGCTCGAGTTGGGCCTTCGCCTCGGAGACCCATCGCTCCGCATCCGAACCCATGCGCCTGAAGGTCGACTGGGGAACGGAAAAACCTGAAGGGCTGGTGTTCGAGTGGACAGACCGTCCAGACACATCACTCGAATCCATGTTGCAGGAAATCGTCGTCAACCTGATCGCTGCTGGCGAAATGCGCATACGTGCCGTTGAGCGTCATTGGTATGAACACCGTGCGAAACACAAAGCAGCGTTGATCGAGGCCGATCAGGAGCGTCGGGAAGATGCCGTTCGCAGGGAGCGCGAACGCCAGCGTCGACTTGAGAACGCGCGTATCGAGAAACTGCACCGAGAAGCGATGTCGCTACGCCTCGCCGACGACATTCGCCGCTACGTCGCCGCAGTCAACGAACGCAACGCCGCCTCATCCAACCCCGTGTCGCCAACCCAGATGGACGACTGGTCACGCTGGGCGCTGGCACAGGCGGAACGGATCGATCCCGTACTGACTGGCGCCTTTCTGCTGCCACTACCTGAGGACGAAATGGAAGAGAAAGACGAGTCCGAATCAACCGTACACACACCACCTTCGGATTCCGTCGAGATTCCGCCGGCATGGCACCCAAACCGCTGGTATACGCGCTGACGCCCCTACTCTGACGAGCTATTCGGCAGTTCCCGACCACGGTATAAACAGGAGTACAACTAAATGCTAAAACCTATTTTTTTCTAGGCATTCAATGGACTATCTATATTTTTTTGGTTCCTCTTCTGGCCGCCCGCACGCAGTGCACCCAAATAGTCCGCCCATACCTGCATCATGCGCTTACGCTCGTCCAGATACTGAGCGGCATGGGTATAAGCCTCGCGAACCTTGTTCGATTCGGCATGCGCCAGCTGGCGCTCGATGGCGTCCGAATTCCAGCCCATTTCATTGAGACGAGTAGCAGCCAGGCTGCGGAAACCGTGACCGGTCATCTCGTCGTTGGAATAGCCAAGTCGTCGCAGCGCCGCGTTCACCGTATTTTCGCTTATAGGCCGGCTGGCGGAGCGCAGACCTGGGAACACGTAGCGACCAGTACCAGTCAACGGATGCAGTTCCCGCAGAATCAACAGAACCTGTTTGGAGAGCGGCACCAAATGAGCGGCATTCATCTTCATGCGCTCGGGTGGGATCCTCCACATGGCTCCGTCTAAGTCGATTTCCGTCCACTCTGCTTGCCTCAGCTCGCCGGGACGCACAAACACCAGAGGCGCCAACTTCAGAGCGGCTAACGTGACAGGCTGCCCAGTGAAACCGTCGATAGCGCGCAGCAACTCACCGACCTGAACGGGATCAGTAATGGCGGCATGGTGCCGATTCTTCGGCGGCTTCAACGCACCACGCAAGCTGGTGGTCGGATCAGTTTTGGCCTTGCCTTCCAACACCGCGTAGCGAAATATCTGTCCCGCCTTGATCTTGGCCCGTTTGGCCGTTTCCAGCTTGCCGCTTTCCTCGATCTTGCGCAGGGCGGCCAGCAGCTCGCGCGGTATGATCTCGGAGATAGGTCGGCTGCCGATCTCGGGAAACAGGAAGGTCTCCAGGATCCATCGGGTTTTGTTAGCCGTCACCTCGGCCACCTCTTGCCTGCCCATCCACTCGCGGCCTACGGTCTCGAAGGTGTCGGCCGCAATTGCGATTACCTCGGCCTTCGTTTGTTTGGCTTCCTGACGTGCTGCGCTGGGATCGACGCCTTGCACTAGCAGCTTGCGGGCTTCCTCACGTCCCTGCCTGGCGCTGGCCAGGGACACCATCGGGTATACACCCAGTGCAAATCGCTTCTCTTTGCCGGTCATCCGATACTTGAGCCGCCAGTATTTCGCACCGGTCGGCATCACTTCCAGGTACATGCCACCCCCGTCCGACAACTTGTATGGCTTGTCGCGTGGGGCAGCCTTGCGAATGGCGGTATCGGTCAGGGCCATGGGGGCATCTCCAAAGTAGAGGTTCATGCCTTTGGTTCATGTGTCCCCAAATATGCCCCCAATTTTCGTTGGATTCAATCGGACCGCTTCAAATGAAACGGGACGATCGGGCATAAAAAAACCCGCTAAATCGCGGGTTTTCCTATGTTCTTTGGACTGTATTGGACGTCCTAAAACAGTGTAATGGTGCCCAAGAGGGGACTCGAACCCCTACGACTTACGTCGCTACCACCTCAAGGTAGTGCGTCTACCAGTTCCGCCACCTGGGCAGGTGTGTTGCTCAGTGCTTGGCCGGCGGCTCCGTGGCCGCCGGCACCTCGCCCTGACTCTTGGTCGGGGCGGGGGTTGCCGCCGGCGGTGCAGCAGCCGGAACGGCGTTGTTGGTCGCAGCAGGGACGGCCGATGGCACTTCCGAACCGAACGGTGCGGCAGGCGCTGTCTTCACCGCGGCCGGCTTGTTGGCGAGCGCGCCCATGACACCCAGATCGGCGGCATTGCTGTGCGGCGCGCCGTTGCCGTGCAGGTAGATGCCCATGCCGAGACTCAGCAGGAAGAACAGCCCGGCGAGAACACCCGTGGCACGGGTCAGGAACGTGGACGAGCCACGCGCACCGAAGACCGTAGCCGAAGCGCCGCCACCGAAACCGGAGCCGGCTTCCGCGCCTGCGCCATTCTGCAACAGGATCAGCACGATCATCGCCGCAGCGATCAGAATGTAAAACACGCTGAAAATGACGAACATAAGGTTTCTATTGAGCCTGTAGCGCCGCGGCGCAGATTCCAAGGAAATCGGATGCAGTCAAGGAAGCACCGCCGATCAGTCCACCATCCACGTCCGCCTGCGCGAATAATTCCTCGGCATTGGCCGCCTTGACGCTGCCGCCGTAAAGCAGTCGGGTCAGACGGGCAATCATAACATCTTCCTTTTCCAGTTGGCTACGAATGAAGGCGTGGGCTTGCTGCGCCTGCTCGGAACTGGCGGTGCGGCCGGTGCCGATGGCCCAGACCGGTTCGTACGCGATCACGGCCGTATCGAAGCTGGCGATACCGTTATGCGACAGCACCGCCTGCAACTGGCGCGCGATGACCGCCTCGGTCTGGCCGGCTTCGCGCTGCTCCAGCGTCTCTCCCACGCACAGGATCGGCGTGAGGCCGCCGGCACGTGCCGCGGCGAATTTGCGGGCAACCCGTTCGTCGCCCTCGGCGTGATACTGGCGGCGCTCGGAATGGCCTACCAGTACCCATTGCGCACCGACATCCGACAACATGGCGGCGGACACTTCGCCGGTGTACGCACCCTGCCCTTCATGTTCGCTGACGTCCTGCGCACCGACGCCAAGCCCGGAGCTGGCATGCTGCCAGGCAAGCTCCGCCAGATACGGAAATGGCGGGAACACGGCCACGTCGATGGAATCCGGCTTGCCAACGACGATGTCGTTCACCAGCGCCGTGGCCATAGAGCGGCTCCCATGCATTTTCCAGTTGCCCGCCACAAATTTCTTGCGCATGGTCTGCTTCCGCTGCAATCAAATCGCAAGCTTACCGAGGGGTCGCAGTATCGGCAAACCCGACGAGCGACTGGCGCCTGCCGGTCCGCCCGGTCAAGAATGGCCCTCCATCAAGAGGATTAGCCCATGCCGGCCAACCGCCCCCTCAGCCTGATTACGGGCGCCTCTGCCGGCATCGGTACCGCGTTTGCTCGGCGACTGGCCGTGCTCGGCCACGATCTGGTACTCACGGCGCGACGGGTCGACCGACTGGAAGCCCTCGCCGCCGAATTGCGCGAAAAACATGGCGTCTCGGTCATGGTACTGCCGAACGACCTCGCCAACCCCGGCGCGCCGCAAGCCCTTTGCGATGCGCTGCGGCAACACGACCTGCAGGTGGACTGGCTGATCAACAACGCCGGTTACGGCGTGCCCGGTTCGTTCCTGGCGAACGACTGGAAAGCCCATGCGGACTTCCTGCAGGTGCTGCTGACTGCACCCACCGAACTGGCCTGGCGGCTGCTGCCCGGCATGCGCAAACGCGGCTACGGCCGCATCATCAACGTGGCCTCGCTGGCCGGACATGTTCCCGGCCCCGCGGGGCACACCTTGTACGCGGCGTCCAAGGCCTACCTGATCAAGTTCTCGCAGTCGCTGGCGCTGGAGAATCGCGAAGCCGGAGTGAACGTGTGCGCACTCTGTCCCGGTTTCACCTGGTCGGAATTCCACGACGTCACCGGCACTCGCGACAAGATGAATCAGATGCCGGGCTTCATGTGGCTCAGTGCCGAACAAGTGGTGCGCCAGGGCATCGATGCGGTTGAACGCGGCCAGGCCGTTTATATTCCCGGCCGCGTCAATCGGGCCATCAAGACCATCGTCCAGCTGATGCCGGACCGGTTGGCGATGTGGCTTTCGGCGCGGGAATCCAAACGCTATCGGAATGCGGATGAATAAGTCCCCGATCCGATAGAGCCTGGGTTCAGATCAGCTTGATCTCGCGCAACCGCTGCAGCAGGTATTCGTGCGAGCTGATCGAGGTGTCGTAGCGGCGCGGGTTGTCCGGCGTGATGCACGAGTCGAGCGGATCGAGCATCACATCCGGGTTCGGATGCAGGAAGAACGGCACCGAGTAGCGAGGCTTGCGCGCGTTCTCGTTCTGCGGATTGACCACCCGGTGCGTGGTCGACGGATACACATGGTTGCTCAGCCGCTGCAGCATGTCGCCGATGTTCACGACGATCGCATCGCCCTCGGTGGTGACCGGCAGCCATTCGCCATCGCTCAGCACCTCCAGCCCTTCGGCGCTGGCGCCGACCAGCAAGGTGATGAAGTTGATGTCCTCGTGCGCGCCGGCGCGTACGTTCAGGACGTTATCCGTGGTGCCGCTCTCATCAATGATGGGCGGGTAGTGGATCGGACGCAGGATCGAGTTGCCGACGTCGGTCTTGTCCTCGAAGAAGTTTTCCGGTTGATCGATATGCAAGGCCAGTGCACGCAGCACGCGGGTGCCGAGCTGATCCAGCGCTTCGTACAGGCCGTAGCCGTGTGGCTTGAAACCAGGCACTTCGCTCGGCCACAGATTCGGCGGCATCAGGTCGGCGAATTTCGAGTCGCACGGGATTTCCCGGCCGATGTGCCAGAACTCCTTCAGGTCGGCGTACTGGCTGTCCTTGGCGGTCTCCACCTTGAACGGCGTGTAGCCACGCGCACCGCCGCTGCCGGCGATGTGGTACTTCATCTTGGTCTCGGTCGACAGCGCGAAGAAGCGCTGGAACACGTCGTAGGAGCCATCGATCAATTCGCGGGCAATGCCGTGGCCGCTGATGCAGCAGAAACCGAACTCACGGTAGGCCGCGCCGAGCTCGGCGACGAATGCGTCGCGGTCGGTGTCGTAACGACGGATATCGAGGGTGGGAACGTTCTTCATGGCTGTAGTCCACGGGTTGTCGTGCGGTCGGTCATCCGCCACCGCAGGGGCGGGGCACGTCGGGCCTGTCCATGGCGACCCAATGTCACTACAGGTTCACGAGCGTTCGGCTGCTGATTTTACAATCCCCGCGAGCTTCTCCGCCAACTGCTGCACTTCCGCCGCATCGGCGCCCTCGATGGTCACGCGCACCAGCGGCTCGGTACCCGATGCACGCAACACAACCCGGCCGCGGCCGTGCAGGGTTTGCTCCACCTCGGCCAGCGCCTTCAGCACTTCATCGCTGGCCAGTGCCTCGCGGGCACCGATGGCGCGTACGTTCAACATCACCTGCGGCAATTTCTGCAGTCCCTGACGGGCCGTGGCCAGGTCCTGACCGGACAGCGCCAATACCTCCAGCACCGCCAGTGCGGCGACGATGCCGTCGCCGGTGGTTGCCCGGTCCAGGCACAGGATGTGGCCCGAGGTCTCGCCGCCGAGCACGCCGCCGTGCTCTTTCAGCTGCTGCATCACGTAACGGTCGCCCACGTTGGCGCGGATCAGCGGCACGTCGAACCGCGCCAGTGCCTGCTGCAGTCCGTAGTTGCTCATCAGCGTGCCCACCACCGGCCCCTTCAGCGCACCTCGCGCGTGCAGGTGCCGCGCCAGCATGTAGAGGATGTCGTCGCCGTCGGCCAGGACGCCGTAGCGGTCGACCAGGATCACCCGGTCGCCGTCGCCGTCAAATGCAATACCGATATCGGCGCCTTGCTCCAGCACCGCCTGCTGCAGCGCCTGCGGATGGGTCGAGCCGACTCCGCGGTTGATATTGAAACCGTCCGGCTTGCTGCCGATCGTCACCACCTCGGCACCCAGTTCGGCGAATACCTTGGGGGCGACCTGATAGGTCGCGCCGTGCGCGCAGTCCAGTACCACCTTGAGCCCGCGCAGGCTGAAGTCCTCTGCGACCGTGGCCTTGCAGAATTCGGCATAGCGCGACACCGCATCATCGACGCGCACCGCCTTGCCTAGCTGTTCGGACGCCACCGTGGCGAAGTCGGCTTCGAGCTCCTGCTCGATCGCCAGCTCGACCGCGTCGGACAGCTTCTCGCCGTTGGCGGAGAAAAACTTGATGCCATTGTCGTGATGCGGATTGTGCGATGCGCTGATCACGATGCCGGCCTGCGCACGCATCGAATGGGTCAGGAACGCCACCGCCGGCGTCGGCATCGGACCGAGCAGCCCCACGTCGGCACCGGCCGCTACCAGGCCGGCTTCCAGTGCGGCCTCGAACATGTAGCCGGAAATGCGCGTGTCCTTGCCGATCAGCACCTTGGGCCGACCGTCGCCCTCGCGCGCCAGCACGCTGCCGGTGGCGCGGCCCAGCCGCAACATGAAGTCCGCGCTGATGGGCCACTGTCCGACCAGTCCGCGGATGCCGTCCGTGCCGAAGTATTTGCGCTGATTCATGGTATTTGTCGCCTTGGAAAATCACGGTATGCCGGCATCGAAGCCGGATGCTACGCCGTCCGCGGCAAACCGCTCAATCGTCGTCCGGCCAGCGCGGAGCGGCCGGCTTCTGCTTCTCGTCACGCCGTGGCACCAGGTCGGCCGCGTGCACCGCCCGCCACACCGCCAATGCATCCACGGTGGCGGCCACGTCGTGCACGCGCACCATACGTGCGCCGCGCTGAACGGCGATCAGCGCCGCCGCGACGGAGCCGGCTGCGCGCTCGAGCGGCGCGGTCTTGCCGGTCAGCGCGCCTATCATCGACTTGCGCGACAACCCGGCATACACGCCGCTGCCCAGATTGGCGAAGCGCTCCAGTGCGCACAGCAAGGCTAGGTTGTGTTCCAGCGTCTTGCCGAAACCGAAACCGACGTCGACCAGTACCTTGCGTCGGTCGATGCCGGCCAGTTCGCAGGCGAACAGCCGATCGGTGAGAAAGCGATGCACTTCGCCGACCACGTCGTCGTAATGCGGATCGGCCTGCATGCTGCGCGGCTCGCCCTGCATGTGCATCAGGCACACCGGGACACCGCATTCGGCAACCGTCTCCATCGCGCCCTCGCGGCGCAAGGCATAAACGTCGTTGACCATGCCGGCGCCGGCTGCCACCGCGGCACGCATCACTTCCGGCTTGGAGGTATCGATCGCGATCGGCAGCGTGGTGCGCGCGATCAGCTGTTCGATCACGGGCAGCACCCGGCGCAGCTCTTCCTCGACCGGCACCTCGGCCGCGCCCGGGCGGGTCGATTCGCCGCCGACGTCGAGCATGTCGGCACCCTCCTCCGCCATGCGTACGCCATGCTCCACGGCCGCTTCCAAGCCGGCATGCGCACCGCCGTCGGAGAACGAATCTGGCGTGACATTGAGAATCCCGACCACCCGCGCACGATCCAGCCGCAGCGGACGCCCGGCACAATCCAGTACCGTGGCAAACAGATCGTTCGGCATGCTGATTTCCTCGCTGGTGATTACCTTCCCGGACCCGGGACTCAAGCCTGGGCCTGGCCGCCCAGCTCGCCCATGAAACGACGGTAATGACGCAGCTCGGCAATGGAATCGCGGATGTCCGACAGCGCCGTATGCGACGACTCCTTGCCGACGCTCCTGGCGATCTCCGGTGACCAGCGGCGGGCCAGTTCCTTGATCGTGGACACGTCCAGGTTGCGGTAGTGGAAGTAGCGTTCCAGCCGCGGCATCTGTCTATGCATGAAGCGCCGGTCCTGGCAGATCGAATTGCCGCACATCGGCGATTTGCCGGGCGGCACCCATTCGCGCAGGAAATCGACCGTGGCCTGCTCGGCCATCGCGTGGTCGGTTTCCGAGATCAATACCTGCCGCCACAAGCCCGACTTGTGATGCTGGTTGGTATTCCAGCTGTCCATCGACTCCAGCCGGTCGATCTCATGACGTATCGCGAATACCGGTCCGTCGGCCAACACGTTCAACTCCTTGTCGGTGACCACCGTGGCGATCTCCAGAATCGAGTCGTTGTCGGTGTCGAGGCCGGTCATCTCCAGATCGATCCAGATCAGATTGTCTTCGTGGGCTTGGCTCATGAGCTCTCCTTGTGGCGGGAGTTTATCAGTCTTGCGGGTCGCACTTTTAGGCATGCGATGATTCAAGAGCCTGTCCTCGTGACTCGGATGGCCCGCGTTGCCCAACGGGCAGGGTCTGTTTGCCCGCAAGGCGGCGTCATCATTCGGTCGTGTATCGACATACACTTCCTCACTCTTCCTTGCCTTGCGGGCAAACAGCTCCCTGCGCGGGCCACCCGAGCCACGAGGACAGGCTCCACATG
This sequence comes from Rhodanobacter terrae, assembly GCF_042657005.1. NCBI lineage: Bacteria > Pseudomonadati > Pseudomonadota > Gammaproteobacteria > Lysobacterales > Rhodanobacteraceae > Rhodanobacter > Rhodanobacter terrae. The sequence goes on from NZ_JBHSNG010000015.1 coordinate 47,953, forward strand.
CAGACCTTCTTCTGGCACGACTACGAGACCTCCGGCTCCGACCCGCGGCGCGACCGGCCGCTGCAGTTCGCCGGCATCCGCACCACCCCGGAGCTGGAGATCCTCGGCGAACCGGTGATGTTCTACGGCAAGCCGTCGCTGGAGATGCCGCCGCATCCCGATGCCTGCATGATCACCGGGATCACCCCGCAACGGGCCGAACGCGAGGGCGTCAACGAAGCCGAATTCGCCGCCCGCGTGCACGAACAACTGGCCGCGCCGGGTACCTGCGGGGTCGGCTACAACTCGCTGCGTTTCGACGACGAGTTCACCCGGCAGATGCTGTACCGCAACTTCTACGAACCGTATGGCCGCGAGTGGGAGAACGGCAATTCGCGCTGGGACCTGATCGACCTGGTGCGCCTGTGCCAGGCGTTGCGGCCGGAGGGCATCGTCTGGCCCACCCGCGAGGACGGCACGCCCAGCTTCAAGCTGGAACACCTGGCCAGCGCCAACCAGCTCGAACAGGAGCAGGCCCACGACGCCTTGTCCGACGTCTACGCGCTGATCGGCCTGGCCCGGCTGATCCGCGCGCGCCAGCCGCGACTGTGGGACTGGTATTACGGGCTGCGGCGCAAGCAGAAGGTATTCGAGCTGCTCGACGTGGTGAACATGACGCCGGTGGTACACGTGTCCTCGCGCTATCCGGCCAACCGCCATTGCCTCGCCGTCATCGCGCCGCTGGCGCAGCACCCAAGTCGTGCCGGCGAAGTGATCGTGTACGACCTGGCCACCGATCCGACCGAGTGGCTGGCGCTGGACGAGGACGAGATCGCCGACCGCATCTTCACCGCCCGCGCCGATCTACCCGAAGGCATCGAACGCATCCCGTTGCGCACCGTGCGTGCGAACCATGCGCCGGCACTGGCGCCGTTGTCGGTACTGCAAGGTGTAGATCAGCAGCGTCTGCGACTCGACCTCGACCGTTGTGTGGTGCATCGCGACGTACTGCGGGCCGTCGACGGGCTGGCCGAAAAACTGCGGCGGGTGTTCCAGCGTGCCGCCGAACTGCCGCCGCCGGAAGATCCCGAACTGGCACTCTACGGCGGCGGTTTCCTGCCCGACGCCGACAAACGGCTGCTCGCCCAGGTGCGCGCCACGCCGCCGGCGCAACTGGGCGAACGCGCGTTTCCGTTCCGCGACCCGCGCTATCCCGAGCTGCTGTTCCGCTATCGCGCCCGCAACTGGCCGCAGACGCTGGACGCCGACGAACGCGTGCGCTGGGACAACTTCCGCCGGGCGCGACTGAGCCGGCACACAGCCTTGACCGGCCTCACCCTCGACGACTACTTCACCCGTCTGCGCGAACTGCGCAACGATCCGGCAGCACAGGACAGACTGGCCCTGCTCGATCAGTTGCAGGCCTGGGGCGAACAGCTCGCCGCCAGCATCGACTGAACCACCCTCACTTCAAATCCATCGACCCGCCATGCCCCAAAGCTATTTCACTCCCGCCACCTTCCGCTTCCTCCGCGCGCTCGATCGCAACAACAGCCGCGACTGGTTCCACGCGCACAAGGACGATTACGAGCGCCATGTGCGCGAGCCGTTCCTGCAGCTGATCACCGACCTGCAGGCACCGCTGGCTAAGATCAGCCCGCATTACCGCGCCGACCCACGCAAGAATGGGGGCTCGCTGTTCCGCATCTTTCGCGACACGCGTTTTTCCAACAACAAGCTGCCGTACAAGCCGTGGCAGGGCTCGCGCTTCTTCCACGAACGCCGCCACGAGATCCCTGCGCCATCGTTCTACATGCACATACAGCCTGGCGACTGCTTTGCCGGCGGCGGCATGTGGCATCCCGAACCGGACGCGCTGAAGCGCCTCCGCAATTTCCTCGCCGACAATCCGGCCGCCTGGAAACGCGCCACGCAAAGCAAGGCCTTCCGCGAGCACCTGACGTTCTGGGGTGAATCGCTGAGCCGGCCGCCGCGCGGTTTCGACCCCGCGCACGAGCTGATCGAGGATCTCAAGCGCAAGGATTTCGCCGTGGGCGAAAACTTCGACGAAGCGCTGGCCTGCTCCACCGAACTGTTGCCGTGGACGGTGGCGACCTTCAAGCGTGTCGCGCCGCTGGTCGACTACCTGTGCGCGGCGCAGGAGCTGGAGTTCTAGCCGAAGACCGATGCCCTTGTAGGAGCCCGCTCGCGGGCGATGCCGTGGCTTCAAATCCTCCAACCATCAGAGCAAGAGCATCGCCCGCCAGCGGGCTCCTACATTTGTTCTGGCTGCCCCGGCGAGCTGGTGGGGTGGACGGGGGCGACATTCAAGCGTCGCGCCGCTGGTCGACTACCTGCGCGCGCGGCGCAAGAGCTGGGGTTCTGGCCGAAGACCGATGCCCCTTGTAGGAGCCCGCTCGCGGGCGATGCCGTGGCTTCAAATCCTCCAACCATCAGAGCAAGAGCATCGCCCGCCAGCGGGCTCCTACATTTGTTCTGGCTGCCCCGGCGAGCTGCTGCGGTCGACGATGGCGACATTCAAGCGCGTCGTGCCGCTGGTCGAAGACCGATGCCCTTGTAGGAGCCCGCTCGCGGGCGATGCCGTGGCTTTAGATCCTCCAACCCTCGGAGCAAGAGCATCGCCCGCGAGCGGGCTCCTACATTATGTTTTGGGTTTTTCCAACCCTCGGAGCAGGAGCATCGCCCGCTCGCGGGCTCCTACCGGCGCTGACGGCGGAGCAGCGCGAAGGCGACGGCCATTCCGATCACCGCCGTGAATGCCACGTAGTGGGCTGGGGCCAGCGCGCCATAGCGTTTCACCAGCATGCCGATCAGCGGCGGTGTGAGTCCGCCGAAAAAGGCGTAGGCGATGTTGTACGAAAACGACAGACCGGAGAAGCGCACCGCCGGCGGAAACGCTGCCACCATCAGCGCCGGCACCACGCCGACCACGCCGACCGCAAAACCCGCCAGCCCATACAGCCCGATGAAATGTGCCGCGCCGGCCTGCAGGTCGAGATACAGCGCGTAGCTGCATGCCAGCAATCCCAGCGCACCGAACAACAGCGCACGCGCGTAGCCGATGCGATCGGCCAGCCAGCCGTAAAACAGGCAGCCCAGCGCCAGCGCGAAGGAGGCCACGTTGTTGCCGAGGAAAGCTCGAGCCGGCGCGATGTGGAACACCGATTGCGCCAGCGACGGTGTCATCAGGATCATCACCACGATCGCGGCGGTAAGCATCCAGGTCACCAGCATCGACAAAAGCACGCCTGGCAGGTGCCGTTCGAACACCTGCCGCAGCGGCAACCCGCTGGCCAGCTCGCTGCGCGCGTGCATCGCCTCGAAGACCGGTGTCTCGCTCAGCCAGCGGCGGAGCCACACCGCGAAGAAGCCGAATACGCCGCCGATCAGGAACGGCAGCCGCCAGCCGTATTCGAGCACCGCGGCGGGGGTCAGTTCACGCTGGATCGCCGTTGCCGCCAGCGAGCCGATCAGGATGCCGACGGTGAGTCCCGAGGTGAGGCTGGCGCAGGCAAAACCGATACGCTGCGCCGGCACATGCTCGGCCACGAACACCCACGCGCCGGGCACTTCGCCGCCGACCGCGATGCCCTGCACTACCCGCAGCGACAGCAACAGCAGCGGCGCAAGCATGCCGATCTGCGCATACACCGGCAGCAGGCCGATACCCAGGGTCGGCACCGCCATCAGGAACACGCTGAGCGTGAACATCTTCTTGCGCCCCAGCATGTCGCCGTAATGCGCCATAACGATGCCGCCCAGCGGCCGTGCCAGATAGCCTGCCGCGAAGATGCCGAACACCTGCAGTTGGGCCAGCCATGCTGCGGTGTCAGGCGGAAAGAACAGATGGCTCAGCGGAATCGCGAAGAACACGAACACCACGAAGTCGTAGAACTCCAGCGCGCCGCCGAGCGCCGAAAGACCCAACGTGCGCAGGTCGCGTCGGTCGAGCGCACGCTCGGACATGGAGGCATTCGACGGCAACGACATGGCGGCATCAGTCATCGGCAATTCCATGGGTGACTCAGGCAATGATCGGCGCAACATAGCGCATTGCCGTGCCGCAGGGGATCCGGGACGACGCTCGTACCCGATGCGGGCATCGCATTATGCTGCGCGCGACCGGCAGGGATGCCGGCTGAACTCGGAAGGCACAGCGCATCCATCGGCATGCGTTGCTGCGGTCCGAGGGGTTCCGGACATGGAGTCCGGGCATGGGGTTCTGGGGAAAATGTCTTCGCATGTTGTGACGAGTAGCGCTCGTGTCGACACCACGCCTGCCCGCATTCAACCGGCAAGGAGTTTCCTGGTGAGCATGGGCAAGCGTCTTGGCGCCGAATTCTTCGGCACGTTCCGGCTGGTGCTCGGTAGTTGCGGCAATGCCATCCTGGCTACCGGCTTTCCGGATCTGGGTATCGGTTTTGCCGGCGTCGCGCTGGCCTTCGGCCTTACCATGCTGACCATGGTGTACGCGGTGAGGCATATCTCCGGCAGCCATTTCAACCCGGCGGTCACGGTGGGCCGGTGCGCGGGCGGCCGCTTCCCGGCGAAGGATGTGCTGCCGTACGTGGTGATTCAGGTGCTCGGCCCCATGGCGGCGGCGGCCGTGCTGTACCTGATCGCCAGCGGCAAGGCCGGCTTCGATGTCAGTGCCGGCAGTTTCGCTTCCAACGGTTATGGCGAACATTCGCCCGACCACTACTCGATGCAGGCAGCTATCGTGCCCACGCTGGTACTCACGGCGTTCTTCCTGATCGTGATCCATGGCGCCACCGACAGGCGCACACCGGCTGGCTTCGCCGGCGTGGCGATCGGGCTGGCGCTGACGCTGATCCATCTGGTCGGCATTCCGTTCACCAACACCTCGGTCAATCCGGCGCGCTCGACCGGCGTGGCGTTGTTCCCGGCGGCTGGGCGATCGAGCAGCTATGGCTGTTCTTGCTGGTGCCCCGACCGGCGGCATCATCGGCGGCCTGATATACCGTTATCTGCTGGAAAGTCGCGACGCCTGTCGTCATCTGCCCCGCCCGGTGACGGGCGGGGTTTCGGGAAAGCTCAGTCCGCCTCGTAAAGTTCGATCGGCAGACCATCCGGATCGGCGAAAAAGGTGAAGCGCTTGCCGGTGTATTCGTCTACACGCACCGGTTCGCAACTCACCCCGCGCTCGCCCAGCACGGCCGCCGCCGCACTGACATCGGGCACCGCAAAAGCCAGATGACGCAGCCCCTGTGCCTCCGGTCGTGACGGCCGCGGCGGCGGATCGGGAAACGAAAACAGCTCCAGCTGCACGCCGGGGCTGACCAGCAGATCGCATTTCCACGAATCGCGCGCCGCACGATAGACCTCGTGCACGATCGGCAATCCCAGCGTTTCGCCGTAGAACGCGCGCGAACGGGGATAGTCCGAACAGATCAGCGCGACATGGTGGATGGCACCCAGCAACGGCTTGCTCATGGCTGCTCATGCCTCGTCGAAGGGAAACGCGAGCACATCGGCGATCGCGTCGGTGCCGGCCAGGCACATCAGCAAGCGTTCCACGCCCAGCGCCACGCCGGCGCAATCGGGTAGCGCGCCGAGTACGCCGAGCAGGCGCTCGTCGAGCGGAATCTCGCGCAGCCCGCGGCGGCGGCGCATGGCATTGTCGCGCTCGAAACGTCCGCGCTGCTCCGCCGCGTCATTCAGCTCGTGATAGCCGTTGGCCAGTTCGTGGCGCCCCAGATACAGCTCGAAGCGTTCGGCCAGCGGCGTTTCGCCAGGACGGATCCTGGCCAAAGCGCACTGCGTGGCCGGGTAATCGTGGATCAACGTGATGCGATCGCACGGGAACGACGGTTGCAGCTTGTGCGTGATCAGCAGGTCGAGCCAGTCGTCACGCCCCAGGCCCTCCGGGCCGATGTGGTACTCGGCCAGCGGCGCGCGCAGTTCGTCGATCGGTGCGTGCAAGGGATCGATGCCCAGCTCGTCGAGAAACAGCTGCCGGTAACTCTCGATCAGCACCTCGGCACGTCGCCCGACCATCGCCAGCGCAGCCTCCACCAGCTCGATGGTCTCGCCCATCAGACGGCGGTGATCCCAACCGACCCGGTACCACTCCAGCATGCTGAATTCGGGATTGTGCCGGCCGCCGGCTTCGCCATCGCGGAAGACCCGCCCCAGCTCGTAGCAGTCGCCGATCCCCGCCGCGAGCAGGCGCTTCAGCGGAAACTCCGGCGAAGTACGCAACCAGCGCTCGCGCGCGCCGGCATCGACGTGGCCGCTGAATGTCGTGCAGAAGCTCTCGATGTTCGGATCGGTGTTGCCGGCCGCCGACAGGATTGGTGTCTCCACTTCAAGCACCTGGCGGTCGGCGAAGAACGTGCGGATCAGTGCGTAGAGCCGCGCGCGCAGTTGCAGCGAGGCGATCCTGGCCGTCTCCATCAACCCGCCTCGTGTTCTTTCAGCAGCGTCAGCAATTGCGCCTCGTCCCACACCGCCACGCCCAGCTCCTGCGCCTTGTCGAGTTTGGAACCGGCGGCTTCGCCGGCGACCACGAAGCTGGTCTTCTTCGATACCGAACCGGAGACCTTGGCGCCAAGCGCCTCCAGCCGCTCCTTCGCCTCATCGCGGCTGAGCGAGGTGAGCGTGCCGGTGAGCACGATGGTCTGTCCGTCCAACGGTGCCTGCGTCACCGCCGCCGTGGCCGGAATCGCATCGAGCAGACGCCGCATGGACGCCTCGGCTTCGCGCAATCCGGTCAACGCCTCCGGGTCGGCGAGAAAGATTTCCAGGCCGGACGCCGCCGCCTGCGGCACGCCTGCGGTGATCCAGTGCGCCGGACCGCCCGCCAGCAGCTTGTCCAGCGTGGGGAAATGCTGTGCCAGCAGCTTGCAGCTCTTCGGACCGAGCTTGTTGATCTTCGCCATGTCCAGCAGCACGCCCAGATTCAGGCGCTCGCGCAGCAGCGGCGATGGCGTCGACTCGTCGCTGAAAGCGATGCCAGCCGCAAGCAGCGCGTCGACCACCTGCTGGTTGCCTTCCTGGGCAAAGAAGCTGGCGATCGAAGTGGCCACTTCGCCGCCGATGTCCGGCAATACCTGCAGCACCGGTGCCGGCGTGCTGCGCACGAAGTCGAGCCTGCCCAGCCATGCCGCCAGCGTCTTCGCCGTGCTCTCGCCGATGTGCATGATGCCGAGCGCGAACAGGAAACGCGCCAGCGTGGTGCGCTTGCTGGCTGCAATCCCATCGACCAGATTCTCCGCCCACCTGGTGGCCACCTTGCCGGCCTTCACCGTTTCCGGCGTGGTTCCATCGCGCTCGTCGAGCGCCTGCTTCATCGCCACGAAACGTTCAACGGTAAGCCCGTACAGGTCGGCCGGCGTGTGCACGATGTCCAGCTCCACCAGGGCCTCGGCGAAACGCTCGCCGAGACCTTCGATATCCATGGCCCGACGCGAGGCAAAATGGATCAGCGCCTCCTTGCGCTGTGCGGCGCAGATCAGCTCGCCGGAACAGCGCCAGGCCGCTGCGCCTTCTTCGCGGATCAGCGCGGATCCGCAGACCGGACAGTGCGTCGGCATGGTCCACGGCACGGTGCCGGGCGGACGCTGATCCTCGATCACCCGCACTACTTCGGGAATCACGTCGCCGGCGCGGCGCACGATCACGGTGTCGCCCAAGCGCACGTCCAGCCGCGCGACCTGGTCCGCGTTGTGCAGCGTGGCATAGGTCACCGTCACGCCCGCCACCTGCACCGGCTCCATCCGCGCACGCGGCGTGGCCGCGCCAGTGCGGCCGATCTGGACTTCGATATCGAGCAGCCGCGTGGCCTGCTCCTGCGCCGGGAATTTGTGCGCGATCGCCCAGCGCGGCGCGCGCGAGACAAAACCCATCTCGCGCTGGCCGGCGTAGTCGTCCAGCTTGTAGACGACGCCGTCGATGTCGTAAGGCAGCGCATCGCGCTTCGCGCCGATGCGCCGGAAGTAGGCGATCAGGCCGTCGAAACCGCGGGCGATATCGACTTCCGGCGACACCGGAAATCCCCACTCGCGCAACTGCCGCAACGTGGCCGAATGCGTCGCAGGCAGCTCGCCGCCTTCGACCACGCCGATCGCGTAGGCAAAGAAGCTCAGCCGCCGTTTCGCGGTGATCGCGGGATCGAGCTGGCGCAGCGAGCCGGCTGCGCCGTTGCGCGGATTCGCCAGCGGCTTCTCGCCGTGCGCACGGGCGTAGGCGTTGAACGCCTCGAAATCCTTGCGCAGCATGATTACTTCGCCGCGCACTTCCAGCACATCGGGCCAGCCTTTGCCGCGGAGTTTCAAAGGGATCGCGCGCACCGTGCGCAGGTTCGCGGTCACGTCCTCGCCGGTCTCGCCATCGCCACGTGTGGCGCCCTGCGCGAAGACGCCTTTTTCGTAGCGCAGGCTGATCGCCAGTCCGTCCAGCTTGGGTTCGACCGAGAACACCGGTTCGCGCCGATGCAGCGTCTGCTCGATGCGGCGCTCGAATTCGGCCACTTCGCGAAAACGCTCACGCTCGCTTTCACCGTCCTGCTCGAACGCATTGCCCAGCGACAGCATCGGCAGCTGGTGCCTCACCTCGGCAAAGCCGCCGGTCGCCCGCGCGCCGACCTTGCGCGTGGGCGAGTCGGTCGAAGCCAGTGCGGGATAGTCGGTTTCCAGCGTTTCCAGTTCGCGCATCAGGCGGTCGTATTCGGCGTCGGTGATATCCGCGTCGTCGAGCACGTGATAACGGTAATTGGCCTGCTCGATCCGCGCCCGCAGCTCGGCGGCGCGGGCAATGGCATCGGCTGGGGCAGGACGTTGGGTCATGCGGGTCTCCTCGAGATCTGCCGCAGTTTAACGACACCGACGAATTCCGGCCGCCTGTGTCGAGCAACCCGGGGCGTCCCTAACGGTGGAGATGTCCCGCCGCTTCCGGCTGATAGACGATTTCCAGCACTTTCAGACGGCGTTTGCGGCCATCCGGCGTCGGCCAGTCGATCTGCTGTCCACAGGCCAGCCCCAGCAAGGCACTGCCTACCGGCGCCAGGATCGACACCGTGCCCGGTGCGCCGGCCGCGGCCGGATAGACCAGGGTCAGGGTGAGTTTCTCGCCGCTGCTCTCGTCCTCGAACGCGACGGTGGAGTTCATCGTTACCGTGTTTCCCGGCATCGCCGCCGGCTCGACCACCTCGGCGCGATCGAGCTCGGCACGCAGTGCGCCGAGATTGGCGGCTTCGGTGGCGGGCAATCGGTCCAGCAACGCTTCAATGCGATCCAGGTCGATGCGGGAAACGATGATCGATGGCTTGCTGCTCATGGCTCTTCCTGATGCTCACGGATGCTTTTGCGGCTCCTGCCGCACAAAAGCACGCGCCGGGACGAAACCGCCCCGGCGCCTGTGGTTGTCATTGCCCGTCATGGCTACTGCGCACATGACCGTCAGATGAAACAGGGCTGACTTTGCGGATGCCGTTCGCGAAAAGCAAGCTGTCACAGCAGGTATCATGTCGCGCAATGCCTCACCAAGCTACCGCGGACCTCCATACTGCCGCCTCCGCTGTCTCCCCACCAGCGTCGGTGCCCGCCGGTCTGCCTGAGGTTTCCACGCGCGAACGTTTCCGCGGTCTGCTATGGCTGGTCTCCGCGGCGTTCTTCATGCAGGCGCTGGATTCCACCGTGGTCAATACCGCCGTGCCGGCGATGGCCGAAGCGCTGCTGGTGACGCCGCTGGGCATGCGCACCGCACTGACCAGCTACGTGCTGACCCTGGCGATCCTGATTCCGGCCAGCCCATGGCTGTGCGATCGGCTGGGCACGCGGCGCGTGTTCGGCATCGCGATCGTCATCTTCGGCGTGGGCTCGCTGCTGTGCGGTGTCGCGCAGACGCTGCCGCAACTGGTCGCGGCGCGCGTGCTGCAAGGGGTGGGCGGCGCCTCGCTGATGCCGGTGGGCCGCTATGTGCTGGTGCGCAGTATCCACAAGCACGAGTTCGTGCGCGCGATGAGTACGGTGGCCACGTTCGGCCTGCTCGGGTCGGTACTCGGCCCGCTGTTCGGCGGCGCGCTGGTGCAGTTCACCTCGTGGCGGCTGATCTTCCTGATCAACGTACCGGTGGCGATCGCCGGCGTATGGATGAACCAGCGCGACATGCCCGATTACCGTCTCGATCGCGCCAACCGCTTCGACCTGTTCGGCTTCCTGCTGTTTGCCGCCGCTTCGGCGCTGCTGCTCACCGCATCGGAACTGGCCGGCAGCAAGCCGGTGCCGTGGCAGCTGATCGGACTGAGCAGCGCGAGCGCGGTGCTGCTGGGCGTGGCCTACGTGTGGCACAGCCGGCGCACCGTGCATCCGGTGGCGGATCTGCGGCTGCTGCAGGTGCGCAGCGTGTGGGTCGCGCTGGCCGGCGGCCTGTTCACGCGGCTCGGCATCTCCGGCATGTTCCTGTTGCTGGTGCTGTTCCTGCAGGTGGGATGCGGCTGGTCGCCGCTGATGGCCGGCCTGATGATGGTGCCGCAGGCGCTAGGTTCGATCAGCGCCAAGTGGGTGATCCACCGCGCGCTGGTCCATTTCGGCTACCGGCGCCTGCTGCTCGGGAACACGCTGATGGTGGCGATGCTGCTGGCCACGTTCGCCCTGCTCGGGCCGGCTTCGCCGGTATGGCTGATTGCCTCGCTGACGTTCCTCTACGGCAGTTTCGCCGGGCTGCAGTACACCGCGATGAACACGCTGATCTACAGCGACCTGGACATCCAGCACGCCTCGATGGCCTCGTCGATGGCCTCGACCGCACAGTACCTCGCGATGAGCTTCGGCATCGCGCTGTCTACCTTGCTGATGGAAGCGATGCTGCAAGGTCACGCGCACGACGACTACGTGGTGGCCTTCCGCTGGACAGTGTTACTGCTGGCGGCGATCACCGCCGCGGCCAGCCGCGTGTTCAGCCGGCTGCGGCATGATCGTCCGCTGCCGGTCAGCGCCGCGGCCGGGTGATCCGACGCACGACCGGCTGCCACCGCGCGCTGGCGTGCCTGTAGCATGCAAGCTCCGCCGACTGCCCGGACGCACGCCACATGCACCACGCCAGCGACATCCTGTTCACTCTGTTCATCGTGTTCGTCGCTGCGCAGATCGGTGGCGAGATCGCGCAGCGGCTGAAGCTGCCCGGTGTGGTCGGCGAGATTGCCGCGGGCTGCGTGATCGGCCCTTCCCTGCTCGGCTGGATCAGCCTGGATCAGATCGCCACCGGCACACCGCTCGACGTGCTGGCCGAGATCGGCGTGGTCCTGCTGCTGTTCGCGGTGGGTCTGGAAACGCGGCTGGAGGACCTGAAAAAAGTCGGCAAGGTGGCCTTCGTGGTCGGCGTGATCGGGGTCCTGGTGCCGTTCGGGATGGGCAGCGTGTGGGCCCACGGCAACGGCTTCAACTGGGACCGCTCGCTGTTCGTGGCCGCCGCATTCGTGGCCACTTCGGCCGGCATCACCGCGCGTGTGCTGCAAGAGCTGGGCGCGCTGCAGCGGATCGAGAGCAAGGTGATTCTCGGCGCCGCGGTGATCGACGACATTCTCGCCATGCTGCTGCTCGGCGTCGTGGTGTCGCTGCAGGCCGGCGGCAGCTTCAACGCTTCGCATCTGCTGCTCGTGCTGGCCAGCGCGGTCGGCTTCATCGCGGTGATCGGCTGGGGCGGCGCGCGGGTGATGCGCTGGAACTCCAACTGGCTGGAGCGGCCGCTGGGTCCGCATTCGCCGTTGATGATCGTGCTGGCGCTGTGCCTCGGCCTGGCTTACCTGTCCACCTTGTTCGGGCTGGCCGCGATCATCGGCGCGTTCCTGGCCGGCATGATCGCCTCGGAAACCCGCCAGCAGCACACGCTGGAGCAGCAGACCAAGCCGCTGCTCGCCTTGCTCACGCCGTTCTTCTTCGTGATCACCGGCAGCAAGATCGACCTGCACGAACTGGCCAGCGCCGACGCCTTGCTGATGCTCACCGTGGTCACCGTGATCGCGATCATCTCCAAGTTTGTCGGCGGCTGGCTCGGCGCGCTGTCGCTGGGCCAACGCAGCGCCACCATCATCGGTTTCGGCATGGTGCCGCGCGGTGAAGTCGGCATCGTGGTCGCTACCCTCGGCCTCGCCGCCGGCGTCTTCGACAACCGCATCTACGCCATCATCGTGGCGATGTCGCTGCTCACGGCGATGGTCACGCCGCCGGTGCTGGCGTGGTTGCTGAAGCGCGGCGGCGGCAGTGGCGACACGGTCGACGTGCCCGACGTGGAGGGCTGAGCAGCCCGGTATCCGCGCGGCAAGCCCATCCCGTTTGAGTCGCCATTGGGATCGGACCGGGAATATGCTGGACAGCGCCGAACCGCTTCAGGGGTAATCTGTGAAAACGAAGAAAACCGTACTTATCGTCGACGACGATGACCTGGTACTGGAATCGATCGACCTGCACTTGTCCGCCACCGGGGATTTTCAGACCATCCGGGTGCTCGGCTCGGCGGCCGCGCTGAGCTACATGCGGAGCGCGCCGATCATCGATGTCATCGTTGCCGACGTCATCCTCGCCGGCAGCACGAGCGGCATCGATATCTGCCGGAGGGCGATCGAACAGTACCCCGGCATTGCCGTCGTCGTGATCACCGCCGACCCCGAGGTTCACTGTGCAGAAATTCCCGAGGGCGGCGTGTTCCTGCGCAAGCCGTTCGGTGGGGAGCAGTTGCTGGAAGCAATTGAAGAGGCAGAGACGCAGGCCGGTGGAACGGCGGACGCTTGATCGCGGGACTCGCCGCATCCCTTATCGGAAACATTTCATGGTCGATCACGAAAATACCGAGGACGGCGGCATCGAAAAGCCGCCGTGGGCGAATCTCAGTGCAGGCCTGATCACTGGCGCAGCCGACGACGATCCCAGCGGCATTGCCACTTACTCGCAGGTGGGCGCCGCGTTCGGCTACGGCATGCTGTGGTGCGTCCTGGTGACCATGCCCTTGATGATCGCGATCCAGGCCATCAGCGCCGGCATCGGGCGGGTCACCGGTCATGGCCTGATGGACGGCATGCGCAAGCACTATTCGCACAGGCTGGTCTACGTCCTGATGGGCTTGACCCTCGTCGCCAACGTCATCAACCTGGCAGCGGATATCGGCGCCATGGGCGCTGCATTGAAGCTGCTGATAGGTGGACCGGCACTGCTGTATGCCGCGGGCTTCGCGGTGCTGTCGCTGGTACTGCAGATCTTCATTCCGTTCACGCGCTACTCGCCTCTCCTCAAGCTGCTCACGCTGAGCCTGTTTGCCTACGTAGCCACCGTCCTGGTCATCCACGTGCCATGGCGGGCCGTGCTCTTGAGCGTCGTGGTGCCGCCGATCAGCTGGAACGCCAAATACGCCGTGGGACTGGTCGCCCTGCTCGGCACCACGATCAGTCCTTATCTGTTTCTCTGGCAGGCTGCGCAGGAAGTGGAGGAGATCGGATCGAGCAAGCGGCGCAGAGCATTGCGGTGGGCGCCGCTGCAGGCGCCAAGCGCGTTGCGGCGCATCGGCATCGACACCACGGTGGGCATGATCTTCTCCAACCTGATCTCGTTCTTCATCATCCTCACCTCCGCCGTGGTGCTGCACGCCCACGGCAAGACCGACATCCAGTCGTCCGCCGAAGCCGCCGAAGCCCTGCGCCCGCTGGCCGGCGATCTGGCGTTCGCGCTGTTCGCGGCCGGCATCATCGGCACCGGTCTGCTGGCCGTGCCGGTGCTGGCCGGCGCCACCGCCTATGGCGCATCCGGCGCTTTCGGCCAGCGCAGCGGACTGGAAAACAAGCCGCGCAAGGCCAAGTTTTTCTATGGCGTGCTGATCTTCGCCAGCCTCGCCGGCATTGCGCTGAACCTGACGCCGCTCGACCCGATCAAGGCGCTGTACTGGAGCGCGGTGGTCAACGGCGTTACCGCCGTGCCCCTGATGATCGTGATGATGCTGATGGGATCCAGCAGGAAAGTGATGGGCGAGTTCACCATGCCGTGGCAGTTGAAGGTTTTCGGGTGGATGGCGACCGTGGCGATGGCAGCGGCAGCGGTAGTGATGTTTGCTACCTGGGAAACGTGAGGGGGCGCAAACGACGAGCCGCCCGCAGGCGGCTTCGCTGCGCAAAACGCGCGGGCATCACGCCGCGCGCGGCGCCTTCGCCAGGATGCCGAGCAGGTCGGCCAGCTTGTCGCGCATCTCGCGACGGTCGACGATCAGGTCGATCGCGCCGTGTTCGACCAGGAATTCCGATCGCTGGAAGCCTTCCGGCAAGGTCTCGCGCACGGTCTGCTCGATCACGCGCGGACCGGCGAATCCGATCAGCGCCTTCGGCTCGCCGATGTTGATGTCGCCAAGCATCGCCAGGCTGGCGGATACGCCGCCGGTGGTCGGGTTGGTGAGCACGCTGATGTACGGCACGCCGGCATCGCGCAGGCGCGCCAGCGCCGCCGAGGTCTTGGCCATCTGCATCAGCGAGAACAGCGCTTCCTGCATGCGTGCGCCGCCGGTGGCGGAGAAGCACACCAGGGCGCTCCTGTCGGCCAGTGCGCGCTCGGCCGCGCGGGCGAATTTCTCGCCCACCACCGAACCCATCGAACCACCCATGTAGGCGAATTCGAATGCCACTGCCATCAGCGGACGGCCCTTGAGCCTGCCGCTCATGGCCACCATCGCATCCTTCTCGCCAAGCTTTTTCTGGGTCGCGACGATGCGGTCGCGATACTTCTTGGAATCGCGGAATTTCAATGGATCGGTGGGCTCCATGCTGGCCCACAGTTCCTGGCCGGACCCTTCATCGAGCAACGCGTCCAGCCGCATGCGCGCGCTGATGTAGTGATGGTAGCCGCATTTCGGGCAGACCATCAGGTTGCGCTCCAGCTCCGGCCGGTACAGCACGGTGCCGCAGCCGCCGCACTTTTCCCATACGCCCTCGGGTACCGAACCCTTGCCGCCGTTCGGATTCTGCGGGCGGGTGCGCGGGTTCATGATTTTCTGCAGCCAGTTCATATCAACCCAACCTCTATCTGAAAATAGGGGCTGTCGTATTCGACAACCTCCATCAAGCGAGCCCGCATGGCGCCACAGTTCCCTCTCCCTCCGGCGACCGCAGGAGTCCCCTTGCGGGTGAGTGGGCAAAGGGTGAGGGTTCGCGCCGCCTCGGCCCTGCCGCTTTCAACCTGCATCGAGCGCAGCGCGGATCGGCGCGAGAAACGCGTGGACCCGCACGGTTATTTCTTCGGCCTCCGTGGCCCCGGCCAGCTGCTCCACCAGCGCGCTGCCGATCACCACCGCATCGGCAAAACCGGCAATCGCCCTCGCGCTCGCCGCATCGCGGATACCGAAGCCCACCGCCACCGGCGCCTTGGCGCGGGCGCGGATATCCGCCACGCGCGCGGCGATATCGCCGGTACTCAAGTGTGCCGCACCGGTGATGCCGGCGAACGAGACATAGTACAGGAAACCCTCCGCGGAACCGCACAACTGCGCCATACGCGCGGGTGCGGTGGTCGGTGCGGCGAGCAGGATCTGTCGCAGGCCGGCGTCGCGCAGCGACTGCAGCACGGCCGACTCTTCCAGCGGGCAGTCGACCAGCAGCACGCCATCGACGCCGGCCTGTACGGCTTCCTGCGCGAAGCGCGCATAGCCATGGATCTCCACCGGATTCAGGTAACCCATCAGCACGATCGGGGTGTCCGCATCGCGCTGGCGGAACGCGGCAACCCAGTCCAGCACCTCGTGCAGGCCGACGCCTTTCGCGATCGCCCGCTCGCTGGCGTGCTGGATCACCGGGCCATCGGCCATCGGATCGGAAAACGGCACGCCCAACTCGATCAGATCGGCGCCCGCATCGACCAGCGCGTGCATCAGTGTGACGACATGTCGGGGCGACGGATCGCCTGCGGTGACGAAGGGAATCAGGCCGGTGCGGCCGGCGGACTTGAGCTGGGCAAAGCGGCGGTCGATACGGTTCATGACAGCGAGAAATGAGTGGAGAGAAATGAGAAACGAGTGTCCATAGGGATGCCCTGAATGATTCGAACCGAAGACTGCCGACGGAGATGGTTTTGCCTTTTTCTCACTTCCCGCTCCTCTCAACTCACTCCTAAAGCTCGATCCCTTCGCGTGCGGCGATCGTATGCACGTCCTTGTCGCCGCGGCCGGACAGATTGCACAGCACCAGGCCGTCCCTCGGATACTCGCGGGCCAGCTTGATCGCCTGCGCCACCGCATGACTGGACTCCAGCGCGGCCAGGATGCCCTCGGTGCGCGCGAGCAGGTGGAATGCCTCCAGCGCCTCGTCGTCGGTGACACCGACGTATTCGGCGCGCCCCGCATCCTTGAGGAACGCATGCTCGGGGCCGACGCCCGGGTAATCGAGACCGGCCGACACCGAATGCGTTTCGGTGATCTGGCCGTTGTCGTCGCACAGCACGTAAGTGCGGTTGCCGTGCAGCACGCCGGGCCGGCCGGCCGCCAGCGAGGCCGCGTGCTGGCCGGTGGCCAGGCCCAGGCCTGCCGCCTCGGCGCCGACCATGCGCACGCCGGCATCGTTCAAAAAGGCGTGGAACAATCCGATCGCATTGGACCCGCCGCCCACACAGGCGGTGAGCACGTCCGGCAGGCGGCCGTACTGCTCCAGCATTTGCGCACGCGCCTCGCGCCCGACGATCGCATTGAAGTCGCGCACCATCAGCGGATACGGATGGGGACCCGCCACCGTGCCGATGATGTAGAAGGTATCGGCCACGTTGGTGACCCAGTCGCGCATCGCCTCGTTCAGCGCGTCTTTCAGCGTCTTCGAGCCCGACGTCACCGGCACCACTTCGGCGCCGAGCAGCTTCATCCGGTAGACGTTGATCTTCTGCCGCTCGATGTCCACCGCGCCCATGTAGACCACGCACTTCAGCCCCATCCGGGCCGCCACCGTGGCGCTTGCCACACCGTGCTGGCCGGCGCCGGTCTCGGCGATGATGCGGGTCTTGCCCATGTGCCGCGCCACCAGGGCCTGCCCCACGGTGTTGTTGATCTTGTGCGCACCGGTGTGGTTCAGGTCCTCGCGCTTGAGCAGGATGCGCGCGCCGCCGACATGCCGCGACAAGCGTTCGGCGTGATAGACCGGACTGGGCCGGCCCACGTAGTGCTTCAGGTCGCGGTCCAATTCTGCAATGAAGTCGGGATCCTCGCGCAGGCGCAGGTAGGCCGCGGTCAGCTCGGCCAACGGTGCCATCAGCGTCTCGGCGACGTACTGGCCGCCGTAGTTGCCGAAGCGGCCGTGGGCATCGGGCCAGGCGTGGAAATCGTCGATCGTGGGCATGGTCGTCGCTCGCATCCGGAAAATACCACTGCGCCCATGCGCTGCGGCAAGATGTCCACCCTAGCGCAGCGACACGGGCGACAAAAGCGATAAGATTGATGCCACCTGTCAGAAAAACTCACAGATGCCATGCCCCGCGAACTGCCCTCGCTGAATGCACTGCGCGCCTTTGAGGCGGCTGCGCGACTGGAAAGCGTGAGCCGTGCCGCCGCCGAGCTGCACGTGACCCACGGCGCGGTGAGCCGGCAAATCCGCGCGCTGGAAACCGAACTGGGGGTACCCCTGTTCGGCCGCGAGGGTCGCGGGCTGGCGCTGACCCCTATGGGCCGCCAACTGCGCGACGGCGCCGCCAGTGCATTTGCGCAATTGCGCCAGACCTGCGACGAACTACGCCGCGAGGCAAGTCATGCGCCGTTTGTGCTCGGCTGTGCCGGCAGTGTGCTGGCACGCTGGGTGATCCCCAGGCTGGAGCGGCTGGGCCGCGACCTGCCGGATCTGAAACTGCACCTGTCAGCCGTCGAGGATGTGTCCGCGCCGGCCCTGCCCGGCCTCGACGCCGCACTGCTGCTGGCCGAGCCGCCATGGCCGACGGCATGGCAGGCGCATGTGTTGTCGCCGGAACGAATCGGCCCCGTGCTCAGCCCGCATCATCCGCGCTACGCCGCCCTGCGCAAGGCCAACGTGGACGCGCTGTGCAAGGAGGCGCTGCTGCACACCACCTCTCGCCCGCAGGCGTGGCCGACGTGGGCGCGCGCGCATCGGATCGCCACTGGCCGGCTGCACTACGGCCAATCTTTCGAGCACCTCTACTACCTGCTTGAGGCGGCGGTGGCCGGCCTCGGCGTGGCGATCGCCCCGCAACCGCTGGTGGCCGACGACCTCGCCGCCGGTCGCCTGGCAGCGCCTTGGGGCTTTCGCACCACGCAAGCGAGCTGGACGTTGTGCGCACCAAAGCGCGCCAACGATCCGCGGCTGGCGGTGCTGGCGGGATGGCTGCGACAGCAGCTGGCCGGGAAGTAAAGCCAGCAGCTTCAAAGGTACTGTCGCGCCCCCTGCTTCAACTCTTCCACGCACTCGGGTGTAAGCGGGCCGAGCACGCCGCGGCGATGCTCGGGGATGTGTGCGACGACGTCCTCCCCGCCGAACACGAAATGATCCAGCAGGTTCCGCCAACCGGCCCGCTCGGCCGGAGGTAACGCGCGGAAAGCGAGGAGACAGTGATACAGCGCGGCCCGCGCGTGGCCGGTGTGGTAGCCCTCGACCTTCACCGGGTTCCACCAATAATTCACCAGCGCGTTGAGCGGCCGCAGCGACTCGACGTTATGCCACCACAACGGCGGCATGTAGATCGCATCGCCTGGATGCAGTTCGGCCACCTGCGCCGCGGCCAGCGCCAGTTTCAGGCGCGGGTAGCGCGGGTCATCCGGCCGATCGAGCCGGGCCATGCTGATCGCCGCGCCGGTAGGCGCAAAGTCCAACGGGCCGACGTAGAGATTGGGCAGCTGCTCCGGCGGGAACAGCGTGAAGCGGCGCGTGCCACACACCACGCAGGCGATGTTGTGCTGCGAATCGAAATGGGTGGGCGTCGTGACCCGGTTGCCGAGCCACAGTCGCGGTTCCACGCCGGGGTCGAGGAAGGACAGCGCATGGTCGGCAAGAAACCCGGGCAGGCAATCGCGGATCAGCGCGCTCTGGATCACCACCCCGGGCGCGCGCTCGCGCCGGCTGTACTTCGCCAGTCGCTGCAGACCGAGAGTGACCGGCACCTTGAAATGCCGATAGTTGAAACCGCTCATGTCCGGCGTATAGCCGACGACGCCCTCGGCCTCCGGCGCGATCATCAAGGTGTTTACATCGGTGCCGCCGTCCAGTGCCGCCAGCCTCTCCGCGAAGGCGGTGTCCGACTGCAGCGCCAGTTTCACGATCGGCCAGTCGCGAACCAGACCGCGAATCACCAGCGGGTGGTCTCGGCCCACGATGTCATCGAGACTGGGCGGGTGATCCCCATCGACGTGGTATTGCTCGATGGCGGCGGGCGGCAGAATCGCGCCGGAAAGTTCGCTCATGGCTCCCCCACCCTGTCCGCGGCACGCACCGCTGCAATGAAGGCGGCCAATTTGGCGGGATCCTTGATGCCTGGTGCGGACTCCACGCCACCGGCCACGTCCACCGCCCACGGCCGCGCGGCGCGGATCGCCGCGTCCACGTTGCCCGCATGCAGTCCGCCGGCGAGCATCAGCGGCTGCACGAGATCGTGCGGCGTCAGCGACCAGTCGAAGGCCTTGCCGCTGCCGCCTGCTTCGCCGAAGCCATGACCATCCAGCAACAGGGCGGCGGCTCGCGGGTACTCGCGCAACCGCTCCAATGCGGCAGCGCCCTCGCCCATCGCGATCGCTTTCAGGAACGGGCGGCCGAACTGCATGCACCAGCCGTCGGTTTCGCTGCCATGGAATTGCAGCAGCGTGGGTTCCACCTCATCGATCACCTGCCGCACCCGATCGGCCTCGTCATCCATGAACAGCGCGACGGTAGCGACGAACGGCGGCAGCGCCGCGACGATCTCGCGCGCCCGTGCCGGCGTCGTCCGCCGTTTGCTGCGCGCGGTGAACACCAGCCCGATTGCATCGGCACCGAGGCGCGCGGCCAGCAGCGCATCCTCGATCCGGGTCATGCCGCAGCACTTGATGCGGGTCATTGGGCGGCCCCCATCAGGCAGACTTCTGCCGGAAGTCCCCAGTGGCGCTCGTAGCGCGGACCGATGAAGGTCAGGCCGGAGGCCGCGGCCGTCGGGCCTGCCGCCTGGCGATCGCAGCCAGCCAGCAGTTCGGCCATCCATTCGACCGGCCGTTCGTCGCGGCCGATCATCAGCAGGGAGCCGACGATATTGCGCACCATGTGATGCAGAAACGCATTCGCCTCGATGTCGACGAAAACCTCCTCGTCTTCGCGCCGCACACTCACCGCCAGCACCGAGCGCCGCGGATGCGTCGCCTGGCAGGACAGCGCGCGGAACGCGCTGAAGTCGTGCTCGCCCAGCAGCGCCTGCGCGGCGACATGCATCCGCCCGGCATCCAGCGGCAGGCGTTCCCAGGTGACGTAGCGCGCGTCCAGCGCCGCGCGCACAGGCCGATTGAGGATGTGATAACGGTAGCGGCGACTGCGCGCGGCGTAGCGCGCGTGAAAGCTTTCCAGCACCGGCTGCGCCCACAGCACCGCCACGCTGGCCGGCAGATTGGAACAGGCGCCGAGCATCCAGCCGCGCATGTCGCGCCGCGCCCCGGTGTCGAAATGCACCACCTGGCAACGGCCATGCACACCGGCGTCGGTGCGCCCCGCACAACTGACTTCGACCGGGTGCGCGGCGACCTTCGACAGCGCCTGTTCGAGCGCGCCCTGCACGCTGGCATCCGTCTTCAGCCGCTGCCAGCCGGAGAAATCGGTGCCGTCGTATTCGATGCCTAGGGCGATACGCATGGAGTTGTGCAAGGACTTGCCGAGAGACACCGAAGATTAGCAGGCCGCCATGCAATCGGGCCGGCAGAGCCGGCCCGATTGCATCACGTGGACCGCGCCTACAGGTTCAGCGCAGGTCGTCGAGCAGACGCTTGGCGACATCCCGCTGCATCTGGCTGCCTTCCTTCATCACTTCGCCCAGCATGGCGCGTGCGCCATCGGCGTCGCCCATGTCCAGATAGGCGCGCGCCAGATCGAGCTTGGTATCGATCGGATCATCGTTGAACTCGCCCAGATCATGGCCGGCGTCGCCGGCGTGATGCGCGCTGCCCGCATCGTCGAAATGCCAGTCCGAAGCCGGTTCGGCAGCGCTGGCCGCCGGATGATCGCTGGAAGCGTGGGTGCCGGCCGTCACCGGCGCCACCACCGTGGCGTCGTCCGGGGCCGACTTGCGATCCGCGGACGATTCGGCGGCAGCGGCCTTGGTCAGATCGAAGTTGAAGTTGTACTCGCTGACCTTCTTCGGCCCACCCGGCGGCAATGGCGGCATGGACGGTACGGTCGCGGACGCGGCGCTCTTATCCGCATAGTCGTCGATGTCGAATTCGCGACGGGCCTCATCCTCGTGCACCGGCACTTCGGGGTGATGGTCGAACAGCGGGTGACCCGGCACCAGGTCCTCGCCCATGTGCACCACGTCCTGCCACTCGTCCTGTTGCGGATCGGTGATATGAGCATGCATGGCCTCGGCCGCGGCCTCGAAATGCTCGACGTCGCGCCGCGAGTAGTACAAGGTCACCAGCTCCAGATGCAGATAGATGTCGTCCGGATGCTCGGCCAGCTGGTCGAGCAGTTCTTCCTGATCGACGTCGTCGCTGCCGACCAGATCCGCATTGGCCGACGGTGCCGAGCTGAAGCGATCGGCCAGCGACGACGGGGATGTCGACGATGCGGCACCTGCCGGTTTGCGACGACCGAGCATGGCCAGCAGGATCAACAGCACGATCGCACCGACGCCGGCAGCCCGTGCCCAGGTCTGCATGTACCACGGCTGCTCGACCACCGACACGGGGGCGGCCGGCTTCGCCACGGGCTTGACCGCCGGCTTCGCCGCTGCCATAGCCGGCGCGGAGCGGCTCGCCGCCGGGGTACTCGCCGTCGAACTGGACGCCACCATGGGCGCGGTGGTCGCCGCAGTCGAACCGGCGGAAACCGGTGCCGAACTTGCACCGGCCGCCGTGCTGGCCGTGGCGGTTTCCAGGTGCCCCGGCAACGCCGTCGCTACAGCGGCCTTCGCCACGCTAGCTGCGGGCGCCGCTGCGGCTGCCGGCACACCGGCGGACTTGTGCGCTGCCGCCAGCTTGGCTTGCAGCTCGGCGATCTCGTTGTCCTTCAGCGACAGCAGATGCTCGTTCTTGTTGTTGATGTCGGCCAGCTCTTTCAGGCGGCTCTTCAGATCGGAGCTCTGCTGCTGCAGGCTGGCCAGGCTTTCCTGACTGCGCAGGAGATCCTGGCGAAGGCTGGCAGCTGCCTTGTCGCCCTTGCCGCCGGCAGCGCCGCCCTGGGTTCCGGCACCGCTGCCCTGCTTCGCCGGGACCAGCGCAAGACGGTCACCCGTGCCGCCGGACGTGTTGCTGGGCGCGCTGGAGGCGGACGCGCGGGTCGCCGTGTCGGCGACGACCGCAGGCTTGCCCGGCGTGCCGGCGCGCCAGTCGCTGTTCTGACGGCGCACTTCGGCCATGGCCGCCGCGATAGTCATCGCCTGCGCCTCGGAAGACGTCGGCACACGCAGTACCGCGCCACTCTTCAGCGCATTGATGTTGTCGCGGTAGAACGCATCGGGATTGGCCTGCTTCAGCGCCAGCATCATTTGCTGCGCGTCGACCCCCGCCGGCGCGGTGCTGCGGGCGATCGACGACAAGGTCTGACCATGCTCGACCGGGCCGTACTGGCCATTGCCGGTGGCAGCCGGTGCGGTCCTTGGGGCTCGTGGGGCCGCGGCCACAGGCGTCGGGGCGGCCCTGGCGGGGGCCGCGGCGACGGGAGCCGGTGCCGGATTGCCATGCACCGGCCGGCTGGGTGCCGGCGCATGCGCCGGTGCGGCCGCGACAGCAGCCGGAGCCGCTGCCGGCGCACTGGCCGGATCGAGCAGTATGGCGAATTCACGCACGCTCTTGCCGGCGTTGCTGTTCACTTCCAGCAACAGGTCGAGATAGGGGTCGTCGACCGCCTGGCTGCTGGTGATCCGGATGACTTTGCCGCCGGCGCCGTTGGCCACGCTGAAATGCAGCGGGATCGCGGTGCGGCCCCCGACGATGCCGGCCCGCGCAAATTCCTCGCTCGAAGCCAGCTGGACGCTGAGATTCTGCAGTTCCGCCGGGCTGCCGGGATGCAGCGGGATTTCAGCCAGCAGGGGCTGCCCCAGCGCCGACTTGACCTGGATCTGGCCAAGGTCCAGTGCCACGACCTGGCTGGTACCCAAGGCCAGTGCCACCAGCATCGACAATTTCAACGAACGATTCATGCGTGTTCCCCCGAACGATCTCTGGCGCGACTCTTATGTGGTGTCGCCGCGGTGGCGGCTACTGCGGCAAACGAGGTGCCACTTTAGTTACATGCGGCGCAATCAACAATAGCTGCGGCGAATACTTGCAGAGTATTGCTGCGGTGTGTTCTCACCCCAGTGGCACGATTTAATGCTGGCTGGCCGCCGGCCTGGCCCGCAGTTCCTGCAACTGTCTCTGCAGCTCGGCAATCGCCTGATCCTGCTGTTGCAGGCGTTCACTGGCACGCTTGCTGTCCGATTCCTGCCTGGCGACATCCTGCTCCAGCCGCTTCACTTCGGCCTGGTTCCTGACCAGTCGCTGCCTGGCCTGAGACAGCGATGTCGCCGATTGTCCGGTCTGCAAGGGCCCGGGCTGACTGCCGTTGGCCCAGGCTGTCGACGCCAGCACCAGGCCTACGGCGCCCACGAATGGCATGCAACGCATCTTAGAGATAGTCCTCGATCAGCAGCTCGGCGATCTGCACGGCGTTCAGCGCCGCGCCCTTGCGGATATTGTCCGAAACGATCCACAGGTCCAGGCCGCGCTCATGCGAGATGTCCTCGCGGATGCGGCCGACGTACACCGCATTGTTGCCGGCCGCCTCGCCCACCGGGGTCGGGTATCCGCCCGGCTTGCGCTCGTCCACCAGCACCACGCCCGGCGCCTGCCGCAGCAGTTCGCGGGCCTGTTCGGCGGTGATCTTGTCGCTGGTCTCGATGTGCACGGCCTCGGAATGACCATAGAACACCGGCACGCGTACCGCGGTCGGGTTCACCTGGATCGACTCGTCCTCCAGGATTTTGCGGGTCTCCCATACCAGCTTCATCTCTTCCTTGGTGTAGCCGTTCGGCTGGAAGTCGTCGATCTGCGGAATCACATTGAACGCGATCTGGGCAGGGAATTTCTTGCCCGGCTCCACGCTTTGGAAGTTCAGCAGCGCCGCGGTCTGCTTGCCGAGCTCCTCCATGCCGGTGCGGCCGGCGCCGGACACCGACTGGTAGGTGGCCACGTTGATCCGCTCGATCTGCACCGCACGATGGATCGGCGCCAGCGCCACCAGCATCTGCATGGTCGAGCAGTTCGGGTTGGCGATGATGCCGTGGTTGGTGTACTGCGCGATCGCATGCGGATTGACCTCGCTGATCACCAGCGGGATATCGTCCTGGTAGCGGAATTCCGAGGTGTTGTCGATCACCACCGCACCGGCCGCCGCCGCCCGCGGCGCGTGCTCGCGGCTGACCGAACCGCCGGCCGAGAAGAACGCGATGTCGACGCCCGCGAAATCATAGGTGTCGAGCAGTTGGACGGTGATCTCCTGTCCGCCGAACGAGACCTTGCCGCCGGCCGAACGCTCGCTGGCCAGCGGCACCAGCTCGCTGACCGGGAAATCGCGCTCGGCGAGGATCGCCAGCAAGGTCTCGCCGACCGCACCGGTGGCGCCGACCATGGCGACTTTGTAACTGCTCTTCTGACTCATGCAATGGGACTCTTCGGTTCAGGGGTGGATGGCCGGGCCGGCCGAGGCCAGCACGTGGGGGTTGAGGATGTTGGGGGGGCGCCCTGCATGCGGGCCATGGCCGAACAAGGCCAGCACATTGTCGACCGCCAGCGCGGTCATCGCGCGGCGCGTTTCGTGGCTGGCGCTGGCGATATGCGGGCTGAGCAGCACGTTGTCCAGTTCGAGCAGGCCCGGATGCACCGCCGGCTCGCCCTCGAACACGTCCAGCGCAGCGGCCGCCAACCGCTGCTCGCGCAAGGCCGCCGCCAGCGCGGCGTCATCCACGATGCCGCCGCGGGCCACGTTCACCAGCACCGCGGTCGGCTTCATCTGCGCCAGCTCGGGCGCGCCGATCGCGTGGCGGGTCTGCGCCGTCAGCGGCAGCACCAGCATCAGGAAATCGGACTCGCGCAGCAGTTGCTGCTTGTCGACGTAGCGCGCGTTGCAGGCGCGCTCCTCCGCCTCCGGCAGCGGCGAACGGTTGTGATACAGCACCGCCATGCCGAAGCCGCCGGCGCGCCGTGCGATCGCCTGGCCGATGCGGCCCATGCCGAGGATGCCCAGCGTGCGGCCGCGCACGTCCATGCCCAGCCAGCCCTTGAATTCGGTGGCATGCCAGTGTCCGGCGCGCAGCCAGCGCTCGGCGGCGTTCATCCGTCGCGCGACGCCCAGCATCATCGCCCAGGCATAGTCGGCCACGCTCTCGTTGAGCACGTCGGCGGTGTTGGAGACGGCGATGCCGGCCGCGCTCAGCGCGTCCAGGTCGAGATTGTCGTAGCCGACGGCGAGGTTGGCGACGATGCGCAGCCGCGTCGCATCGGCCACTTCCGCCGCGCCGACATGGTCCTTCAGGCCCACGATCACCGCGTCCTGCCCGCTCAGCCTGGCTGCCAGCTCGGTCGGGCTGAATTTGCGCTCGTCCGGTTCGGCGGTCACCTCGAAGTGCGGCTCCAGCCGGGCAACGATGTCCGGAAAAGTAGGACGGGAAACCCACACGCGCGGCTTGCCGGTCATCGGCGCATCTCCGGTTGCCATGGTCGACCGGTCACGGGATGCGCGGCGCCACCGCGCCCACATCGCCGCACTGCGCACGGTGACGCAACGCGTGATCGATCAGCACCAGCGCCATCATCGCCTCCGCGATCGGGGTGGCGCGGATGCCGACGCAGGGATCGTGGCGTCCCTTGGTCACCACGTCGGCCGGCTCGCCGGCCAGGTTCACGCTGTGGCCGGGAATCAGGATGCTCGAGGTGGGCTTGAGCACGATCGAGGCCGTCACCGGCTGACCGCTGCTGATGCCGCCGAGAATGCCGCCCGCATGATTGGAGGCGAAGCCGTCCATGCTCATCTCGTCGCGGTGCTCGCTGCCGTGCTGGGTGACCGCGGCGAAACCATCGCCGATCTCCACGCCCTTGACTGCGTTGATCGACATCAGCGCGCTGGCCAGATCGCCGTCCAGCTTGCCGTAGATCGGCTCGCCCCAGCCCGGCGGCACGCCATCGGCGACCACGTTGACGCGCGCGCCCACCGAATCGCCGGACTTGCGCAGCGTATTGATATAGCTTTCCAGCGCGGGTACCTGCGCGGTATCCGGCCAGAAGAACGGGTTCTGCTCGACCGCTTCCCAGTCGAACGCATCCGGCGTGATCTCGCCGATCTGCGCCAGGTAGCCGCGCACCCGTACGCCGTAGCGTTCGGCCAGCCATTTCTTGGCGATCACCGCGGCCGCCACGCGCATGGTGGTCTCGCGCGCCGACGAACGTCCGCCGCCGCGCGGATCGCGGATACCGTATTTCTGCCAATAGGTGTAGTCGGCATGACCGGGCCGGAAGGTCTGCACGATGTCGCCGTAATCCTTGCTGCGCTGATCGGTGTTGCGGATCAGCAACGCGATCGGCGTGCCGGTGGTCCTGCCCTCGTAGACGCCAGAGAGCATCTCCACGTCGTCGGCTTCGTGCCGCTGCGAGGTATAGCGGCTGCGGCCGGTAGCGCGACGTTCGAGGTCGCCCTTGAACTCCTCGCGACTGATCGGCAACCCCGGCGGGCACCCGTCGATCACGCAGCCGATCGCCGGTCCATGGCTTTCGCCGAAGGTGGTGACGGTGAAGAGTTTGCCGAAGGAATTGCTGGACACGAGGTTTGGACGTCCGAAGGAAACCGCTACAGCTTAGCGCGACGGCGCCTTGTCAGTCAGCGGGCCGCTCCCATTCCACCGGCCAGATTCCGTCAGGCGGCGCGGCGTGCCGCAGCCACCGCATGGATCACCGCCGCATGTTCGACCAGATCGCGCCGCTCCAGCGCGAATATGCCCATCTGGCCGACCTTGAACTCGATCCATATGAAGGGCACCTGCGGCAGCAATGCGGCCAGCGCATGCTCGCTCTCGCCCACCTCGACGATCAGCAGGCCGTCATCGGTGAGGTGGGCGGCTGCCTCGTCCAGCATGCGCAGGCACAAGTCCAGGCCATCGACACCGGAGGTGAGGCCCAGCTTGGGTTCGTGTGCGTATTCGCCGGGCAACGCAGTGTACTCGTCCTCGGTGACATACGGCGGGTTGGAGACGATCAGGTCGTAGCGGCGATCTTTCACCCCGGCGAACAAGTCGGACTGGATCGCCTCGACCCGGCCCTCGACGTGCTGGAACACGATGTTCTCGCGCGCCAGCGACAACGCCTCTTCGCTGATGTCGGCGATATCGACCTGCCATTCCGGGTTGTACTCGGCCATCGCGATGCCGATGCAGCCCGAACCGGTGCACAGGTCCAGCGCGCGCTCGACATGACGCTCGTCCAGCCACGGCGCGAAGCCCGACTCGATCAGCTCGGCGATCGGCGAACGCGGCACCAGCGCGCGGCGATCGCTCTTGAACTTCAGCCCGGCGAACCAGGTTTCGCCCACGAGATAAGCCACCGGCAGGCGCTCGCCGACCCGACGCTCGATCAGCGCCAGCACGTTCTCGCGCTCGGCCGCGGTGAGCTTGCCCGCGCCGTACGCCGGCGGAATGTCCGGCGGCAGATGCAGGCTGGCCAGCACCAGGTGGGTCGCCTCGTCGATCGGGTTGTCGTGACTGTGACCGAAGGTGAGCCCGGCGGCTGAGAAGCGACTGGCGCCGTAGCGGATGAAGTCGATGATGGAGGCGAGTTCGGCGGTCACGGCGGCGCCCGGAGCGGAAAAGGCCGACAAGTATAGCTGGCGTCGAATGGCTGAGGATCGGGCTGTGAAGGAAGTGAGTGAAGAGAAGTGGGAAACGAGAGAAAGCGGCTGTGCATGCGCTTCATCCCTCTCCACTCACTCCTGCCCCGTATACTGGGCGGATGACTTTCAACGTATTCCTGCAGTACATCCTGCCGCACCGCGCCTTGTCGCGCGTGGTCTACTGGGCCACCCGCTGGACCTTCGCACCGTGGAAGAACTGGCTGATCGGCACCATCGTGCGCAATTACCAGGTGAACATGGCCGAGGCTGCGCAGCCCGATGCGCTGGCCTACCAGCACTTCAATGCGTTCTTCACGCGCAAGCTGCGCCCCGACGCGCGTCATGCCGATGGCGATCCGGCCGCCCTGCTCTCGCCCGCCGATGGCCGCATCAGCCAGTCCGGCGCGATCGTCGATGGCCGCATCTTCCAGGCCAAGGGCCAGGAGTACACCGCCGCCGAATTGCTTGGTGGCGATGAGGCGGCTGCCGCACCGTACCGCAACGGCCGCTTTGTCACCGTCTATCTGTCGCCGCGCGACTACCACCGTGTGCACATGCCGCTGAAAGGCACGTTGAAGGAAACCGTGCATGTGCCCGGCCGCATCTTCAGCGTGGCGCCGTTCGCGGTGGCGGCGATCCCGCGCCTGTTCGCACGCAACGAACGGCTGGTCTGCCACTTCGAGGGCGAGCACGGTCCGTTCGTGGTGGTGATGGTGGGCGCGATCCTGGTTTCCTCGGTAGCCACGGTGTGGGATGGGCTGGTGATCCCGCCGTATGCCTCGTCGATCCGGCGCAAGTCGTTTGCCGGCCAGCACATCGCGCTGGAGCGCTTCGCCGAGATGGCGCGCTTCAACATGGGTTCCACCGTGATCGTGCTGCTGCCCGCAGGCACCGCCACGCTGGATGCGTTGCAGCCGCAGCAGGCCGTGCGGGTGGGACAACGGCTCGGTCGCCGCTGACACCACACGACGCACTCCCGTCGGCTGGACAACTGACGTCACGCGTCATTTTGTGACGTCCTAGGCGCATTTACAGGGAACCTTTCGCTACGCTCGCCTCTTCGCCGCACTTCCCGGTGCGGCCGTATTCCAGCGTCGAGGGGATCCCATGCAGATACTCACTCCGTTCTTCGTGTTGATGCGTGCGCGCCAGCTTGGCCGCCAATTCCGCGATATCGAGCGCAGCGTCCGGGCGTTGCCCAAGCGCAACCGCGAACGGTTGAGCGCGCTTACCCTGCGCGAAATCGGCCAGGCTTCGCGCAGCGACTTTCCGCACCTGTATGGCACGGCGCCGGAGGCGCGCTATCTGCCCTGGGGCCAGGGTACCGATGCCGGTTACGAGCGAGCCTGCTCGGCCAACGTCGAGGTGGCATTGCGCGGCATCGCGCTGTGGCTCGCGGTGGCCTACCACGAGACCAAGAACTCGCCGCACCGCAGCCTGCAGCCTCAGCATCGGCAGCTGATGCAGCTGTTGCGCGAATTGAAGGAAGTCCACGGCAGCGGCAAGCCCGTCGACTCATGGCTGCAGGAAAGCGCGCTCGCCTGACGCCAGGCGATCGCGCGCTCGATTCAGCGACAGACCGGCAACTTCAGCGTCTTTCCGATAGCGAGATGATGGTTCTTGAGTGCGTTCATCTCAGTCACTTCCTGCACGCTCGAGCAATGCAGGTCGCGTACGATACTGATCAGCGTGTCGCCCCGGCGAACCCTGTAATGGAGGGTTCCCCGCACTGCCGGCGCACTGGGTGCCGGATCAGGCACCACGGTGGGTACCACGGCATGATGCAGGTCGGCGGCAAGAATCGGCCAGGGGCCATCGACGCAGCGTGCCGCGTACGCCTGCTCGAGGGGCTTGGGCAGCTGCAGTGAGGTACCCGCCGGCTGGGTCACCTGCGGGTCCAGCCGGGGATTGAGGTTGCGCAAGGTGCGGAACCAGCCGTCGTTCATGCCGCCGGCCGAACCCAGGCACACCGTCAATTCGGACAGCGACGCCGGCCGTTTCAGGATGATCGTGCCGGGCGCGCCGTCTATCCTCGGGAAGCGCAGGTTGTAACTGTCCGGATGCTGGAACAGCCATGCCGCGGCAAGCACGGCCGGGACGTAGTCGCGGGTTTCCTGCGACAGCTGGTCGTAGAGGCGCGGGTCGTAGAAGCTCATCGAGGTGTCGTCGCCGACCGCGCGCCGCATGCGCCCCTCGCCGCCGTTGTAGGCGCCGATGGTGAGCTCGAGGTTGTTGTTGAAGATCCGCAACTGCTCGTTGATGT
The DNA here is from genome assembly GCF_042657005.1 of Rhodanobacter terrae. Lineage (NCBI taxonomy): Bacteria > Pseudomonadati > Pseudomonadota > Gammaproteobacteria > Lysobacterales > Rhodanobacteraceae > Rhodanobacter > Rhodanobacter terrae. Next base: position 78,216 of record NZ_JBHSNG010000015.1, read on the forward strand.
ATTCGGCATTCGCCCGCGCCGACGCCGCCGGGTCGAAGCGCATGTCGAAACCATTGTCGCTGCCCAGGCCAAAGCGCAGACCGGTGACGTACATGAACTGCAGCGGCCCGGCGGCGCCGGAACGCGAGACGGCGTGCACCTTGCCGCCGGACTCCTTCGCCATGATGCCGAACAGCAACGCTTCGGGCAGGTCCGCCTTTTGGTATTGCGGCCACATCTGGTAGCGCAGGTACTGGTAGTTGACCCAGGCATCCATCAATTGCGGGCGCCACTGGGTCAGCCACATTTCCAGTGCAGCCTTCACCGGCCCGTTCATCGCGATCAGTTCGGACAGCCTCTGTCCATGCAGCAAGGTCACGCTGCGCTGCGCCTGGGGCAGGCTGGCCACGCCGCTCTTGCCGGCCGCCAACGCCGCCTGCGACGGGGCGACGTCGCTGTCCAGATCCTGGTTTCCGCTGAAATCGCCGTCCTTCAGCCGCAACAGGTGGTCGAACACCGAGAAGAACCGCTGCGGATCGCAGCCGGGCGTATTGCCGCAATGCGCCGACGCCTCCTTCAAGCGGTCGAGCGACTGCGTCAGCGTCAGCTGCGAAGCTTCCAGGTTGCCTTCGCGCGACTGCTGCAATGCGGTCTCGTAACCCTTGCTGGCCTGATCGAGCTGACCGTACAGCGCATTGACCTCGACCGACGGCTTGCCGCCACCGGTACTGGCGCAGGCCCCTAGCAGGCCGAACACCACGGCGAGTGCGGCCAGGCGCATGGAGACGAAACAGGACGGCATCGGAAACTTCACCTGCGAAAAACACCCACCATAGCTGGCGCGGCGTTCCGACTCAACGCAGCCACGCGGCCACGCGACAGCTTCACCGGGTTGGCTACAATCGTGCGACCACCTGTGGACGCAACTCCCATGACGGACATCCTGATCGGCCGCAACGACAGCAGCAGCGTCCGTCTCACCCCCAACGGCAAGCGTTGAGCGCGCGATAACATGCCGCGCATCGAAACCATTGCTCACGACACTCCGTTCGCAGAACGCCTGCAGGCGGGCTTCGGTTATCCGCTGCGTGGTGCGGCGCTGCCCACCTGCGTGGTCATGGCGCTGCTGCACTATGTAGGCTTGTTGCCGTCGTATATCGGTGTGCTGGCCAGCGCACTGGTGTGGGCCGCGACCTGGCGGTACGCCGCCGACTGCCTGCTGCATACCGCGAACGGCTATGCCGATCCGCCCGATGTCGGCAGTGATGGCAATGAGTCCAGCGGCTGGGGACTGACTGCGATTCATCTGCTGATCGTCGCGGTCTGCGTGATTGCCATCGTGTTCTTTCCGCGCCTGCTGTTGCCGGTGTTGATCCTGTCCGCCCTGGTGCTGCCGGCGATCGACATGTCGCTGGCGTTCGACGGCAACCTGGCGCTGGCGATCAACCCGTCGAACTGGGGCCGCGTCATCGGCAGCTTCGGCGCGGCCTACCTGATACCGGTGGCGATCAACCTGCTGCTCGGGGTGCTGGTCGTGCTTGCTTCGATCGGCGCCGCGCTGCTGCCGCGGCTGCTGGCGTTGCCGCTGTTTGCCTTCGCTTATACCTACCTCATCGTGCTCGCGTTCCATTTGATGGGCGTGCTGATCCACCAGCGCCACGAGCGTTTCGGACTGGAGCCCGAAGCCCCGAAGCTGGCCAGGGCCAGCGGACAGGACGCCGACGAGATCCTGCTGGCCGAGGTCGACACGCTCGCCCATGACGATCCGGCCGCCGCCACCGCACGGCTGGTCGCCCGGATGCAGGATCGGGTCGCGCCGGCGTCGCTGCACCTGGCTTACCGCCGGTTGCTGCAGCAGCAGAACCTGCGCAACGGGCTGCTGGTACACGGTCAGATCTGGATCGCCGCCCTGATGGCGCAAGGCGAATCGCGTCGGGCGCTGGGCCTGCTGCAGGAATGTTGCGGCATCGATGCCGCCTTCGTCCCGGACGATCCGCGGACCTGTGGCGAACTGGCCGACCTGGCCGGGCGGCTGGGCATGAAGCGGATCGCGCTGCACCTGTGCAACGGATTTCTCGCGCACTGGCCGCGCGATACGCAGGCGCCGCATTACGGCTTGCTGGCCGCTCGCCAGCTCGCCGAGCACGCCGACCAGCACGCCGAAGCGACCGCACTGCTGGATCGGCTCGCGGCGGCATGGCCCGAGCATCCGTTGCGTGCCGAGATCGATGCGCAACGGCGCCAGCTGGCCGGCACTGCATGAGCCGCTGGCGCCCGCCTTCGCCGGGTTCGACCGCGATCATCACCCGCGAGGGTTTCGAGCGGCTCAAGGCCGAGCTCGACCACCTGTGGCACGTCCTGCGCCCGGAAGTGGTGAAGGCGCTGGCGGCCGCGGCAGCCGAGGGCGACCGTTCGGAAAACGCCGAATACATCTATCGCAAGAAACAGCTGGGCGAGATCGATCGCCGCGCCCGCTACCTGAGCAAGCGAATTCCCTCGCTGAAGGTGGCCGAAGGCGCTCCAAGCGATCGCGGCATGGTCTTCTTCGGCGCGCGGATCGAACTGGAGAACACCGACACCGGCCAGATCCTCCGCTACCGCATCGTCGGTCCGGACGAGACCGATGCCAGGCTCGGCTGGATCAGCATCGATTCACCGCTGGCCCGCGCCATCATGAAGAGACGCGTCGACGACGAGTTTCTCGCCGAACTACCGGGCGGCCCTGCGGAGTTTGCGGTGCTGGCAGTGGATTACGACTAGGGATGGCCTGCTACACCTCTGTTTACGTCATTCCCGCAGCTTTTAACAGCCGCGGGGCCGGTCAAGCGGGGAACTCAGGGTCTGTCGCGTAACGCGGTGAAGCACAAAAGGCACTGGGCCCTGGATATCGGTTCGCGATTCCCGGATGACGAGCAAGATCGGGGCGTCCTCAGCGCTTCGAGAACGAACGCCGTTGCGCCGGACCATCTCACGCAAGATGCGGCAACAAGCACTGGAAAATTCGGACTTATTCAGACCATCCTCAGGAGCGAAGCCCACTGCAGTCTGGAGAAAAGTGCCCTCGTCCGTGGCTTATTTTGTGGGCAAACGGGCATCTCGGCGACGAGCAGAAGCTTGTTCAGGCGTTCCTTAGTGCGACACCAGCGGCTGCGACGCGCGCCGATAATCTTTTTCGATCTGCGCCAGCTTCGCCTGCCGCGCCTGCGGGCTGACCCACTGGCCGTGCTCGGCCTGTTGCCGCAACAGCGTGTACTGCATGTCGACGAACGGCTGCAGCACGTGGTTGTCCTCGGACGCGAAGCCGCCGAGGTCGGGGATGCGCGCCAGATTGGCACGCTCGTGCGCGCCGGTTTCGCCGCCGCCCTTGCCATAGGCGACTAGAAAACTGGTCAACTGCCGGCGCAGCGATTCGGGCAGCCCGTCGCGCAATACCAGCACGCCGGACGGAATCAGGGACGAACGCCAGATCACCCTGAGCTGGGCGGCTTCGTGCGGGAAATGGCGCCGGAACAGATCCATGTCGGGGTTGTTGCTGCTGGCCACATCGACCTCGCGATTGACCACGGCGAGCAGGTTGCTCTGGTGGTCACCCACCCGCACGCTGGCAAAGAATGTGTCGGAGTTGAGGCCGTTCGGCGCGAACACGTAAGCCTCCGGCACCGTGTAGCCGGTCACCGACAGGTGCTCGCTGCGGGCGTAACGCCAGCGTCCGGGCGTGGCCAGCAGATCGTCGAGATTGTGGACGCGGCTGTCCGCGCGCACCACCAGCATCGCGACATTGCCCTTGGCGCCGTCGCTGCGCACGAACTGGGCGAATACCCGCATGTGCTGCCGCGTCACCGCCTCGACCGCCAGCCTGCCGGAGAGAAACGCGATGTCCACTTGCTGCGCACCGATCGCGTCGGAAAGACCGGCATAGCTGCCCACCGACACCGTCGTCACCGGACGATCGAGCCATTTGCGCAGATCGTCGAGCAGCGGTCGCCACTGTTCCAGCGACTCGGCGGCACTGCCGATCGGCAGGATGCCGAAGCGGATCGGCGATGCGGGCGCGGTATTCACATCCGTTGCCGTGGCATGGCTTGCGCACAAGAGCGAACCCAGCGTCAGCAGTCCCGCCGCGATGCGCACCGGGAAACCGCCGCCGAACCTGGAGTACCCCAGAGATCTCGCGATATTCAATGCGCCCGCCCCCGACCAGCCCCGTCCTGTCTATATAGCCGCGAACACGGATCTGAGCAAGCTGTAACTCAGGAGGTCGGGCCGGCTACGGGAAAACGGGCGGATATTCGCGACCGGCGCGGCGCGGCTGGTAGCAGACGGTATTGCGGTGAAATGCCTCGTCCGCGTTGTCCGCATGCCAGCCCGGAATACCCGACAGCGGCAAAGGCCGCAGTTCCAGCGGGTCATGCAGCAAGCGGCCCGACGCCATCGCCTCGACGCAACGGGCGGACGCCGGCCCGGCATCGCCGGCCGGCGCGAAGACCAGCGCCTTGCCCACCAGCAACTTGTCGGGGCTCAACGCGTGCTCCAGCAGCGCATGCCCGAACAGCTCCAGCCGGATCGAACCATCCAGCCACGCCTGCCTGTGGCGCCAGAACAGGCCGTGCCAGTCGTGGGCATCCCACAGCGCCAGCAGCGCCGGATCATGCATTTCGACGATGACGCCGCCCTCGTCGAAGTGGGTCATCGCATATTGGGCGCGCGAACGCAGCTTCGGTCCCATGCGCGCGATCTCGGCCATCTGGCGCCGATTCAGCAACTGCTTCAACGCGGGGTAGCGCAGCCACACCAGCGCATTGAGCAAGTCGTGCCAGTTGCCTTCACGGGTGGCGATCCCGCCGCGCTCGGCGATGCGTTGTTCGTAATGCAGACCATCGGCCAGCAGGTCCGGCGTCTGCGCCACGAAGCGATGCGCCGCGCTCTCGGCCAGGTGACGGTTGATTATCTCGATGGACGGCCATTCGGCCCCGTCGAGCAGCTCTGCATATTCGCGCCACGCCGTCAGCGGCATCCGATCGAATACCGCAGGATCGACGGCCTCGCGCGACGGCGCGTGGTAGCGCATGCGATCAGCCGGCGAGGCGCGCGTGCAGATCGTGTTCGCCGGCACCCTCGACCACGACGTCGACGAATTGACCAGGCTTCAGTTTCTGGCCGTCGGCGATCAACACCGTGCCGTCGATCTCCGGCGCATCGGCCGCCGATCGCGCGACTGCACCGTCGGCACCGGCCTCATCGACCAGTACCGTGATGGTGCGGCCGATCTTGCGCTGCAGTCTGGCGGCGGAAATTTCCGCCTGCACCGCCATGAACTGTTCGAGGCGATCCTCTTTCAATTCCTCCGGAACCGGACCGGGCAGCTCGTTCGCTCTGGCGCCGTCGACCGCCGAATAGGCGAACGCGCCGACGCGATCGAGCTTGGCCTCGCGCAGGAAATCCAGCAACTCCTCGAACTCGGCATCGGTCTCGCCGGGAAAACCCACGATGAAGGTGCTGCGGATGGTCAGATCCGGCACGAGCCCGCGCCAGTTCTGGATGCGCTCCAGCGTCTTGTCGATATTGCCGGGCCGCTTCATCAGCTTGAGGATGCGCGGGCTGGCGTGCTGGAACGGGATGTCCAGGTACGGCAACAGCTTGGGCATGCCGTTATGGGTCTGGGCCATCAGCGGCATCACCTCGTCCACGTGCGGGTACGGGTAGACGTAGTGCAGCCGCGTCCACACGCCCAACTCGGACAGGCCTTCGCACAGTTCCGTCATGCGCGTGCGATACGGCTTGCCGCGCCACTCGCGCTCGGCGTACTTCAGATCGACGCCGTAGGCACTGGTGTCCTGCGAAATCACCAGCAGTTCCTTGACGCCGCCCTTGACCAGGCGCTCGGCTTCCAGCAACACCTCGTCGACCGGCCGCGAGACCAGGTTGCCGCGCATCGACGGGATGATGCAGAAGCTGCAGCGGTGGTTGCAGCCTTCGGAAATCTTCAGATACGCATAGTGCTTCGGGGTGAGCTTCACCCCCGTGTCGGGCACGATGTCGAGAAAACGGTTGCGCTGCGGCGGCAGCGCCGTGTGCACCGCATTCATCACGCTGGCGTAGTCCTGCGGCCCGCTGATCGACAGCACGTCCGGATACGCCTCGCGGATCAGCCCCTCGCGCTTGCCCAGGCAGCCGGTGACGATGACCTTGCCGTTCTCGTGCAGGGCGGTGCCGATCGAATCCAGCGATTCCTGCACGGCCGCATCGATGAAGCCGCATGTGTTCACCACCACCGCATCCGCCTCGCCGTAGCTGGGCACGATCTGGTAGCCCTCGACCTTCAGCTGGGTCAGGATGCGCTCGGAATCGACCAGCGCCTTGGGACAGCCGAGGCTGACGAAACCGATCTTGTGTGCGGCCTGTGACATGGGCTTGGTTTACCGTGAAAACGTGCGGGAAACAGGCGATTATACGTCAGCGCCGGCCAACCCGCCGGGCCGCTAAGCTCGGCTCCCGATAACCAGCCGGAAATCCATCATGGGCCAGCAGATCAACCTACCCACCACCCGCACCCAGTGCATCGGCGCGTATCTGGCCCAACCCGACGGCAAGCCGAAAGGCGGCATCGTGGTGATCCAGGAGATATTCGGCGTCAACGCGCACATGCGCAGCGTCGCCGATCGCTTCGCCGAGCACGGCTACACCGCGATCGCACCGGCGTTCTTCGACCACCTGGAAACCGGCGTGGAGCTGGATTACGACAGCGGCGGCTATGCCAGGGGCAAGCAACTGGTCAACGAACTGGGGCTGGATCGTGCGCTGGAAGATGTCGCCAGTGCGGCCGAGGCGATCGCGTCCGCGGGAAAGATCGGCACGGTCGGCTACTGCTGGGGCGGCACGGTGGCGCTGTTGTCCGCGCTGCGGCTGGGCCTGCCCTCGGTGAGCTATTACGGCGCACGCAACCTGCCCTTCCTGCATGAGGCACCGAGGGCGCCGGTGATGTTCCATTTCGGGGAGAAGGACAAGAGCATCACGCCGGAAATGGTGGCCGCGCATCGCGAGGCGCTGCCGCAGATGGAGACTTTCACCTACCCGGCCGATCACGCCTTCAACCGCGACGTCGGTGCGCAATATGACGAAGCCAGTGCCCGTTTGGCCATGCAGCGAACGCTGGCGTTCTTCGACCGATATCTGGCTGGCGCATGAGCAGGCCCGACTTCGTCCTCGACGCGCGGCTGGATGCGGACACGCGACCGGTCGCGTCACTCGCCCTGTGCGATGTGCGACTGATGAACGACGCGCGCTTTCCCTGGCTGATACTGGTGCCGCGCCACGCCGGGCTGGTGGAAGTCACCGACCTGGCCGCCGACGGACAATCGCTGCTGTGGCAGGAAGTGAATCGCGCCTCGGTGGCACTGCGCGCGGTCGCCCCGTACGACAAGCTCAACCTCGGTGCGCTCGGCAATATCGTGCGCCAGCTGCACGTTCACGTGGTTGCGCGCCGCGAGGGCGACCCGGCCTGGCCCGGCCCGGTGTGGGGTTGCGGATCCGCGCAGCCGTACGCCGAAGCCAGCCTGGCCGCACGGCTGGATGCGCTGCGGTCGGCTCTTGACCGCGCCGCCGGGTAAGGCCGCGATGTCGGCGGCCATCCAGTTCGAAGCGCTGGCCGAAGATGCGCTGCTGCTGCGTTTCGGCGACCGCATCGATACCGAACTCAATGCGCGAGTGCAGGCCGCAACCGCCTGCCTGCGTCAACGCCTGCCGCAACTGGAATGCGTACCCGCGTATGCCAGCGTGCTGCTGCGCTTTGACCCGCAGCACTGGCCCGGCGGCGATCCGCACCGACAGGTGCAGGCGGCCGCCTGCGCGGCCCTGGAAAAATCTGATCCGGTCATCGCCGCGCCGCGTGAGCTGGTGATCCCGGTTTGCTACGGCGGCGAGTACGGGCCGGATCTGGCCGAGGTTGCCGCGCTCTGCCGGCTCGATGCGGAAATCGTGATCGCCCGCCACACCGCCGCCCACTACCGTGTGGCGATGCTCGGGTTCGCGCCCGGGTTTCCCTACCTGCTCGGACTGGATCCGCAACTGGCGGTGCCGCGCCGCGCCGATCCGCGCCAAGGCGTGCCGGCCGGCAGCGTGGCGATCGGCGGCAGCCAGACAGGCATCTATCCGGATGCATTGCCGGGTGGCTGGCAGCTGATCGGACGCACACCGCTGCGCCTGTTCGACATCGCGGCGAATACGCCGTCGCTGCTCGCCTCGGGCGATCGCGTGCGCTTTCAGGCGATCGACGAAGTCCGGTTCCGCGACCTGGCGGCGACCAGGCCGGCATGAACGTCACCGTCATCAAGCCGGGCGTACTCAGCAGCCTGCAGGATGCCGGGCGCCCCGGCCATGCCGCGCTGGGCGTGGGGCGTACCGGAGCGATGGATGCTCCCGCGTGGCAGCTGGCCAACGCACTGGTCGGCAATACCCGCGGCGAGGCAGCGATCGAGTGCACCCTGGTCGGGCCCAGCCTGCGCTTCGAGTCCGCCGCGCTGATCGCCCTGACCGGCGCGCAAATCGCCGCCCATGCCGGCGAGCGCACTGTGCCGATGTGGACTACCTGCCACCTGCCCGCAGGCAGCGTGCTGCAGCTCGGCAGCATGGCCGGCGGCTGTCGCAGCTATCTCGCCATACGTGGCGGCTTCGACGTGCCGACCCTGCTCGGCAGCCGCAGCAGCGACCTGCATGCGCGCATCGGCTACGCCCACGGCCGGGCATTGCGCGCCGGCGACGTGCTGCCGGTCGCCGCCGCTGCGCCCTTGCCCGGTTCGCCGGTCGGCAACGAGGTGCACGCACTGGGCTGGAGCCTCGACCCGCAGCCATGGTTCGACTTCGCCCGGCGTCCGCTGGCCCTGCTGCACGGCAGCCACTGGCCGCAGCTGGATCCAGCCTCGCAGCGACTGCTGCTTGGCGGCAGGTTCGTCCTGAGCAAGGAAAGCAACCGCACCGCCAGCCGTCTGGACGGCCATACGCTGAAGTTGCGTGCGCCGCTGGAGCTGATTTCCGAGGCGGTGCTGCCCGGCACACTGCAACTGCCGCCGGCCGGCCGGCCGATCGCCCTGCTGGCCGAGGCGCCGGTGACCGGCGGCTACCCGCGGATCGGTCAGATCGCCGCGGTGGATCTGCCGCGGCTGGCGCAACTGCGTCCGGGCGATGCCGTATGCTTTCATGAAACCTGCATGGACGAAGCGTTGGCGCGACTGGCCGCACACCGACAGCGGCTGGCACGCCTGCTCGGCACCATCTCGCAACGACTGGAACATGCTTGACCAAAACAATCACCATGAACCGCATCGACCTCAACGGCGACCTCGGCGAATCGTTCGGCACCTGGCGCATGGGCGACGACGACGCGCTGCTGGCGCAGCTCAGCTCGGCCAACATCGCCTGCGGCTTCCACGCCGGCGATCCGGAGATCATGCGCCACACGGTGGCCCAGGCGATGGCGCACGGCGTGGCGATCGGCGCGCACGTTTCGCTGCCGGACCTGCAGGGTTTCGGCCGCCGCGAAATGAGCGTCACCCCCGACGAAGCCCACGCGCTGACGCTGTACCAGATCGGTGCGCTGCACGCGTTCACCCGCGCTGCCGGCACTCGGCTGACCCACGTCAAGCCGCATGGCGCGCTGTACAACATGGCCGCGCGCGATGCGGCGCTGGCCGATGCGATCGCCCGTGCCGTGCACGACTTCGATCCGCGACTGCGCCTGTTCGGCCTCGCCGGCTCGGCCCTGATCGAGGCGGGCAAGACGCTCGGCCTGGCGGTCGCCGCCGAGGCATTCGTCGATCGCCGCTATCGCGCCGATGGCTCGTTGCAGCCGCGCCGCGAAGCCGATGCGGTGATCGAGGACATGGATCAGGCGCTGGCGCAGGCGCTCGGCATCGCCCGTGACGGCGTGGTGCACACGGCGGACGGCCAGCGCGTGCCGCTGCGTGCGGACACGCTGTGCCTGCACGGCGACGGCGCCCATGCCCTGCAGTTGGCCCGCAAGCTGCACAAGGCGCTCGAAGCCGCTGGTTTGCGGATCGCCGCGCCGGACGCGGCATGATCCCTTTGCCACGCCACGACGGAAACCACTCATGAACTATTGGCCGCTGCTCGGCGTCGCCGTCATCGTGATCGGCTTTCTGCTGCGCTTCAACCCGGTGCTGGTGGTGGTCACCTCGGCGATCAGCAGCGCCCTGCTCGCCGGTTTCACGATACCGGCCCTGCTTGCCCTGCTCGGCAAGAGCTTCGTTTCCAGCCGGATGCTGCTGATTTTCGTGCTGACCCTGCCGGTGATCGGCTTGCTGGAAGGGGCCGGACTGCGCGAACACGCGCAACGCTGGATGGCCCGCCTGCATGGGCTGACCCTGGCGCGGCTGCTGATCGGCTATCTGCTGCTGCGCCAGCTGCTGGCCATGCTCGGGCTCACCGGCGTGGCCGGTCCCGCGCAGACCGTGCGCCCGCTGCTCGCGCCGATGGGCGAAGCGGCGGTGGAAAAGATCCTGCCCACGCTGAACGATGCCGATCGCGACGAGCTGCGCGCCGTGGCCGCCGCCACCGACAACATCGGCCGCTTCTTCGGCGAGGACGTATTCATCGCGCTCGGTGCGGTGCTGCTGATCCAGAGTTTCTACTCGCAGCACGGCATCGAGCTGACTCCGCTGTCGATCGCGTGGTGGGCACTGCCTACGGCGATCGCGGCCTTCGTCATTCAGTCCGTGCGGATCTGGCTGTACCAGCGCCGGCTGCAGCGCCGTGCCGCCAGCGCACGCACCGAAGCGGCGGGCTGAACATGCTTCACATCGAATACGCCTACTGGTTGATCGCCGCTTTCCTGCTCTACACCGGCTTGCGCAACCTGCGCGAACGGCACGGCTGGCACGCAGCGTTCTGGCTCGTACTCGGCACGTTGTTCGGCGGTGGCGACTACGTGCTGTCGCAGCAGGCGAGCGGGAACCCGCTGCCCGCGCAACTCGCCGGTATCGGGGTGATCGTGCTGGCGTTGCTGGCGCCACGGCTGCATCGGCATGCGCACGTCGAGAGCAGCAGCGCCGCGCAACGCCTGCAGTCGGCCGTCCGGCTCGGCCACAAGCTGTTCGTGCCCGCCCTGCTGATTCCGCTGGTGACCTTGCTGGTGGCATTGTTCGGCGCACATCTGATCGTTGCCGGCCATGGTGTGTTCGCGGCACCGCAGATGACCCTGACCGGACTGGCGCTGGCATGCCTGGTGGCGCTGTTCGCGGCGGCCCAGGTAGCGCATGCACCCATGCTTGACGGCGTGGCCGAAGGCCGGCGCCTGCTCGACGCGATCGGCTGGGCGGCACTGCTGCCGCTGCTGCTGGCGGCGCTGGGCGAGGTGTTCACGCAAAGCGGCGTGGGCGCGGCGATCGCCGCGCTGGCCGGTACGTTTTTGCCGACCGGCAGCGCCTTCGCCTGCCTGCTCGCCTTCGCGCTGGGCATGGTGCTGTTCACCGTGATCATGGGCAATGCGTTCGCGGCGTTTCCGGTGATGATGGCCGGCATCGGTCTGCCGCTGCTGATCCATCAGCACGGCGCGCATCCGGCGATACTCGGCTCGATGGGCATGTTGTGCGGCTACTGCGGTACCTTGCTGACGCCGATGGCGGCCGACTTCAACCTGGTGCCTGCGGCGCTGCTGGAACTGCGCAGTCCGTATGGAGTGATACGGGCGCAGGTGTGGAGCGCGCTGGCGATCCTGGCCATCACCTTCGTGCTGATGTGGCTGCTGGTATTCCGCTGAATGAGCGACGAGGCAAATATGAACGCACCCATCCCTCGCATCCTGTTGACCGGCTTCGATCCGTTCGGCGGCGAAAGCATCAACCCATCGTGGGAAGCCGTGCGCGCGCTGCATGGCAGGCGCATCGGCGGCCATCGGATCGTGGCGCTGCAGTTGCCGACGGAGTTTGCGGGCTCGCTGCGCATGCTCAAGGCGGCGGTGCGCGAACAGGCGCCGGCGATCCTGCTCGGCGTCGGCCAGGCCGGTGGCCGCCGGCAGCTGTCGATCGAGCGGGTGGCGATCAACCTGCAGGATGCTCGCATTCCCGACAACGCCGGCGTGCAGCCGGTGGACGAGCCGGTGATTGCCGGCGGACCTGCCGCCTATTTCAGCACGCTGCCGATCAAGGCGATGCTGGCCGCACTGCATGCGCAAGGCCTGCCCGCGGAGATATCGAACAGCGCCGGCACCTATGTCTGCAACCACATCGCCTACGCCATGTTGCATCTGGCGGCGAAGCGGCGCGGAATGCGCGCCGGCTTCATCCACATCCCGTACCTGCCGGTGCAGGCCGCACAGCGACATGGCAGCGCCAGCATGGCGCTGGCCGACGTGGTGCGCTGCCTGGAGATCGCACTTCGCACGGCGATCGCCACGCCGGTCGATCGAAGGCTCGGCGCCGGCGCGCTCGACTGAGTGCAACACCTGCCGACGACCTCACCGGGATTCGTCACCCACAAAAAAGCCCGCGGATCGCTCCGCGGGCTTTCGATGGAAAGTCCGTACGCTGGGACTGCCGAAATCAGTACTGGCTGCTGCCCGTATGATCCTGCGGCGGCGGAGCTTGTGTCGGAGCGCGCTCCTGGTGATCCTGCAGCGCGCGTGCCTTGGTGTCCTGCGGGTTGATTTCGGTCAGCGTGCCCTTCTTGTCGTAGTACGCGTGGAACCCGTAATCGAGCTGCAGGCGTGCCAGATACTGCAGGTGCAGCTTGCGGATCTTCGAATCGTCGCTGTTCTCCAGCAGCACGGTCTTGGGCAACTTGCCCTGATCCTTCAGATAGGCGAAATGGCTGCCGAGATCGACCGCCGACAGCACGGCACCGTCGACCAGGAACTGACCTTCCTTGTAGGCCTGGATGGTGGCGTCGAACTGCCCCTGCATCGAGGCCGTGGAGACACCTTTGGTGCCACCGAAATGGCAACCGGCAAGCAGCAGTGTGCTGCCCAGCATGATCGCGGCGGTGGCGCGCGTCAGCCATGTGGAAAAACGGATCATGCAGGTCTCCTGGAAATCATTCGGTTCAATCGGGTGGAGTGTAACGCCGGGTCGCGGCAATCGGAGCGCCGCCCGCACGCGCCGTTCAGGCACGCGCTCAAGTGCGCGGCAGAGTCACGCCCTGCTGGCCCTGGTACTTGCCGCCGCGATCCTTGTAGCTGGTCTCGCATTCCTCGTCGGATTCGAGGAACAGCATCTGCGCCACGCCTTCGTTGGCGTAAATTTTTGCGGGCAGCGGCGTGGTGTTGGAGAACTCCAGCGTCACGTGACCCTCCCATTCCGGCTCCAGCGGCGTCACGTTGACGATGATGCCGCAGCGCGCGTAAGTGCTTTTACCCAGGCAGATCGTCAGCACCTGGCGCGGAATGCGGAAGTACTCGACCGTGCGTGCCAGCGCGAACGAGTTGGGCGGAATGATGCAGACATCCGCCTCGACGTCGACGAAGCTGGTCGGGTCGAACGCCTTCGGGTCGACGATGGTGGAGTTGATGTTGGTGAATATCTTGAACTCGCGCGCGCAACGTACGTCGTAGCCGTAGCTGGAGGTGCCGTAAGACACCAGTTTCTGGCCGTCGCGCAACTTGACCTGGCCGGCCTCGAACGGCTCGATCATGCCGTGGCTCTCGGCCATGCGACGTATCCACTTGTCGGATTTGATGCTCACGCGGTCTCCGGTGTCGGTAGCGGGCGACCCGGGCGAGCCGGGCGCAAAGCGGTGAAAATACATGGTCAGGGCATCGCTGCGCCAGCCGATCGCTCGCCTGTCCCGGTAGGAGCCCGCTAGCGGGCGATGCTCTTGTTTTGATTTTTCCTACCCACCATCAGAGCAAGAGCATCGCCCGCTAGCGGGCTCCTACAAGCGGGGTGGAATGTCGGCCAGGTTATCCAGTGCGGCGCGCAATTCCGCGCAGCGGTCCGCGCTGGCCAGCACCTGCTCTGCCGTGCAGCCCGCGCCCGGCAACGACACCTTGCATGGGTGCGTCGTCAGCAATTGCGCGGACATGGTGCGCAGGATTTCGTCCAGCGCTTCCTGCGCATGGTACGAGCCGCGCGCGGCGCTGTTCAGCAGCAATACCGGCTTGCCCGGAAACTCCAGGCTGCCGACCAGCCAGTCGAGCAGGTTCTTGAACGCGCCAGGTACGCCGTGCGCATATTCAGGACAGGCGATCAGCAACGCATCCGCGCGGCCGACGGCTTCGCGCAAGGCCAGCACCGCGGCCGGCAACGGTTCGACGTCATCATCCGGGTTGAACAGCGGCAATACGCCCAGTCCGCTGTAGCCCACCAGTTCCAGCCCCGGCGCGGCAAGCCGCCGCGCGGCTTCCAGCGCGGCGGTATTCGACGACACGCGGCGCAGGCTGCCGGACAGGCAAAGCACGCGGCGCGTCGTCGCCCTCATGCCGCGGGCGCACCCTGCACCACGATCTTGCCCAGCCCCAGCGACTTGTTGCGCGGCTGCCGCGACAACCGGCCGGCGGCGTTGCGGGCGATCTCGCGGTAACGCGCGGCGAGCTCGGAATCCGGCATCGCCACCACGGTGGGGTTGCCGCTGTCGGCCTGCTCGCGGATGCGGATATCCAGCGGCAGCGAACCCAGATACGGCACGCCGTATTGTGTGGACATCCGTTCGCCGCCGCCCTCGCCGAAGACGTGTTCCTCATGGCCGCAGTTCGAGCAGATATGCGTGGCCATGTTCTCCACCACGCCCAGCACCGGCACCTCGACCTTCTCGAACATCTTCAGCGCCTTGCGCGCATCCAGCAGTGCGATGTCCTGCGGCGTGGTGACGATCACCGCGCCGGCCACCGGCACTTTCTGCGACAGCGTGAGCTGGATGTCGCCAGTGCCCGGCGGCAGGTCCACGATCAGATAGTCCAACTGCTCCCAGCGCGTGTCGGTGAGCAGTTGCATCATCGCCTGGGTGACCATCGGGCCACGCCAGATCATCGGCGTGTCCGCTTCCACCAGGAAGCCGATCGACATCACCGGCATGCCGTGCGCCTGCATCGGGATGATGCTCTTGCCATCGGGCGAACCAGGCTTGCCGCTGACCCCCAGCATGGTCGGCTGGCTGGGGCCGTAGATGTCGGCATCCAGCACGCCGACTTTTGCGCCTTCGGCCTGCAGCGCCAGCGCAAGATTCGCCGATACCGTGGACTTGCCCACGCCACCCTTGCCCGACGCCACCACGATGATGTTCTTCACGTTCGGCAACGGCCCCAGCGTGCCCTGCACCTTGTGCACGTGGACGCGGCTGGTGATCGAGACGGCCGCCGATTCGATCGCCGGATCGGCTTCCAGCGCCTGGCGCACACGGGCGGTCATGCTGTCGATCGCACCGGCGGCGGGATAGCCCAGCTGCAGGTCCACCGACACCTTCGCCCCGTCCACGCCGACCGCGCGCACCACCTCGGCCAGCGGTGCGCCGGTATGAGTATCGGTCAGGTCGCCAAGAATGCGGCGGACCAGGGCTTCGTTCGCCTGTGTCATGTGGGCTCGGACGATGGAGAGAGTGCGCATTATGCCAGCCATGTCGCGAAGCCATCTGATTCAGGTCAGTCCGATCGCCGGATGGACATGGCGCATTGCAGCTTGACGCCCCCGACAGGCCTCGGCAGGCTTCATCCATACGCTTTCGTACGGGAGGACACCATGAAGTCACTGTTCCGATTCGCCATCGCCACCGGCTTGCTGCTGGGCGCCGGCACCGCCTTCGCCGCCAACGACACCCCGGTCGGTACCTGGAAACAGATCGACGATGTCTCGGGCAAGGCCAAGTCGATCATCGAGATCACCGAATCCAATGGCCAGTTGCAGGCCAAGGTCATCAAGGTGCTGAACCTGAGCCCGGAGGAGATCGCCAGGGACGGAGAACACCCGATCTGCCGCAAGTGCGATGGCGAGCGCAAGGACAAGCCGATCGAAGGCATGACCATCATGTGGGGCGTCAGCAAGGACGACGACGTGTGGGACGGCGGCAAGATCCTCGATCCGAAAAACGGCAAGATCTACAAGGTGAAGCTCACCCTCAACAACGGAGGCCAGAAGCTCGATGTGCACGGCTACATCGGCTTCGCCCTGCTCGGCCGCAGCCAGATCTGGGAGCGGCAGGAATAACGCCAGTCGAACTCTTTCCTGTCACGCCGAACCCCATGCACCCGCATGGGGTTTCTCATTGGTCGCGGACAAGCCCGCCGGACTCACGCGACTGCCGCATCGGCCCGATGCACAGTTACGCCATGCGCCACGAATGCCGCGCGCAGCGCACGACCGGCATCGTGCTCGACCACCAGGTGCTGCACTTCGGCGATGCCCGCCACCCGGTGCGTCGCCACGGTGCCCAGCTTGTCGCTGGTCGCGACGACGACGGTCTCGCCGCTGGCCTCAACCATCGCCCGCTTCAGCAAGACTTCCTCGCTGTCGAAACCCCATAGGCCGCCGACCGCATCGACCGCGCAGGCACCGGGAAAGCAGATATCCGCACGTACCCGCTGAATCTCCTGCACGGCTTGCGCGCCGACGGCCGCGCCAATCCGCGCGTCGATCCGGCCACCGATCAGCAGAATCTCGAAGCCTTCGCGTTCCAGCAATATCTGCGCGATGTCCGGCGCATTGGTTACCACGGTCAGGCCGAAATCCCGCGGCAGCGCGGCGGCGATCGCCGCGTTGGTGGAGCCGGCATCGATCAGCAGGACCTGGCCTTGCCGTACCAGGGTCGCCGCCTTGCGTCCCAGCGCCAGCTTGCGGCTTGCATGTTCCTGTCGCCGCTGCTTGAGCGGCGCGACGATGGCGGACAGCGGCAGCGCGCCGCCGTAAACGCGCTTGCAAAGGCCTTGCGCGGCCAGCTCGCGCAGGTCGCGCCTGACCGAATCCTCGGACACGGCAAATTCCGCCGCCAGCTCCACCGCCACCACGCGTCCGCTCTGGCGCAGCCGATCGAGTATCCATTGCTGGCGCTCCTGCGGCAGCATCTCGGCGGGATTCGTCTTAGCCATCCTGGTACGTCTCCCGCGACGCGGCGTCGAGCAGTCCCAGCGCGGCCAGTTCCGCGCGCAGTGCCGTGGCATCGCGGAAGTGCAGCGCATGCAAGCCAAGCTTCGCCGCCGCCGCCACATTGCGCGGGGCGTCGTCGATGAACACGGCCCGTTCCGGATCGACCCCGTAGCGATTCAGCAACACGTGGAATATGGCCGGATCGGGCTTGATCATCCGCTCCGCTCCGGACACCACGATGCCCTCGAATACGTGCAGGAACGCGTAGCGCTCGTAGGCGAGCGGAAACGTCTCGTTCGACCAGTTGGTCAATGCGTAAAGGCGCACGCCGCGCTCGCGCAGCTCGTGGAGGATCGCCACGCTGTCGTGTATCGGACCGCTCAGCATCTCGTCCCAGCGCGTGCGATAGGCGGCGATCCGCGCCGCATGTTCGGGAAACTCCGCGCTCAGCTGCCGGATCGCCTCGTCCCACGGACGTCCGGCGTCCTGCTGCTCGTTCCACCGCGAATGGCAGACCTCGGCCAGGAACCGCTCCATCGCCTGCTCGTCATCGAACAGCTGGCGATACAGATAGCGCGGGTTCCAGTCGATCAGCACGCCGCCCAGATCGAAGATCACCGTGTCCGGTGCCGCATGCATGGTTCCACGCTCGCTCATGTCGTCATCCTCATGGTGTAGATATTCAGCGCCGCACGATCCGGGCGGAGCCGGCCACCAGCAGCAACATCGCGGCAACCGCCGCCAGCGCCACCGGCAGGCTGCTGGCATGCGCCATGAAACCGATCAGCGCCGGACCGCTGAGCAGGCCGGCGTAGCCCAGCATGGTCACCGCGGCGATCGAGATCGCCGGCGGATTGCCCGGCAGGCGCCCCGCCGCACTGAACATCACCGGCACGATGTTCGATGCGCCCAGGCCGATCAACACGAAACCGGACAGCGAGGCGGCAGGCCACGGCGCCATCGCCGCCAGCAGAAATCCGATCGCCGCCGTGCTGGCGCCAATGCGTACAGCGCTTACCGGACCCAGCCGCCCGACCACGCGGTCGCCGGCGAGCCGGCCGGCTGCCATCGCCACCGAGAAACACGCGTAGCCGATGCCGGCGGAGGCCGCGGAGAAACCGCGGAAGTCGCGCAGCAACACGGCGCTCCAGTCGAGCATCGAACCCTCGGCCAGGAAACTGACGAAGCACAGCACGCCGAGCAGCAGCACCAGCCCGCGCGGCAGACGGAAAGTCGCCGACCATTCAGCGGCATCGTCCACGCCGGGAAGCAGGCTGCTGCGCTGGCTCAGCACGATCAGCGCCAGCAGCAGCGCAATGGTCAGCGCGCTGGTCCACAACGTCAGACCCAGCGCCAGCAGCGCACTCATGATGGCGGCACCGGCGAGGCCTCCAATGCTGAAGAGGCCGTGGAAGCCCGACATCAGCGCGCGACCGTCGCACCGCTCCACCTCGACCGCGTGTGCGTTCATCGCCACGTCCACGGCGCCTAGCATCGCGCCGAAATACAGCAGCACTGCGGCAAGCGCCGCCGCGTTCGGCACGATCGCCAGCAGCGGGATCGCCACGCACAACATCAGCCCAGCCACACTGATCACCTTGCGGTTGCCATAGCGATGAGTCAACCAGCCGACCAGCGGCATCGACAGCATCGAGCCACCACCGAAGGCCAGCAACACCAGGCCGAGATCCGCATCGTCCAACCCCAGCCGGGCCTTGGCGTACGGCACCATCGGCGCCCAACTGGCCATGCCGATGCCGGACGTCAGGAAGATCAGCCGGGTGGCGCGGGCAGCCGCCCCGAGCTGCGCTCGTCCCGCCGGGATTGATCCACTCAGCACGTTCATTGGTCCGGTCCGTCTATTTCAAAACGCGTATAAATGTAAACAAATACACTAAATCGTGCAAATCGAAATAGAGGCACTTCGCGCAGCCGGCAGGCCACCGCGAATGAGTGCCGTCATCTCACTCCGTTGGGGTCCATAACCTGCGCGAGCCCTCATATACGGCCAACCGCAGGCCCCGCATGCCATAATACGCAGTCATTCCGGAGTGTCTGTCTGCCATGAGTCGCCGCCTGCTCGTCACCCACGCCCTGCCCTACGCCAACGGCCCGCTGCACCTCGGCCACATGCTGGGCTACATCCAGACGGATATCTGGGTACGTGCGCAGCGGATGATGGGCAGCGAGGTGCATTTCGTGGCCGCGGACGACGCCCACGGCACGCCGATCATGCTGGCCGCGGAGAAAGCCGGCATGTCGCCGGAAGCATTCATCGCGGGCATCCGTGCGGGCCACGAAGCCGACTTTGCCGATTTCAACTTCAGCTTCGACCAATATCACACCACGCATTCGGACGAGAACCGCGAGTTGGCCTCGCTGATCTATACGCGGCTGCGCGATGCCGGCTATATCGCCAGGCGCAACATCAAGCAGCTGTTCGATCCGGAAAAGCAGATGTTCCTGCCGGATCGCTACATCAAAGGCATTTGCCCGAACTGCGGCACGCCCGACCAATACGGCGACAATTGCGAGCACTGCGGCGCCACTTACGCGCCGACCGACCTGATCAATCCGTACTCGGTGATGTCCGGCGTCACGCCGGTGCTGCGCGATTCGGAGCATTACTTCTTCGAGCTGAGCAAGTTCCACGGACTGCTGCGCGACTGGTTCGCCGGCAAGTTCACCCATGGCAGGCCGGTGGCGAACAGCGGCGTCGCCGCGAAGCTGCGGGAATGGCTGGACGGCGGCCTGAAGGATTGGGACATCTCGCGCGACGCGCCGTACTTCGGCTTTCCGATCCCCGGCGCGCCGGGCAAGTTCTTCTATGTGTGGCTGGATGCGCCGATCGGCTACCTGGCCAGCTTCAAGGCGCTATGCGACCGCACCGGCCTGAAGTTCGACGACTTCCTGGGCGCCGACAGCAGCGCCGAGATGCACCACTTCATCGGCAAGGACATCATCAACTTCCACGGCTTGTTCTGGCCGGCGATGCTGCACGGCGCCGGCTTCCGCACGCCGACCGCGCTGCACGTCAACGGTTACCTGACCGTGAACGGCGCCAAGATGTCCAAGTCGCGCGGCACCTTCATCCAGGCGCGTACCTATCTCGATGCCGGCATCCACCCGGAATTCCTGCGCTATTACTTCGCCACCATGCTCAGCGATGCGCCGGTCGATGTGGATCTCGATCTCAAGGCGTTCGAGGAGCGCGTCAACTCGCACCTGGTCGGCAAGTGGGTGAACATCGCCAGCCGCACCGCGGGCTTCGTGCACAAGTTCTTCGACGACCGCCTGGCGCCGCAGTTCGGTGAACAGGAAACCGTGCTGTGGAACAGCTTGCTGGAACACTACGACGGTATCGACGCGCTGTACGACAGTGGCGATTTCGCCGAGGTCACCCGCCGCTTCGTGCTGATGGCGGATCTGGTCAACGGCCACATCGCCGCCAAGGCGCCGTGGGCGATGGCCAAGGACGAAGGCCGGCGCGAGGAACTGCACCAGGTGTGTTCGTTCGCGCTGACCGCGTTTCGGCTGCTGGCCGGCATGCTCAAGCCGATACTGCCGGCCACCGTGACCGCCGCCGAACAATTCCTGGCCGCGCCGATCGCCGATTTCGACGACGCCCGCGCCGCACTGCACAACCACGCCATCCATGCCTTCGAGCCGCTGCTCGGCCGCATCGATCCCAAGCGCATCGAGGCGATGGTCGAGGCCTCGAAGGATTCGATGGGCGCATCCCCAGAACCCGTTGCGGCGCCAGCAAAAGACAAGAAGCCAAAGGAAGCGGGCAAGTCCATGAACGAGAATGTCCCCGGCAACGAAACCGTTGCAGCGCCGAGCACGATCGCCATCGACGACTTCGCACGACTCGACCTGCGCATCGGCAGGGTCAGCGCCTGCGAATTCGTCGATGGTTCGGACAAGCTGTTGCGCTTCGAACTGGACGCCGGCCCGCTGGGCACGCGACAGATCTTCTCCGGCATCCGCGCCGCCTACGGCGAACCGGAGAAACTGGTCGGCCGCAACGTGGTCTTCATTGCCAACCTCGCCCCCCGCAAGATGCGTTTCGGCCTGTCCGAAGGCATGATCCTGTCGGCCGGCGACGGCGGCAGCGACCTGTTCCTGCTCGATGCCGACCAGGGTGCGAAGCCAGGCGCGACCGTCCGCTAAACCCGGCGCCTGCGCATGCTTTTCGTCTTCAGTTCCTTCGACTCAGGAACGGGATTTCTGCTTGGCGGGCGGCGACGGCGTCAATAACGGAAACCGCACCCACACCTGCGTTGGTTGGCCGGATCGGTTCTGCGCTTTGCGAAGCACGCCGCCTTTCTTTGCCGGCGTGGCCTTAACCACCAGCGCATGTGGACCGCAACCGTCGGGCGCGCAGCCCCATGCCGAACCGCCACGCAGGTCCAGATTCACGACGTAGGGGGAGTCCGACAGCAAGCGCTCCGTCACCGTGGCCTCACTACCGCGGGCGGGACCTGCGTAAGCACTATGTGCGTTGCCCACGAATGCCATCACCAGCGAATGCGCTGCTCCGTGTTGAACTTCGGTGTGGATGGCCTGCGCCATCCCCGCGCTTCGATAGGCATTCAAACCGCCTGCCTTTTTGACGGCCGTATCGCCGGGATATTCGGGGACCGTCGTGAAGACCTCCACCTCACGACCTTCTGCGCGGAGTTCCCGCGCGCGCTCGATGAGCCGCACGATGGCTTGACTCGTTCGCCGGCGGATTCAATTTAGAAGTGCATCACTCCAGCCCCGGGAAGTAGCGCAGGTGCGGTAGCCTGCGCAGCTTCACCGCCAAGTGGAACTGCACATTGAGCTACACGCACCTGAGCCAGGACGAACGCT
>NZ_JBHSNG010000016.1:0-94372 GCF_042657005.1 Rhodanobacter terrae
AGAGGCACATCACCGTCACGGCGGCACGAAAACGCCGGAAACATCGCCTTTTTCCCGTAACCATGCCAGCGTTTTCGCACGGCCGTCTGGACGGCTGTTTCAAAGTCGATAGATCAGGGCATCCCTAGAATTTCGCTGATGCGGTCGCTCATGAAATCCTCCTACTGAAGATGCCAATTTCACCCACCCATCAAAATAGTCGTCGCGAAGATGACCACTTCTACCCTCCCCGCAACCACCGCGCCGCATCAATCGCGTAGTAAGTCAAAATCGCATCCGCCCCGGCCCGCTTCATCGCCGTCAGCGACTCCAGCACCACCGCCTTCTCATCCAGCCATCCATTCTGCGACGCGGCTTTCAGCATCGCGTACTCGCCACTCACCTGATACACGAAGGTCGGCACGCCGAACGTGTCCTTCACACGGCGCACGATATCCAGGTACGGCAGGCCCGGCTTCACCATCACCGCGTCGGCGCCTTCGTTTATGTCGAGTTCGACCTCGCGCAGCGCCTCGTCGCTGTTGGCGACGTCCATCTGGTAGGTGTGCTTGTTGCCCTTGCCGAGGTTCGCCGACGAACCGACCGCATCGCGGAACGGGCCATAGAACGCGGACGCGTACTTGGCCGAGTAGGCGAGGATGCGGGTATGGATGTAGCCGGCATCTTCCAGTGCCTCGCGGATCGCGCCGATGCGGCCGTCCATCATGTCCGACGGCGCCACGAAATCCATGCCGGCTTCGGCCTGCGCCAGCGACATCTTGATCAGCGCCTCGACGGTGGGCTCGTTCATCACGTAGCCGCTGGCGTCGATCAGGCCGTCCTGGCCGTGGGTGGTGTACGGATCCAGGGCCACATCGCCGATCAGGCCCAGCTCGGGGTACCTGGCCTTCAACGCGCGGGTGGCGCGATGCATCAGGTTGTCCGGGTTCCACGCCTCGCTGGCATCGAGCGACTTGGCGTCGGCATCGGGCGACGGGAACAGCGCCAGGGCCGGAATGCCCAGACGCACGCATTCACCGGCCAGCTTCAGCAGCTCGTCGATCGACAGCCGATCCACTCCCGGCATGGAAAGCACCGGATCGCGCTGGCCTTCGCCCTCGATCACGAACGCGACCATGATCAGGTCGCTGGCCAGCAAGGTGTGCTCACGCATCAGCGCGCGGGAGAAGGCGTCGCGACGCATGCGGCGCATGCGGATGGCGGGAAAGCTCATGGCGGATCCTGGCTGGTCGTATCCAGGCCATTTTAGGCCACAACGAAAGCCTGCGGCCGCGCTGCGGCATTGGCTGCCCGCCTTGTCGCCACCGGCCCAACATCGAGGACACCTCGCCATAACGCTTCGGGATGCACCCTCCGCGCCACGACCCGCCGTTCCCCACCGGAGGAAGCTCATGAGCAAGACCAAGTCCACCGCCGCGACTTCACCGTGGCATCTGCCCGCCGGCGCCCGCTATCTGGGGCCGCATGCCCCGGACGAAACGCTCGACGTGACTTTGGTGCTGCGGCGCAAGAGTCCGTTGGGCGCGCCGCTGGCTCCGTCGGCATCGCGCAGCGCCCGGCATGCCGATTTCGTGGCGCGCCACGGCGCCGATTCGGCCGACGTGGAACGACTGCGCAGCTTCAGCCGCCAGCACGGCCTGCGGGAACTGGCCTGCGAACCGGAACGGCGCACGCTGCGCCTGAGTGGCACGGTGCAATCGCTGCAGCAGGCGTTCGGCGTGCAGTTGGGGCACTACGAGCTGACGCCCGGCGGCCCCACCTGTGTCTGCTGCGCCCAGGCTCCCACCTTGCCCGACCCCGCGGTGATCGCCGTACTGGGACTGGACCGGCGACCGGTCGCACGGCCGCATTTCCGCATCGCGCGGGCGCAGCCGAATACGACCTACACGCCGCCGCAGATAGGCCAGCTGTACAACTTCCCCGCCGGCGCCGACGGCGGCGGACAGACCATCGCGATCATCGAACTCGGCGGCGGTTACCAGCAGACCGATCTGGACACCTACTTCAAGTCACTCAGCCTGGCGACGCCTTCGGTCACCGCCGCTTCCGTCGATGGCGGCAGCAATGCGCCCGGCGGTGCCGCGGACGCGGAAGTGATGCTGGACATCGAGGTCTGCGGTTCGCTGGCGCCGGCCGCCGCGCTGGTGGTCTATTTCGCCCCGAATACCGATCAGGGTTTCTACAACGCGATCTCGCAGGCTGCGCACAGCAGCAGCCAGCCGGCCACGGCGATGTCGATCAGCTGGGGCGGACCCGAGGACGGCTGGAGTGCGGCATCGCGCAACGCCATGGAAACCGGGCTGGAGGATGCCGCCGCACTCGGCGTGACGGTGACCGTGGCCGCCGGCGACAGCGGCTCCGGCGACGGCGAGAGCGATGGGCAGCCGCATGTGGATTTCCCCGCCTCCAGTCCATCCGTACTGGCCTGCGGCGGCACGAAGCTGCTCGGCAGCGGCAGTGCGATCGGCAGCGAGGTGGTGTGGAACGAGACCGCAGGCAATGAAGGCGCTACCGGCGGCGGTGTCAGCACCGCGTTCGCGCTGCCCGCATGGCAGGCGAATGCGGGTGTGCCTGTGGCAGCGGGTGGCTTCGCCGGTCGCGGCGTGCCGGATATCGCCGGCAACGCGGATCCGCTCACCGGCTACGCGGTGCGCGTCGACGGCCAGGACGAGGTGATCGGCGGCACCAGCGCAGTCGCGCCGCTGTGGGCCGCGCTGGTGGCGCGTCTCAACCAGCAGCTCGGCCACTCGCTGGGTGGCGCCAATGCCGCCTTGTATGGCATCGGCAGCAAGGCGTTCCGCGACATCACCCAGGGCAACAACGGCAGCTACGCGGCGGCCCCGGGTTGGGACGCCTGCACCGGACTGGGCAGTCCGGACGGACAGGCTTTGCTAGGCGCCCTCCAGGCCGGGACGCCGGGCAGCAATCCCGCTCCGGCCCCGTCCGGTCACAAGCCCAAGCGCGGGGGGCACAAGCCACCTGTCAAGGGCGGCAAACGCAAGGGCCAGCCGTAGGATCGCCAGGCGCGCGCAGAGCGAATCGGCATGCCGGATGCGGCTGGTGCTGGACGCTGGCCCGCATTCACGGCAGGCTTGCTGTTTTCCGTATCCCCCGATGGAGCCCCGATGCGCGTTACCGCCCCCACCATGCTCGTCGATCTCGGCGGTACCAATGTCCGTTTCGGCGTGGCGGATCCCTCGCGCGACAGGCCGCTGCTGCCCGACAGCATCCGGCGCTACCGCGTGGCCGAACACGATTCGCTGGTTTCCACCGCGAAGCAGTACCTCGCCGATACCGGCCTGCAGGTGCACCGCGCCATCGTGGCCGCGGCCGGGCGCATCGACGACGGCGAGACGGTCAAGGTCACCAACAATCCGTGGGCGATTTCGGCGCGGCAGACGGCGAGCGCGCTCGGCCTCGAATACGTGCACCTGGTCAACGACTTCGCCGCGCAGAGCATGGCGGTGACCTTGTTGCGGGGCGACGACCTGGTCAGCGTGGGCCCGCTGCCGCCGCCGGTGATCGGCGCGGAAGCGGAGCAGACCTTCGCCGTGGTCGGCCCCGGCACCGGCCTGGGCGTCGGCGGCCTGCTGGTGCGCCAGGGCCATTGCAGCGTGCTGCAGACCGAAGGCGGCCATGCCGGCTTCGCCGCCCATTCGCCCGAGGACATCGAGATCCTCAACTACCTCAACCACAAGTACGGCCGCGTCTCCAACGAGCGGCTGATCTGCGGCCAGGGTCTGGTGAATCTCTACGACGCGATCTGCCACATGGTCGGCGCCCGGCCCGACGACCTCAAGCCCGAGGACATCACCGCCCGCGCCAAGGACGGCAGCTGCCCGCTGTGCACACGCACCGTGGAGACCTTCGCCGGCATCTTCGGCAGCGTCGCCGGCGACCTCGTGCTCACGCTGGGCGCCTGGAACGGTGTCTACCTCACCGGCGGCCTGATCCCTATCCTGCTGCCCTGGCTGGAGCGGGGCCGGTTCCGCGAGCGCTTCGAGGCGAAGGGCCGCTTCCGCGACATCATGGAAAAGGTGCCGACCCAGGCGATCATGAACCCCGAGCCGGGCCTGCTCGGCGCCGCGGCGCTGGCGGTGATGGAATCGGGCCGGTCGCTGCTGCCGCAGCGATAGAGCGCCGCCACCCCCGGTCGAAGGAGTCGCCATGCCCCGCCACGACACCGCTTTCCTGTTCGACCTCGACGGTACCCTGGTCGACAGCGTGTACCAGCACGTGCTGGCGTGGAAGGAAGCGCTGGACAGGGAAGGCGTGGAGCTGTCGGTATGGCGCATCCATCGCAAAATCGGCATGAGCGGCGGCCTGTTCGCGAACATCCTGCTGCGCGAGACCGGGCTGGAGATCACCGCGGAGCGCCTGGCACGGCTGCGCGAATGGCATGCCGAGGCGTTCAACCGGCAGCACACGCAGGGCTCGGTGCGGCCGCTGCCGGGAGCGTGCGAGCTGCTGGCCCATCTGACCGCGCAGGACATTCCGTGGGCGATCGCCACCAGCGGCCGCATGCAGACTGCGGCGCACAATCTCGAAGCGCTTGGCGTCGATCCGTCGAAGATACCGGTGGTGACGCGCGACCAGGTGCGCCACGCCAAGCCCGACCCGGATCTGTTCCTCGCCGCCGCCGCGCGACTGGGCGTGGACATCCATCATTCGCTGGTGATCGGCGACAGCGTATGGGACATGCTCGCTGCCCAGCGTGCCCGCGCGCTCGGCGTGGGCCTGCTCTCCGGCGGCTACGGCCTGGCCGAGCTGCAGCAGTCGGGTGCATTCCGCGTGTACGACGATCCTGCCGGCCTGCTGCGGCATATCGACGAGGTTGCCGCGCGCGACTGAGCGGATTCGTCGCGCTCGCTGCAAAAGACCTGAATGACGTCTGCCGGCATCATGAAAAATTAATCCCCCGCGTGCGAGTAGACGATAGGCTCCCGGGCAATCGCACACGGAGCCGCCCATGCGCCGATTCGTCGCCAGTCTCCCGCTCGCCCTGCTGCTCGCCGCGTGCTCGCCCACGCCGACGCCGACGCCGACGCAGCCTGCGACTGGCCGGGCCGCGCCAGCCAATGCCGCGCTGGGCTCGGCCGAATGGTACGCATGGGTCGACCAGTCGCTGGGCATCGACGACAGCGAGGGCCATGCCCCGCAGCGCGGTTCGGCCGCTTGGAATCAGGCCGTGCAGAACAAGCTGGGGCAGGAAGCGCCGCAATCGAAACCGGGCTCGCCGCAATGGCAGCAATCCGTCGACGCATTGCTGCGCACGCGCATGCCGCCGTCGTCCTGAGCGATGCGTTGAACTGACATGGTACGAAGTCCTCAGCCCGGTGCCAGCAAGGTATCCAGGTCGACCTGATCGAAACTGAGTTTTTCGCGGCTGCCGCCGCCTTCCAGCACCGCCGCGGCCAGTTCGGCCTTGCGCGCCTTCAGCTCTTCGATGCGCTCTTCCACCGTGCCGCTGGTGATCAGGCGGAACACGAATACCGGCTTGTCCTGGCCGATGCGATGGGCGCGGTCGCTGGCCTGGGCTTCGGCGGCGGGGTTCCACCACGGGTCGTAGTGGATCACGGTGTCGGCCGCGGTGAGGTTGAGGCCGACGCCGCCGGCCTTCAGCGACAGCAGGAACAATGGCACCTCGCCGTTCTGGAAGCGCTGCACCGGCTCGGCGCGATCGCGCGTCTCGCCGGTGAGGGTGACATAGCGGATGCGCCGGCGATCGAGCTCGGCAGCGATCAGCTTCAGCATGCCGGTGAACTGGGAGAACAGCAGCACCTTGCGGCCTTCGTCGAGCAGCGCCGGCAGCATGTCCATCAGCAGTTCGAACTTGGCCGATTCGTGCACGCCACGTGCCACTTCGAGTTTCACCAGCCGTGGATCGCAGCAGACCTGGCGCAGCTTGAGCAGCGCATCGAGCACCACGATGCCGGAGTGCGCGATGCCGCGCTGGGCGATCACCTCGCGCAGCTCCTCCGCCAGCGACAGGCGCAGGCCTTCGTACAGTTCGCGCTGGCGACCTTCCAGCACCACCCGGCGGGTGATCTCGGTCTTCGGCGGCAATTCCTTGGCCACCTGCGCCTTGGTCCGGCGCAGGATGAACGGCGCCAGGCGCAGGTTGAGCCGCTGCTGGCATTCCTCGTCGTGCTGCTTCTCGATCGGCACGCGGTAGAAACGACGGAATGCGCCTTCGTCGCCGAGCAGGCCAGGCACCGCCAGGTCGATCTGCGACCACAACTCGCCCAGGTGGTTTTCCAGCGGCGTACCGGTGAGGCAGACATAGCGCGGCGTGCGCAGGCTGAGCAGCGCGCGGCGCGCCTGCGTGCGCGGGTTTTTCACCTGCTGCGCCTCGTCCAGCACGATCAAAGCAAAGGATTGTTTTCTCAAGGTGACCACGTCACGCGGCAGCAGCGCGTAGCTGGTCAGCACGATGTCCTGCGCGCCGAGCTGGGCGAATTCTTCGGCGCGTTGCGGGCCGTGCAAGGTCAATACATGCAGCATCGGCGCGAAGCGCGTGATCTCCGATTGCCAGTTCGGAATCAGGCTGGTCGGCACCACGATCAACGCCGGCTGGGTCAGCGCCCCGCTCTGTTTCAGCGACAGCAGATGAGTGATCAGCTGCAGCGTCTTGCCCAAACCCATGTCGTCGGCCAGCACGCCGCCGACACCGGCTTCGGCCAGTGCGTTCAGCCAGCGCAGACCCTCGCGCTGGTACGGCCGCATCTCCACCGTGAGCCCTTCCGGAACCGCGTCGCTGGCACGCTCGGCGGCATCGCGCAGGCGCGCGGCGAAACCGAGCAGCGGCTCGGCCGCTTCCAGCGTGCCGCCGCGGGGCATCGCCGCGACGAGTTCCTCCAGCCGTCCGGCCTGCACCCGTGGCAGGTGGAGTTTCTTGCGCGGCTTCTCGAGATATTCGGCCAGCGGCGCCAGCAGGCCGCGCAGCTCTTTCAGCCGCACCGGCACGCGGCGACGCGCATCGACCGGCGCGTACCACACCGCGTCTTCCGGCTCGTTCGGCGCAGGGCTCAAGTTCAGCTGATGCTCGGCCAGCGCCTGCGCCACCGCGGGCAACAGGTTATGCCGCTGGCCATCGAGCTCGATGCCGATTTCCAGGTCGAACGCATGATCGTCGGCGTCTTCCACCGCCTGGCCGTACCAGCGCACCGGGCCTTCCAGCACTTCGAACGGAAAGCTGGGCGCGTACTCGACCTGGAAATTTTCCTGTTCAAGCTTCGGCCGCAGAGCTAGCCAGCGTGCCGGCGTGTTGACCTCCAGCGCCCCGGCGTAACCGGTGCCGGGGAACAGCCAGGCGTCTTCGGGGAGTGTTTCGGCCACGTCCCACGGCAGGCCTTCGGTGTCCACGCCGGGGGTGAGGCCGGCGCGTTCCAACTGCTCCATCGCCGACAATTCCTCGGCGCGGCGGCGGGTGATCTCGACCAGCTGGCCGTTGCGCACGCGGCGCACCAGCGGCTCGCCGCCGCGCCCGGGCAGGCGTTCACCGGCGTAGTCGAACGCCAGCCGCGCATAGCCCAGCGGTGGCGTGCCGGCGGCCAGCCGGGCGTGCCGGGTCAGCGCGTGCAGGGTCAGCACCGGTTTCGGCGCCAGCTCCGAGCGGCGCACCTCGCCGAACACCTGCGGCAACGGCACCCGCGTGGCCAGCCGGCTGCCTGGCAGGCGATTGCGCAGGCGGCGGCCGTGCTCGTGTTTCAGCGGCGGCAGATCCAGCCAGTGGGTTTCCTCGGCCGCGGCGTCGAACAAGCCCACAGTGGCGCGCTCGGCATCGAGATACCAAAGGCCGTCGATGCGCAGCAGGCGCTGGCTGTGCGGCAGCAAGGGCAGCAGGCGCTGACTGCCGTCCGGTTCCATCTGCCAGTGCCAGTTCAACTGGTGGGACTTTCCGCGCGACAGCCGCAGCCCGGCCAGGCCGCCGAGGAAACATGGCGCGGTATCGAGGATCTCGGCGAGCAAGGTATCGCCGACATGGCCGCTGAGCCTTGCATAGCTGCGGGTCTTGCGCACGTTCTGCGGCAACCCGAGCATGGTGGCGGCGAGGCGTTGTTCGTGCGGCTGCAGCGGCGACTGCGCCAGGTGCCGGCTGTCCAGCGGCACCGGCCGCACGTAGCGGCCGTGTTCGGCCACCGTCAGCAGCACCGGCGCCGCATCCAGCCGGGCGAATGCCGCGCCTTCTTCCGGCATCACTTCCAGAAAGAAACCGAGCACGCCGTGGTCATCGGCCACCACCGGCTTGGGCGCAGCGAGCAGCCGCCGCCATGCCTGCGGCAAGGCTTCGTCCTCGCCGGCTGGCCCTGTGCCGGCGTGCTGTTTCTCGTCCGGTTGCTGCATGCGCATGCGATCCGTGGCGACAACCAAAACGTTGAGCTTAGCAGCGCGGGAGCGAGTTGCGACGGTCGTCGTGCGTGCGGATCGATGAACCCGCATCGCCACCGGAAAGGGGATTCAGGCGGTGCCGAACAGGCCTCGCGGATATTCCGGCTTCTGCTCGCGCGCCATCAGCGCCTTGAGCCCTTCGACCGGGGTGACCTCACCGTGCAGCACGGCGCGCACGCCGGCACTGATCGGCAGGTCCAGCCCATGCTTGTCGGCCAGCCGCGCCACTTCGTCGGCGCTGAGAATGCTCTCCACCACCTGACCGATCTGCCGTACCGCTTCATCGATCGCCACGCCTCGCCCCAGCGCAAGACCCAGCCGCCGGTTGCGCGACAGGTCGCCGGTGCAGGTCAGCACCAGATCGCCGAGGCCGGACAGGCCGATCAGCGTCTCCGGCCGCGCACCGAGCGCCACGCCCAGACGCAGCATCTCGTTCATGCCGCGGGTGATCAGGCCGGCGCGGGCGTTCAGGCCCAGCTGCATGCCATCGGCGATGCCGGTGGCCACCGCCAGCACATTCTTCATCGCACCGCCGAGTTCGGCACCGAGCATGTCGCCGCCGGAATACGCACGCAGGTTCGGCGCGTGCAGAAGGCCGGCCAGCTGCTGTGCGAACGCCGCGTCGTCCGAATGCACGGTGACCGCGCTGGGCAGGCCAGCCGCCACTTCCTTCGCGAACGACGGGCCGGTGACTACCGCCGCGGCACGACCGGGCAGCCGTTCGGCCACCAGTTCATGCAGGAAACGCCCGGTGCCCGGTTCGAAGCCCTTGGTCGCCCACGCGATCGCGGTGTCGGCGCCGAGCAGCGGCGCCAGCTCGGCCAGCATCGAGGAGAACGCATGGCTGGGCACCACGATCAGCACGACGTCGGCACCGCGCACGGCGCTGGCCAGGTCGCTTTCGTAGCCCAGTTCCAGCGGCAGTTGGATGTCCGGCAGATAGCGCTGGTTGCAGCGATTCGCCGCGATCGCCGCGAGTGCCGCGCGGTCGCGTCCCCACAACCGGGTCGGCACACCGTTGCGCGCAGTCAGTGCCGCCAGCGCCGTGCCCCAGGAGCCGGCGCCGAGAACGGTCAGCTTCGGGTTTTCGACCATGCCGTCGACTCAGCTGTTGAGCGTGGCCGGGACCTCGTCGCCACCCATGGCGCGACGCTGCTGCTCGGCGAACAGCGCGTCGAAATTGATCGGCTGCAGCAGGAACGGCGGGAAACCGCCTTCCAGCACCAGCGAGGAAATCACCTGGCGCGCATATGGAAACAGCAGGTTCGGGCAATAGCTGCCGATGATCCCGGCATGGTCCATTTCGTTGAAGCCGGCGATGCCGAACAGGCCGGCCTGCTCCACTTCGGCCAGATAGGCGGTGCGCTGGCCGACCGTGCAGGTCAGCGTGAGGCTGAGCACAACTTCATACAGGCTGTTGCCCAGATCGGTGGCCTTCTGACCCAGGTTCAGCTGCACCTGCGGCTGATCCTGCCCGTCGATTTCCTGGAAGATCTGCGGCGCATTCGGCGCCTCGAAGGAAACATCCTTCACATAGATCTTCTGCATCACCAGCTGCGGCTGACTGGCCTGGCCGCTGGCCTGGTCGTTGGTGATCTCTTGCGCCATCGGGAGTTCCTCGGGTCTGGACTTGTCGAAAAAGAGGACGATTGTTCCATACATCCCCTCGGCACGCACGCCGGACGGCATCCGGCCGGGCGGAACAGATTGCGCACAGCCTTGTTTTTCTGCGAGAATACGCGGCTCGCCTCGATCGACCCGGAGTTTCCGGGCAGTCCGCCACGCGGTACGGACCTCACGATCATGCGAAGCAACAACCTCCAGCATCGCGTGGCGCGCAGCGCCGCTGGGCCGATGTCACCCTGGCTAACGGGTGTTTACCGACTTTCAAAGCCCCGGCTTCTGAAGTCATTCAACGGAGGTCGTCATGGCCCGTGTATGTCAAGTCACCGGTAAGGGTGTGCAGAGCGGCAACAACGTCTCGCACGCCAACAACCGTACCCGTCGCCGCTGGTTGCCGAACCTGCATGAGCGTCGCTTCTGGGTCGCCAGCGAGAATCGCTGGATCAAGCTGCGTGTGTCCAACAACGCCTTGCGCACGATCGACAAGAATGGCATCGAAGCCGTGATTGCCGAAATGCGTGCCCGCGGCGACAAGGTCTGAGGATCAAACCATGGCAAACAAGACCCAAGACAAGATCCGCATGATCTCCTCGGCCGGCACCGGCCACTTCTACACCACGCAGAAGAACAAGAAGAACACGCCGGAAAAGTTCGAGTTCAAGAAGTACGATCCGGTCGTGCGCAAGCATGTGATCTACAAGGAAGGCAAGATCAAGTGACGTTCTGGCGCGTTCGCGCATAGCGCGAACGCCTTTGCCGGAACGTCATCCCGGCGCAGGCCGGGATCCAGTGAAACTTCCAAAAACCCGCCTTCATGGCGGGTTTTTTCTTATCCGCACCAGGCCCGCTCGGGCATAACGCGGCTTTTTCTCCAGGCGATCGCTTGCCTGCCCGGCAGCCGCCCCGCATCATCCCCGCATGACCTCCACCGCATTGTTCCCCGGCCTGCTGGGCGACGAAATCTGGCGCCAGTTGCCGGATGCCGTGCGGGCCATGCACGGAGCCGCCGCAACCCTGCGTGCGAATGGCCTGGCCGACGTCGCCGGCGCCAGCCACTTCCCCGCACGCTGCCTGCGCCGCCTGCTCGGCCTGCCCGCACCGGGTCCGCAGCAGGCGCTGGTTATGACCATCGAACGCTGCGGCACCCGCGAGTTGTGGACCCGCCGCTTCACTGGCCGGCGAATGCAGTCCGTACTCGATCGCCGCCCCGGCTCGCCGCTGCTATACGAACGGCTGGGGCCGGCCACGCTGGGCTTCGCGTTGCGCCGCGACGGCGACGCGATCGACTGGCAACTGCGCAGCGTGCATGTGCTCGGCCTGCCGCTGCCGCGCGCACTGCGTGGCAAGGTACTGTCGCGCAGCGGCATCCGCGACGGACGCGCTACCACTTCAGCGTCGCCGTGCAGCTGCCGTTGCTGGGCCTGCTGATCGGTTATCAGGGTTGGCTGGAATCCCTGCCGCATGGGCACTGAAGCCACCGCACCGGTCATCGTGTTCGACGGCGTCTGCCTGTTGTGCAGCCGCTGGGTACGCTTCCTGCTGAAACACGACAGGGTGGCGCGCTACCGGTTCGCTTCGATGCAATCGGACAGCGGTCGCGCCCTGCTGCTGGCGCACGGGCTGGATCCGGATTCGCCGCTGTCCTTCCTCCTGGTGGAAGAAGACCGCGGATATACCGACAGCGACGCGATCGCCCGCGTACTGCTTGGGCTGGATCGCCGCCGTTGGCGTTGGCTGAGCCGCGGCATGCTGCTGGTGCCGCGCGGACTGCGCGATCCTCTGTATCGCTTCGTGGCCCGACATCGCTATCGCATCTTCGGACAGAGCCGCAGCTGTTTCGTGCCCACGCCGGAACAGCGCGGACGCTTCATGCCGTAAGCACATCCAGCCGGGTGCCGATCGCGAAATCGGCGAGTGCGACAAGAGCCTCATCCAGCGTGAACAGGCCCATGCAAGGCTTTGCGGCGCCCGGGGTGGGCAACGCGCCGTCGGCGAGCTTGCGCGCCAGCACTACTGCCGGCATGGCGGGAATCTGGGGGCCATCGCCCGCCGCCGCGGTCAGCGACCAACGCAATCGCAGGCGCCCGTCCTTCATATCGCGACCAGCCAACTCCACCACCATGCCGCCCACATCGCGCCTGCGCCGAGGACCCACTCGCTCATGCGGCGCAGGCGCGGTGCGTGCCGCGCCAGGTCGCGGATCACGCCCAGCCGCACCAGCCACGCCGCTGCCAGCATGCCGAAGTGCAACCGACGCAGTTCCAGCCCGGCGCGGAACGCCACCTCGCGCACGGCCGGGTAGCGCGATGGGAACAGTTCCAGGTCTGGCACGTCGCACAGACCGACCCAGCGGCCACCGAACGGAAACACCTGCCGACGCGTCGACATCCAGCCACGACCCCACTGCCAGCGGCCATCGCGCCAAAGTCGAAGCGGGCGGCCGCAATAGCCGAGGATCGCCGCCACCGTGGCATCGCCGCGCGGCGTGCGGTTGCCCGGGCTGATCGCGTGGTGGATGGTTTTCAGCGCGCTGAACCGCGGCAACAAGGCGTCCACCACGGCACTGCTGAACGCCGGCAAGGTCGATGCGCCGCTGATCAGAAGCCGGCCCGCCGCCCGTGCGCGCGCGTCCAGGCGACCGATACCGGCCACGAAATCGCGACCATCGGCCAGGTCGATATAGTCGCTGCCGCAGGCCAGACAGGCCTCGGCCACCCGATAGTCCTGCACCTGGAACGGACCGGCGGCATGGATCACCAGTTGCGGCCGCAGCGCCGTCAATGCCTCGACCAGCCCTATCGCCGCCACGTCGAGCACGGCCATCTGTACCGCTGGATCACCCAGGCTTTCGCCCAGCGCCGCCAGGCTTGTCGACTGCCGGCCGGCAAGCGTCAGGCGAAAACGCGGGTCGCCGGCCAGCTGGCGGGCAATGCGCGAACCGAATACGCCGCTGGCGCCGATCAGCAATACGCGCAGGCTCATCCACTTCTCCAGCCGTCGAAGTCTCTCAAAAACAAAACCCGCCATCCGGCGGGTTTTGCTGGTGCATGTGTTTTCGCTGCGGCGATCAGGCGGCTGTCGCGACGGTATAACCCTTGAGTCGCTGAGCGAATTCCTGCAGTGCGCGAATACCGCTTTCTTCGGCTTCGTGGATCCACTGCTGCAATCCTTTCAGCGCCTGATCGGCACCGCGCTGTTCCATCAGCGCCGCGAGGCGGTTGCGGAAGTCGCACACGACGTTGAGCGTGGGGCGCTTGGCCAGCATGGCCTGCAGCTTCGTGCTGCCTTCGTGGTCCAGCCAGCGGCCGCCGTCGGCAAGCGCCAGGCGCATGCGGCGCGGCACGGCCTTCAGGCTCTCGCCGGCGTGCTGGGCTTCATCGCGCAGGGTGGGCATGATCACGCCGCGGTAGAAATCGGTCATCGCCTGGAAGCGGTGGGTCAGCACGGCCTTCAGCGTCTCGGCATCGGGCAGGCGCACGTTCGGGCGCACGTCCAGCGATGGTGCCACGCGCAGCACCTTGGCCAGGCCAACCGCACGCAGGCCGCAGATCGCCGCCCAGCCGATGTCGAACTCCCACTTGCGCAGCGCGAATTTGGCCGAGCTCGGGAAGGCGTGATGATTGTTGTGCAGCTCTTCGCCGCCGATCCAGAAACCCCACGGAATCAGGTTGCGCGCGGTGTCGGCGCTCTCGAAATTGCGGTAGCCGGCCCAGTGGCCGATGCCGTTGACGAAGCCGGCGGCCCAGAACGGGATCCATACCATCTGCACGGCCCACAACGCGGCACCGATCACGCCGAACAGCGCGATGCTGATCAGCAGCATCAGGGTCGGACCCCAGTACGGATGCCCGCCATAGACCTTGTGCTCGACCCAGTCGTCCGGCGTGCCGCGACCGTACTGCTCCATGTCCTGCTTAGATTCGCAGGCATCGCGGTACAGCGAGACGCCGTCCCAGAACACTTTCTTGATGCCGTAGATCATCGGGCTGTGCGGATCTTCCTCGGTCTCGACCTTGGCGTGATGCTTGCGATGCACCGCCACCCACTCGCGGGTGACCATGCCGGTGGTCAGCCAGCCCCAGAAACGGAAAAAGTGCGCCAGCACCGGGTGGAAATCCACACCGCGATGGGTCTGGCTGCGATGCAGGTACAGCGTCACCGTGAAGATGGTGAGCTGGGTCACGATCAACAGGTAGACAAGCATCTGGCCCCAGCTTGCGCCGGTCAGACCGTGGTTCAGGAAATTGAGCACTGCATCGAGCATGGATAGCACCGGGGTAAGGAACGAATTCAGTCTAGTCGAGGGGTTTCCATACCCGCCAGCATGGCCTGGCCCACAATAATAACAGGCCGTCAAGGGGGAGAAGCTAATCAGACGTTAGTAATCGGGCATTCGTCCGCAGGGGAGGCAATCACCTGTTGTCTAACCATGGGGGCGCCATGACAATCAGGCAATGACCTTGCCAACTGACGCATCTGCAACGCCCATGCTGCAATTGAACCAGCTCAGCCGCCGCCGCGCCGGCCGCCCCGCCGTGCAGAATCTGAGCCTGGCCCTGTCATCGGGGCAGGTGCTGGGCCTGCTGGGCGTCAACGGCGCCGGCAAATCGACCACCTTGTCGATGATCGCCGGTGCGCTGCGGCCGGACAGCGGCAGCATCGAACTGAACGGCGAGGATTTTCTGGAACGCCCCGGGCTGGCACGCCGGCTGATCGGCTGGCTGCCCGAACGTGCCCCGCTGTGGCCGGAACTGACGGTAAGCGAGCATCTGGACGCGCACGGTCAGCTGCGCGGCCTGCGTGGCGCCGCGCTGAAGCAGGCAGGTTCGGCCATCATCGAGCGGCTGGAACTGCAGCCGCTGGCGCGGCGCCTGGCCGGCGTGCTGTCGCAAGGCCAGCGCCAGCGACTGGGATTGGCCTGCGCACTGCTGCACCGCCCCGCCCTGCTGGTGCTGGACGAGCCGGCGAACGCGCTCGATCCGGTGCAGGTCGCAGCATTGCGTGCGCTGATCCGCGAACAGTCCGCCGCCGGCACCGCCGTGATCCTTTCCACCCACCTGCTGACCGAAGTCACCGCCGTCTGCGACCGCGTGGCCATCCTGCACGAGGGCATGCTGCGCCACGACGGCGCCGTGCACAGCGACGATCACGCGAATCTGGAGCGAACCTTCTTCGAGATCGCGATGAACGGCAACACCCTTCCGGCGCGCGCCGCATGAGTCTCCTGGCTGTGATTCGACTGGAGTGGCGCAGATTGCTGGTACGCCCGCTGGCCTGGGTGCTGGCCGCGCTGACGCTGGCGTGGCTGGCGTGGAATTTCACCTTGCTGCTGGGTGGTTTTCTGGCCGGACAGATCCAGAACGCCGCGCGGCCGGACGGCCCCGGCTTCACCGACCTGGTCGGCGTGCCGCTGCTCGCCCAGCTCGCCCAGCTGGCGTTTCTGGTGGTGCCGCTGCTGACCATGTCGACGATCGCCGGCGACCGTCGCAACGGCACCTTGCCGTTGCTGTTCGCCGCCGGCCTGCCTGCCTCGCGCATCGTGCTGGGCAAGTATCTGGCGGTGCTCGGCTGGTTGCTGCTGTGGCTGCTGTCGACGCTGGCGATGCCGCTGGCGCTGGCCCACGCCACCCATATCGACTGGGGCAAGCTGGCCGCCGCCACGCTGGGCCTGGTACTGATGCTGGCCGCGCTGGCCGCGGCTGGCGTGGCCTGCTCGACCTTCGCGTCGCACCCGGCGATCGCGGCAGCTGCCGCCCTGGTCCTCGCGCTGGCGCTGTGGAGTGTGAACCTCGGCGCGCAGATGGCCGGCATCAATGGCGGCGCGATCAACTGGTTGGCGATGAGCACCCATCTGCAACCGCTGCTGCGCGGGCTGGTGTCGAGCACCGACATCGTATGGTTCGTACTGCTGATCGTGCTGGCGCTGGCGCTGGCCGTGCGCCGGCTGAGCGCCGACCGGGAGCGTGGCTGATGCGCCATCTATTCAGACGTCTGGACGGCTGGCTGTTCGCACTGTTGTTGTTGCTGGCGGCCGCTGCGATCGGCTACCTGAGCACGCACTACGCGCATGAGGCCGACTGGACCGCTAACGGCCGCACCAGCCTGTCGGCCGAAAGCCGCGCCGTGCTGGCGCAGCTGACCGGGCCGGTGGACATCGTGAGTTACGCGAACCCGCAGGGCGACCTGCGCCAGACCGTGGCTGGCTTCCTGCAACGTTATCAGGCGGTGAAGCCGGATCTCGGCCTGCGTTTCGTCGACCCACAGCTCGACCCAGCCAAGATGCGCGAACTGGGCATCACGGTCGATGGCGCGCTGATCCTGCACTACAAGGGTCGCGAACAGCGGCTGGACGAGCTGTCCGAACGCAGTCTCACCAATGCGCTGGAACGGCTGGTGCGCGGCGACGACCGCGTCGTCGCGTTCGTCAGCGGCGACGGCGAACGCCGCGCCGACGGCCGGGCGAATGCCGATCTAGGCACCTTCATGACGCAGTTGGAAGCGCGCGGCATGCGCGCGGTACCGCTGAACTTCGCCCAGGTCAGCACCGTGCCCGAGCACACCGACCTGGTCGTGCTGGCCAGCCCCTCCCTGGCGCTGGCGCCGGGAGCCGTGCATGCGTTGGTCGGCTACGTGCAGAACGGCGGCAATCTGCTGTGGCTGACCGAGCCGGCGAACGACGACCTCGGTCTCAAGCCGCTGGCCGACGCGCTGGGCGTACGCGTGTTGCCCGGCGTATTGGTCGACGGCGGCGGCACGGCGCTGGGCCTGCATGACCCGCGCATGATCGCGCGGGGCGATTACCCGCCGCAGGCGATCACCCGGGGCTTCACGCTGACCACGCTGTTTCCCCAGGTCTCCGCGCTGGCCCAGGTGGCACAGGCGGGCTGGGCGGTCAAACCGTTCCTGCGCTCCGGCGCGCAGAGCTGGACCGAGTTCCAGCCGATCGACAACGACAAGCCTTCCGACATCCGTTTCGACGCGGCCGCCGGCGAACTCAAGGGACCGCTGGACTTCGGCTTCGCACTGAGCCGGCTGTCGCCAAGCCCGGACAAGAGCGAGCAGCGCGCGGTGGTGATCGGCGATGGCGATTTTCTGTCCAACACTTTTCTCGGCAACGGCGGCAATCGCGCGCTGGGCGAGCGCGTATTCGACTGGCTGCTGGGCGACGACAAGCTGGTCGACCTGCCGCCACGCGGCGCACCGGACCGGCTGCTGCAGATTTCGCAGACCGGGTTGAACACGATCAGTGTCGGTTTCCTGATCGCGCTGCCCTTGCTGCTGCTGCTGATCGGCGGCCTGATCGTATGGCGCCGGCGGCGCCGCTGAACGATGAAACGCGCCACCCGCCAGCGCCTGATCCTGCTGTTCGCCGTGCTGGCGCTGCTGGTGCTGGCCGGCTGGCAACTGCAGATCGATGCGGGCAAGGAGACCGGACCGCTCACGTCGATCGATCCGGCCAGCGTCAGCCACATCACGCTGACCTTGCCCGGCGCACCCGCCATGCACTACGAAAAACGCGAAGGCCACTGGTGGCGTACCGACGGCACCCCGGCGCGCGCCAACGATGCGAGGCTCAGTGATCTGGCCGATACCGCCGCGGCGCATGTGCTCAGCTGGCGGCCTGCCGGCGATTTCGATCCCGCGAAAATCGGGCTGGCGCCACCGAAGGCCGTGCTCGAGCTGGATGGGCAGACGCTGGAATTCGGCGAGACCTCGGTGACCGGACCGCAGCACTACGTGCGCGTGGGCCAGCGAATCGCGCTGGTGCCGGCGCGCTATACGCCGCGATCGCCGGCCACCCGGACCACCGAGCTGCACTGACCGCAGCAGCCTGTGGGACGATGGCGCCTTCATCACGCCAGAACGCGTATCCCGGCATGCTGGGAATTACCCATCTTCACTGGTCTGGCAATGGTTAAGGAGTGGATCGAGATGAGTCAGCAAGCAATCGGGGTGATCGGCATGGCCGTGATGGGCAAGAATCTCGCACTGAACATCGAGAGCCGCGGGCACGCGGTGTCCATCTTCAACCGCAGCAGGACGAGGACCGACGAAGTCATCGCCGAACATCGCGACAAGCGCCTGGTGCCCGCGTACACGCTGCAGGAATTCGTCGACTCGCTGGAAAAGCCGCGACGCATCCTGCTGATGGTGAAAGCCGGCGAGCCGACCGACGATACGATCGAGCAGCTCAAGCCGCTGCTGGACAAGGGCGACATCCTGATCGACGGCGGCAACACGAATTTCAAGGACACCATTCGGCGCAATCAGGAGCTGGCCAAGGCCGGCCTGCACTTCATCGGCACCGGCGTCTCCGGCGGCGAGGAAGGCGCGCTGCACGGCCCTTCGATCATGCCCGGTGGCCCGCGCGACGCGTACGACCTCGTGGCGCCCATCCTCACCGAAATCGCCGCCCGTGCGAAGGACGGCGCCCCGTGCGTGGCCTACATGGGCCCGGACGGCGCCGGTCATTACGTGAAGATGGTGCACAACGGCATCGAATACGGCGACATGCAGCTGATCGCCGAAAGCTACGCCGTGCTCAAGCACGTGCTGGGCCTGTCCAATAGCGAACTGGCCGGCGTCTACCACGACTGGAACGCCGGCGAACTGGACAGCTACCTGATCGAGATCACCGCGAAGATCTTCGGCAAGAAGGACGAGAAGACCGGCAAGGATCTGATCGACGTCATTCTCGATCGCGCCGCGCAGAAAGGCACCGGCAAATGGACCAGCCAGAGCGCGCTCGACCTCGGCGTGCCGCTGCCGCTGATTACCGAATCGGTGTTCGCCCGCGTGCTGTCCTCGCTGAAGGAAGAGCGCGTCGCCGCCAGCAAACAGCTGGCCGGCCCGCAGCCTAAAGCATTCGACGGCGAACGCGATGCCTTCATCGCGGCGGTAGGCCGTGCGCTGTACCTCAGCAAGATCGTGTCCTACGCACAGGGCTTCGCCCAACTGCGCGCGGCCTCCGACGAATACGACTGGAACCTCGACTACGGCGCGATCGCGCGGATATGGCGTGGCGGCTGCATCATCCGCGCGCGTTTCCTGCAGAACATCACCGACGCCTACGCCAGGGACAGCTCGCTGGCCAACCTGCTGCTGGCACCGTACTTCCGCGACGTCGCGGCCGACTACCAATCGTCGCTGCGCGACGTGGTCTGCGCGGCCATCGCAGCCGGCGTTGCGGTGCCGTGTTTCTCCTCGGCCATCGCGTACTACGACGGCTACCGCAGCGAACGCCTGCCGGCCAACCTGCTGCAGGCACAGCGCGATTTCTTCGGTGCGCACACCTTCGAGCGAGTCGACGAAAAAGGCAGCTTCCACGAGGAATGGAACTGACGCCGCGTGCCCGAGCTTCCCGAAGTCGAAACCACCCGCCGCGGCATCGCGCCTTATCTTATCGGCCGGCACGTCACCGGCGTGATCCTGCGCCGGCCCGACCTGCGCTGGCCGATTCCACCGGAGATCAGCACGCTGCTGCCCGGGCAGCGCATCGACGCGGTGGAACGACGCGCGAAGTACCTGCTGCTGCATACCACAGCCGGCAGCGCATTGCTGCATCTGGGCATGTCCGGCGTGCTGCGCGTGCTGCCGCCGGACGCGC
Organism: Rhodanobacter terrae; assembly: GCF_042657005.1. Classification (NCBI taxonomy): domain Bacteria; kingdom Pseudomonadati; phylum Pseudomonadota; class Gammaproteobacteria; order Lysobacterales; family Rhodanobacteraceae; genus Rhodanobacter; species Rhodanobacter terrae. Next base: position 19,622 of record NZ_JBHSNG010000016.1, read on the forward strand.
CGGCGGGCAGGCACGATCATGTCGATATCGAACTGGAGCGCACGCCATCGCAGGCGCCGCGCATCCTGCGTTTCACCGATCCGCGCCGCTTCGGTTGCCTGCTGTGGCAGCCGCCAGGCGAGACACACGCATTGCTGGCGAAGCTCGGCCCCGAGCCTCTGACCGACGCGTTCGACGGCGACCTGTTGTGGCGGCTCTCGCGCGGCCGCACCGCGGCGGCAAAACTTTTCCTGATGGACAACGCAGTCGTCGTCGGCGTGGGCAATATCTACGCCAGCGAAGCATTGTTCGCCGCGGGCATCGACCCGCGCCGGGCGGCTGGTGCGGTCTCGCGTGCGCGCTATGCGCGGCTCGCCGCCGAAGTGAAACGCATCCTGGCCTGGGCGATCGAACGCGGCGGCACCACTCTGCGCGACTTCATCAGTCCCGACGGCGCTCCCGGCTACTTCTTCCTCGAGCTCAACGTGTACGGCCGCGCGGGCGAACCCTGCAAACTATGCGGCACGCCGATCCGGCAAGCCGTGCTGGGTCAGCGCTCGACGTTCTGGTGTCCACACTGCCAGAGTTGATGTAAAGACTCACCACGTCATCGATCGTAGGAGCCCGCTGGCGGGCGATGCTTTTGCTCTGATGGTTGGGCAAGGAAAGATCAAATCAAAAGCATCGCCCGCCAGCGGGCTCCTACATAAAGAATGCGAGTCTCACGCCGGCCACTGGAACTCTACATAGGTGTTATTGAACTGCGGATCATCCAGGCCGCCGCCGAGATGTGCAGTGACACCGCTGGGGACGCCTTCGATATCCAGTCTCTGGCCATCGGCGAAGTGCGCACCTAGCGCTTCCAGCTCGACCAGCTTTTCGCACAGCAGGCCGGCACGGTCGACGGCGCGATCCGGCACCTGGCGGATGCTGATATCGGGACGACCGAACTTGCGCATGCCGCGGGTATGGATCCACGAGTGATCCGGCCTGGACTCGCCGTCACGCAGGATCAGCAGGTGATTGCGGATCGGTGCGCCGTCGCGTATCAGGTATTTCCGGCGCCATTGGCCGGCATCGAGCAGGCTGAGAATCTGCGGATCGAGGATCGCGGTGCCGCCGATGTCGAGCAGGCCGGCCAGCACACCCAGGGTATCGCGCAGATAGCCGGTGGCCTGGCTGTCCTCGAGCCTGCCGCGCACGACCATGACCTCGGGAGCATCGAACGCAAGCTGCCAGGCCTCGGGGGCGTCGTCCTTGAACATGCGGCCCATCGCGCCTTTCAGCGGATAGCCTTCCCATTGGCGCAACGCGCTGTGGTAATGGCTGACCGCCTCGATGCCGGCCGGCAAGCCCGGGCTGCCGTAGTCGGCGGAAGGTACGCGCACCGCGTCGAACTTACCGAACACGTAGAACTGCAGCAGGATCTCCTCGTCGCTGGCCTGCCAGTGCGGACGCTGCCAGGCGGGGATGGTGATCGGGTTGCTCATGACATTCCTTGAAGGTGGATCTCGGTCAGCGGCTCTCGCCGAGCGGCAGCACGGATTGCTGCAGTTCGATGCGGCCACTGCCTTCGCTGATCTTCTTGAACTCGGCGCGGCTTACCGAGACATAGCGGTCGTTGCCGCCGATCTCAACCTGCGGCCCCTCGGTGACGACGCGGCCGTGTTCATCCACGCGTACCACCATGGTCGCCTTGCGGCCGGTATGGCAGATCGTCTTGATCTCTTCCAGATTGTCCGCCCAGGCCAGCAGGTAGCGGCTGCCTTCGAACAGCTCGCCGCGAAAATCGGTGCGCAGTCCGAACGCCAGCACCGGGATGTTGAGCTTGTCGACCACATCGCTGAGCTGCCACACCTGCGACCGGGTCAGGAACTGCGCCTCGTCGGCGAACACGCAGTGCAGCGCACCATGCGCCGCGATGTCGGCCTGGATCAGCGCCAGCAGGTTCTCCCCGCTGCCGAAACGCCGCGCGTTGGCCTTCAGGCCGATGCGCGAGGCAACCACGCCTTCGCCATAACGGCTGTCCAGCGCCGGCGTGAGGATCAGCGTGCGCATGCCGCGCTCGTGATAGTTGTACGCACTCTGCAGCAGCGTGGTGGTCTTGCCGGCATTCATTGCCGAGTAATAGAAATAGAGCTTGGCCATGGGAGGGCACATTCGAGTCGCGACTGCGTATGGTAGCGCGAGCACGTCGCAGGGATCCTTCGGACCCGCGCATGCGTAGGAGCCCGCTGGCGGGCGATGCTGTTGCTTTGATGGTCAGGCAGGAAGAATCAAAGCAACAGCATCGCCCGCCAGCGGGCTCCTACACGGCGAGAGGTCAAGGTGCCTTATTCACACCTTGTCCAGCGTCGTATTGCCGCCGGTGAACTGCGCGCGCGCCTGCGCCAGCCGGTACCTGTGCTCCGCGCGGCTGCGACGCCAGTCGCGCAGCACGCTGATCGCGTACACCAGCTTGAACAGGCGGAGCTTGCGCAGGACCCGCGGCGTGTCGAACAGGTCGCCGGCAAGCATCGATATCACGCCCTGTTCCAGCTGCCAGGTATTGCGCGGCTGACGGAACATCTGCTGCATCACTGGCCCGTTGAACCGATAGATGAAGAACGAGAAGCGCGCCATGCCGGCCCGCTGGCGTTTCTCCAGCTTGCGCAGAAGCGCCATCTCGCGCTGCGGCTCACGCAGCGATTGGTCGACCGCAGCGGCGGCCTGCTCGGCGCCACTCATCGCCAGATACACGCCGGAAGAGAACACCGGGTCGAGGAACGCGAACGCATCCCCGACCAGCACCCAACCCGGTCCACCCATCTGCATCGAATCGTAGGAATAATTGCCGGTGACGCGGACTTCGTTGTCGATCAGCTCCGCGTGCTGAATGCGACCCCATAGCCCCGGACTCAGCTTCAGCGTATCGAGCAGGAACTCGACCGTACGGCCCTTGCGCTGCTTGAGGTAATCCGGCCGGCATACCGCGCCCACGCTCATCACGCCGCCGGGCAGCGGGATCATCCACATCCAGCCATGCTCGAACCTGTAGATGCTGATGTTGCCCGCATCCTCGCCGGCACGCTGCTCGGCGCCGCGATAGTGGCCGAAGATGGCCGCGCTCTGGTGCTGGTCGTTTCTGCGGCGCAATTTCCTTTTTGCGGAAAGGAATGCATCGCGGCCACTCGCATCGACCACATAGCGCGCCTGGATGCAGTAGCTGCGGCCGTCGTCGGTTTTCACGTCCAGCCAGCTTTCGCGCGAACCGTGCTCTTCGACTTGCACCACCTCATGCCCTTCACGCGCATCCGCGCCGCATTCGCGCGCGTGATCGTAAAGCATCTTGTCGAAATCCTGCCGCCATACCTGGTATGCATGCGGCGGGCTTTGCCCGATCGCACGGGCAAACGCGTAAGTGTTGTAGCCGTGCTCGTTGTCCGCCTCGAAATCCGCACCGGGCTTGAACACGCCCAGCGCGCGCACCTTATCCAGCACACCGAGCCGCTCGAACACCGGCAGGTTCATCGGCAGCAGCGACTCGCCGATATGGAAGCGCGGGTGACGCGCCTTCTCCAGCGCGATCACCTTGTAGCCGCGCCGCGCCAGCAACGCCGCCGCGGTGCTGCCGCCCGGGCCGCCACCGATCACCGCCACGTCGCACTGTTCTGCCGCCATTTCCGCCTGATCCGCCATGCTTCTTCCCTGCGACTGTTGTGCGGTCGATTATGGCTGATGCCGATCAGAGTGCAGCGTGCAGCGCGCCAGTCGTGCTCTGCTACCATCGACCACCGCCTCGTCCCGTCTTTCGATCCATGCTCAATCCGCAACAACTGGCCGCCGTCGAACATTGCGACAGCCCGCTGCTGGTTCTCGCCGGCGCCGGTTCCGGCAAGACCTCGGTGATCACCCAGAAGATCGCGTACCTGATCGCGCGCAAGCATCTGGCGCCGTCGAAGATCGCCGCGATCACCTTCACCAACAAGGCCGCGCGGGAGATGCGCGAGCGCGTGGCCAAGCTGGTCAGCACGGAGGACGCGGCGGCGCTGACCGTGTGCACGTTCCACGCGCTGGGCCTGAAGTTCCTGCAGATCGAGCATGCTCGCGCCGGCCTGCGCCGCGGCTTCTCGGTGCTGGATGCGGACGACAGCGCCGGCATCGTCAAGGAGCTGGTGCCGAAGGGGATCAAGCCCGACGTTCTGTTTGGCATCCGCAACCTGCTCAGCCGCGCGAAGAACGGCGGTCTCTCGCCGGAGGAAGCGCTGGCCGCTGCGCGCAGTCCGCGCGAGCTGGAAGCGGCGACGATCTACGACATGTACCAGCAGCGGCTCGCCGCGTTCAACGCGGTCGACTTCGATGACCTGATCCGGCTGCCGCTGCGCATCCTCGAAGCCGACAACGAATGCCGCGACGCCTGGCGCGAGCGCCTGCGTTATTTGCTCGTGGACGAATACCAGGATACCAACGATGCGCAATACCGTCTGCTGAAGGTGCTGACCGGCGAGCGCGGCGGCATCACCTGCGTGGGCGACGACGACCAGTCGATCTACGCCTGGCGCGGAGCGAATCCGGAGAACATCGACCAGCTCGGCCGCGACTGGCCGAACCTGCGCGTGATCAAGCTGGAACAGAACTACCGCTGCGGCAAGCGCATCCTGCGCGCGGCCAACCAGCTGATCGCGAACAACCCGCACCTGCACGAAAAGAAGCTGTGGAGCGAGCACCCGGAAGGCGCCCCGATCCGCGTGCTGGAATGCAAGGAGGCCGAGCACGAGGCCGAACACGTCGCCGCAATCGCCACCACGCTGGCCGAGAAGCACAAGGCGCGCTGGCACGACATCGCGATCCTGTACCGCGGCAATTTCCAGGCGCGCGTTCTGGAAAAGGCTTTGCGTCTGGCACGGATTCCCTATCACCTCACCGGCGCGCTGAGTTTCCTCGACCGCGCCGAGGTGAAGGACCTGCTGTGCTACCTGCGTCTGCTGACCAACCCCAGCGACGATGCCGCGTTCCTGCGCGTGGTCAACGTGCCGAAGCGGGAGATCGGCTCGACCACGCTGGAGAAGCTCGGCCAGCTGGCGCAAAGCCGGCACAGCTCGCTGCTCGATGCGGTCCGCAGCGACGGCGTGCTGCGCCAGCTCACGCCACGCCCGGCCGCCGCGCTGGCCTCGTTCGCCAACCTGCTCGACGAGTTGCGCAGCGCCTCGCTGCATCAGAGCGCGGCGGATCTGGTCGAGCTGATTCTCAAACGTACCGGTTATGCCGCCCAGATCGCCGCCAGCACGCCAGACGCCAGCGTGCGCGAGCGCAAGCTCGGCAACCTGAAGGAGCTGGCCGACTGGTTTCGCGCGATGCAGAAGGGTGGCAACACGGCCGGCGACCTCGCCTCGCAACTGGCCCTGCTAAGCCACGCCGACCGCGACGAACCCGGCAACGCGGTGCGCATGATGACCTTGCATGCGGCGAAGGGTCTGGAGTTCCGCTTCGTCTTCATCGTCGGCTGCGAAGACGGCACGCTACCGCACGAGGGCGCGATCGACGAGGGCCGCATCGACGAGGAACGCCGACTGATGTACGTCGGCATCACCCGCGCCAAGGAATTGCTGACGCTGTCGTGGTCGGCCAAGACCAAACGCTACGGCGACATCCACACCAACCAGCCAAGCCGCTTCCTGCACGAATTGCCGCAAGCCGACCTGCACTGGCAGGGCAAGGACCCGGAAGCGGACAAGGAAGTGATTCGCGAGACCGCCCAGTCGCACATGGCGAAGATCGCGGCGATGCTGGCCGGCGGCTAGGTAGGGACGCCCCGATCTGTTCGAGAGCAGGCGTCGCCGCTGCCGTCTGCCCGCTGATCAAGTTGCGCTGCCGAAAGCAGGCTGTGGCTGTCGAGGAAATGCGCCGCGGAGATTGGCGGGGTGCTGAATGGATCGGGACCCTAGATCAGCTTTTCCGCTTCCAGCTCGCTCTTCAGATAGGCGTAATAGATCGGCGCGGCGATCACGCCTGGCAGGCCGAAAGCGGCCTCCATCAGCAGCATGGCGATCAGCAGTTCCCAGGCGCGCGCATTGATCTGGATGCCCACGATGCGTGCATTGAGGAAATACTCCAGCTTGTGGATCACGATCAGAAAACCCAGCGCGGCGATGGCGACACCGAGCGACACCGACAGCGCGACGATGGTGACGGCGGTGTTGGACAGCAGGTTGCCGACCACCGGCAGCAGGCCGACGATGAAGGTCAGCACCACCAGGGTCTTCGCCAGCGGCAGATGGATGCCGAACAGCGGCAGTGCGCCGAACAGGAAGATCGCGGTGAACGCCGTATTGATCAGCGAGATCTTCACCTGCGCGAACACGATGTTGTGGAACGCCTCGGCCAGGCGCTGGCAGCGTTGCCCCAGCGCCGCGGCCAGCGGCCCGACCTGGTGTGCCGGACGGGCGCGGCTGAGCGCGACGATCGCACCCAGCACCAGGCCGATGATGATGTGTACGAATAGCCGCACCGCGCCCTTGCCGGCCAGTTGCAGCGTTCCCGCATGCTTGCGGGCCAGCTCGATCGCACCGACGCGCAAATCGTCGACGCTGTCCGGCAGATGATCGACCAGCGCCCCCGGCAATTGCTGGCGCGCCTTTTCCACCAGCGGCATCAACTGCTGTTGCCACAGCAGTTCGGGGTTGCCGATTTCGCTGCGAAGGAAGCCGATCGCGCCAAGGATCAGCAGGATCAGCAAGCCCACCACGATCGCGCCAAGCACGGCCACCACGACCAGCCGCGCCCGATCGCCGGAAATGCGTCGGCCCAGCAGCGGCGTCATCGCCTGCACCAGCTCGTAGACCAGCAGACCGGACAGCAACGCCGACAGCAAGTGGACGTCGACGGCCACCAGCAGCGCCGCGGCGGCCAGCAGGTAACTCGCATAACGGATGACCGACGAAGGCTCGCGCGTGGTGAAAGAGATATCCATGCAAGGTGCCATCGTGACTGCGAGGCCGCCAGTCTGTCAGCAGCCCGCGCCGGCTGCCAACCCTGTCCCATGGCTGTCGTAAACTTCCGCCATCGTCACGGTTGATCTTGCCCAAGGATTCCGCATGTCACTTCGCCGGCCCACGATCCTGCTCGCGCTGGCCCTGCTGGCCGGTTGCGCCGCTACGGCGCCCCAGCCCAGTGCGGTCGCGCCCGCCCTGCGTACAGCGGCAGTAGCCGCCAACGACAACCTCAACGCCGTGGCCTGGAGCCAGACCGCGATCGAGCACGACATGATCTATCTGCAGACCTATCGCGATGCGCAGTCGCGCCTGCTGACCGCACTGCACGATCCGCACTGGGATGCGCTGGGCAAGACGGACCGAGTCGCACCACTCAAGGGCCTCGCGCCGGCAGTGGTCCTGGATGTCGACGAAACCGTACTGGACAATTCGCCGTTCGCGGCGCGCATGGTGAAGGGCGGCGCCGAATACAACGAGGCGGAGTGGGCGGCCTGGTGCAAGGAAACCCGGGCCCGCGCCTTGCCGGGCGCGGTCGAGTTCACCCAGTTCGCCGCCAGGCACGGCATTGCCGTGATCTACATCTCCAACCGCGCCAAAGACCTGGACCAAGCCACGCTGGCCAACCTGCGCCAGGCCGGTTTCCCGGTGAGCGGTCCACAGGCCTTTCTCGGTCTGGGCACGGTGGTGGACGGCTGCGAGCAAGATGGCAGCGAGAAGGGCTGCCGCCGGCAACTGATCGCCCGGCACTACCGCGTGTTGATGCAGTTCGGCGATCAGATCGGCGATTTCGTCGACGTGATCGCCAACACGGCCGATGGCCGTCGCCGGGCGGTCGCCGATTACCTGCCATGGGTCGGCACGCGCTGGTTTGTATTCCCGAACGCCACCTACGGCTCGTGGGAACCGGCGCTGTTCAATAACGACTGGAGCGCTCCGCCGGAACAACGGCGCCAGCGGAAACTCGATGCACTGCGCTATTAATAATGTAATTAGATTGTGAAATTCAATGACTTATGAGATATAACAAAAGTGTTGCCTCAACTTTAACGAACAAGTAATATTTCGTTGCCGACACCTGCTGACCCAATCATTTTGCAGGCAAGGCCATTTCCCTTCCGGCTCCTGCCGGATTTCCCCGTGAGGCTCCGGCCCGCGGGGTTTTCTTTTGTGGCGTCGCGAAATCTTGCGTCTCGCCCTTGTTTCGACACCGCCGCGGCACTTACGCTGCGCGATCACGATGCTGCCCGGTGCGCTTTCGCTCCGCCGTCACCCCACGCGAGAACCTGCCATGCGCCTGCCCTTCGTCCGTCACGCCTTGCTGCCCTTGTTCGCCGCGTTGGTGCTGAGTGCCTGCCACGGCAAGGACCAGGCCTCGCAACCGGGCGGCAGTACGCCTGAGGCGGCCTTGCGGGGCTCGGTCGACCTGCTCAAGGCCGGCGATTTCACCGGACTGTGGAAACACGCGCTGCCGCCGGCCGACTACGCCAACATGCGTGCCGACTGGGGCCGTCACCAGCACGATCAGCCACCGATCACGGCCGAAGACCGCGCCAAGTTCGACGAGACACTGCAGAAGCTCACCGAACCGGGCGCAGAGAACAAGCTGTATGCCGAACTGCAGCCGAAGCTGACCACGATGGAGCAGCAGTACAAGGACCAGTTGCCGGTACTGGTCAGTGTCGGCGAGGCACTGGTGAAAAACGGCGTGGCGCAGAGCAAGACCCTGAGCGAGGCCCAGAAGGCCCAGGCCAATGGAGTGCTCGACGTGCTGGCGCCGTGGGCGCAGCAGACGCCATGGTTCGACCGGGCCAAGGCGAAACAGGCGGTCGCTGTGGCGGTGGCGACGGCGCGCAAGCTGGACCTGAAAAATCCGGAGCAACTGCGCTCGATGAGTTTCGACGACACCATGGGGAGGTACGCGACGGGCTACGCCGGCCTCAAGCAGCTGCTGGCGATCTACGGCCTTTCGGTGGACGACACGCTGAATTCGGTCAAGCTCACCCCCGTCTCCAGCAGCGGTGGCCACGCCGTGGTGAAGATCGACTACACCTTGCTCGGCAAGCCGCTGTCGACCGAGTCGAAGCTGGTGCAACAGGACGGTCGCTGGTACAGCGAGGACATGCTGGACAGCGCGCGCAAGGCGCACCAGCAGTCGGGCCAGCCCGCCGGCGGCGCCAGCGTGTCGGCCAGTGCCGATGCCGTCGCGAAACAAGACTGAACAGCGGCAGCCATTAGAATAGACGGATGCAGAATATCTACACCGCGGATTCCACCGTTCGTCAGCGCGCCCCCTGGTGGTTCAACCTGGCCGGCCAGCTGCTGCAGCCGTGGGTGCGTATCCGCCGCGACCCGGCCGAACCGGCCGCCTTGCTGCAGGCCGGCGTGCCGGTCTGCTACGTGATCGAGCGCGACGGCTTCTCCGATGCACTGATCCTGCAGCGCGCCTGCCGCGAGGCCGGCCTGCCCAACCCCATGCAGCCGATGGCGGGCACGCGCCGGCGGCGCTCGGTGTTTGCCCTGGCGCGACGCGACGGCTGGATCTTCGGACGCAATCGCCAGCGCGCTCCGAACGAACCGCTGCGGCAACTGGTGCGCTCGCTGGAAGGCACGCCCGAGCGCGATTTCCAGATCGTGCCGGTGTCGATCTATGTGGGCCGCGCGCCCAGCCGCGACAGCGGTTGGTTCCGCGTGCTGTTCTCCGAAAACTGGGTGATGGTCGGCCGCTTCCGCCGGCTGCTGGCGCTGCTGCTGAACGGCCGCGACACGGTGGTGCACTTCTCCGCGCCGGTGTCGCTGCGCAGCGTGCTGGATGAATCGGCAGAGCTCACACCGGAACGCTTCGCACGCAAGATCGCGCGGGTACTGCGCACCCATTTCCACCGCATCCGCGCCGCCGTGATCGGGCCGGACCTCTCGCATCGGCGTACCGTGGTCGATGCCGTGCTGAATGCCGAGCCGGTGCGCGTCGCGATCGCCGCCAGCGCAGCCAAGGAAAAGATCAGCCACGCCAAGGCCTGGCGCAAGGCGCACAAGCTGGTGCTGGAGATCGCCGCCGACTACTCGCATCCGGTGGTGCGCTCGGTTTCGTTCCTGCTGGCGAACTTCTGGAACAAGCTGTACGACGGCATCGCCATGCACCACTTCGACAAGGTCCGCGCCGTCGCGCCCGGCTACGAAGTGGTCTACGTGCCCAGCCATCGCAGCCACGCCGACTACCTGCTGATGAGCTATCAGCTGCACGTCTCCGGCGTGGTGGTACCGCATATCGCCGCCGGCGTGAACCTCAACCTGCCGGCGATCGGGCCGATCCTGCGCCGCGGCGGCGCGTTCTTCATGCGCCGCAGCTTCACCGGCAATCCGCTGTATTCAGTGGTGTTCAAGGAATACATGGCCCAGCTGATCGACCGCGGCGTGCCGATCGAATATTTCACCGAGGGCACCCGCTCGCGCACCGGCCGCCTGCTGGCGCCACGCGGCGGCCTGCTGTCGATGACCGTGCGCGCGTTCCTGCGCGCGCCGCGCCGGCCGGTGCTGTTCCAGCCGGTGTACATCGGCTACGAGAAGCTGATGGAGGGCAAGAGCTACATCGGCGAGCTCAGCGGCAAGCCGAAGGAAAAGGAATCCCTGCTCGGCCTGCTGCGCGGACTGAAGGTGTTGCGTCAGCGCTACGGTCATGTGGCACTGAACTTCGGCGAGCCGATCGAGCTGACCCCGCTGCTGGATGCCGCCAGCGCCGACTGGCGCGCGGCCAGCGCCGACCCGGATGCCAAACCGGAGTGGCTCAACAGCGTGGTCGACCAGCTGGCCGAACGGATCCAGGTCAACATCAACCGCGCCGCCGACGTCAATCCGATCAACCTGCTGGCGCTGGCCCTGCTGGCCACGCCGAAGCACGCGATGGCCGAGAGCGACCTGCTGACCCAGCTTGAACTGAGCAAGACGCTGCTGGAAGAACTGCCGTATTCCGATCGCGTCACGCTGACCCCGATGAATCCGGCCGCCATCATCGCCTACGGCGAGCAGATGGGCTGGATCCAGCGCGTGCAACATCCTCTGGGCGACGTGCTGACCGTCGGCGGCGAGCAGGCAGTGCTGCTCAGTTACTTCCGCAACAACGTGCTGCACCTGACCGCGCCCGCCGCGTGGGTCGCCTGCTGCTTCCTCAACAACCGGCGCATGTCGCGCAGCTCGGTGCTGCGGCTGGGCCGCATCATCTACCCGTTCATCCAGGGCGAACTGTTCCTGCCGTGGGATGGCGAGGGCTTCTGCGCGCAGTTGCAGGCGACTATCGACTTCTTCGTGCGCCGCGGCCTGCTCGAATCCGCCAACGACGGCCGCACCCTGGAGCGCAGCGCCGGCCAGGAGGACAGCGCGTTCCAGCTCAAGGTGATCGCGCGCAGCCTGATCCAGGCGTTCGAGCGCTATTACATCACCATCGCCGCACTGGCCAAGAACGGTCCGCACACGATGACCGGCGCCGAGCTCGAGAACGCCTGCACGCTTACCGCACAGCGGCTGAGCCTGCTCAACGAGCTGTCCGCACCGGAGTTCTTCGACAAGGCTCTGTTCCGCGGCTTCATCCAGAAACTGCGCGAGCGCCGCATCGTGTGGACCGACGACGCCGGCAAGCTCGATTACGACAGCGCGCTGGATGCCATCGTGCGCGACGCCAGAGTGATCCTGTCGCGCGAGGTACGTCATTCGATCCTCAAGATCACCCCCGGCGGCAGCGAGAAGGAGCCCGTCGCGGACGAAGCCCTGAGCGACGACATGTCCGGCACCGCCGCCGCGCAGCCGCGGACCACGCCCACCCGCCGCCGCGGCGACAAGGTCCCCTCGGATGCCTCCGCCGAGGACCTGCACCAGCGCCATGTCGATGCCGAGCATCAGGCACATGCACACTCTGTCCTGGCGCCGACAGCCGACGACGAGAATACTTCGCCGCGCGAATGAGCACGGCGGCCGCGGTGATGGCCGCGCGCCCGACTCCCCAGGAAGGCGGATCGCCGTGCCGAATGTCACGGTGACGATGGCCGGCATGCGGGCATAAGATGGCTGCTTGCCCAGTCGGAAGACCCTGAATGACCACCTGCCGCGCGTTCGTCCTTGCTGCCATCGCCCTGTCGCTGCCAGCCGCCGCGCTGGCTGCCGACGCGCCCGCCGGCCACGAGGTCAGCGTGCTGCATTGCGCGCGCCTGGTCGACCCGGTGGCCGGCAAGCTGCTGGGTGCGACCACGGTGATCGTGGAGGACGGGCGCATCAAGGAACTGCGCAGCGGCACCGTCGACGGCAGGCCCTACCAGGATGCAGCGAACAAGTCCGGCGCCGGCTTCCAGCAGATCGAACTCGCCGATGACACGTGCATGCCGGGCCTGATCGATTCGCACACCCACCTGACCATGCAATTCAGCAAGACTACCTACAGCGACCAGTTCCGCCTCAATCCCGCCGACTACGCGATCCAGGGCACGGTGTACGCACGGCGCACCTTGCTGGCCGGCTTCACCACGGTGCGCAACGTCGGCGACCAGCACAATGAATCCATCGCGCTGCGCAATGCGATCAATGCGGGCCTGGTGCCTGGACCACGCATCTTCAGTGCCGGCCAGTTCGTCGGCACCACCGGCGGCCATGCCGACCCGACCGACGGTTATCGCTGGGACCTGCAGGGCGACCCCACCCCCAAGGACGGCATCATCAATTCGCCCGAAGATGCATGGAAGGCCGTACGCCAGCACTACAAGGACGGCGCCGACCTGATCAAGATCATGCCGTCCGGCGGCGTGCTCGATGAAAGCAGCAGTGTCGGCAATTCGCAGATGACCCTCGATGAGATCAAGGCTGTCGTCGCCGCCGCACACGATTACGGCTTCACCGTGGCGGCACACGCGCACGGCGCCGAAGCGATCCGCCGCGCGGTGCTGGGCGGCGTCGACTCGATCGAGCACGGTACCTTCATGGATGACGAAGACATGAAGCTGATGAAGGAGCACGGCACCTGGTACGTACCGACCATCATCGCCGGCAAGTTCGTCGAGGAGAAGGCGAAGGAAGGCTGGTATCCGCCACAGGTCGCCGCCAAGGCCGAGCAGGTGGGGCCGCTGATCCAGGCCACCGCCGGCAAGGCCTACAAGGCCGGGGTGAAGATCGCCTTCGGCACCGACGCCGGCGTCTATCCGCACGGCGAGAACGCGAAGGAATTAGAATACATGGTGCAGGCCGGCATGCCGCCGATGTTCGTACTGCAGACCGCCACCACGCATGCCGCCGAGCTGCTGCACAAGCAGGATCAGCTGGGCCGCATCGCGGTGGGCCGCGGCGCCGACGTGATCGCGGTGCCCGGCAATCCGCTGGACGACATCACCGCCATGCAGCACGTCAGTTTCGTGATGAAGGACGGCGTGGTCTACAAGGAAGCCGGCAAGCCGACCGTGCCCTGAGGCGGTCGCGCTCACTGGAGCGCCCGCAGGAGCGGCCTCGGCAGCGCTCTTCTGCACACGCGGCCAGGAGCATCGCGGCCGAGGCCGCTCCTGCAAGAGCATTGCAAACCGCGGCGGGCGGCCGATCCTGTAGCATTGGCACCCATGAACGAGCAGCCCAAGACCACCCATTTCGGTTTCCGCGACGTGCCGGTCGCCGACAAGCAGAAGCTGGTCGGCCAGGTATTCACCTCCGTCGCGCGCAGCTACGACCTGATGAACGATCTGATGTCCTTCGGCGTGCATCGGCTGTGGAAGCGTCACTTCGTGGCGGTCAGCGGCGTGCGCCGCGGCGACCGCGTGCTGGACCTGGCCGGCGGCACCGGCGACATCGCCGCGCTGCTGAAGCCGGTGGTGGGCGACGAGGGCGAGGTGGTGGTCGGCGACATCAACGCGGCCATGCTCGGCGTCGGTCGCGACCGCATGATCGATCGCGGTCTGGTTTCGGGCCTGCGCTGGGCCCAGCTCAACGCCGAAGTGCTGCCGTTCCCCGACAATTCGTTCGACGCGGTGACGATGGCGTTCGGCCTGCGCAACGTCACCGACAAGGACAAGGCGCTGGCCGACATCTGCCGCGTGCTCAAGCCCGGTGGCCGCCTGCTGGTGCTGGAATTCTCCAAGGTGCGAAGCGAGCTGTTCGGCAAGCTGTACGATTTCCACTCGTTCAAGGTGCTGCCGAAACTCGGCCAGCTGTTCGCCGGTGACGCCGACAGCTACCAATATCTGGCCGAGTCGATCCGCAAGCATCCCGATCAGGCAACGCTCAAGGGCATGATGGAACGCGCCGGCTTCGGCCGCGTCGAGGTACGCAACCTCAGCAACGGCATCGTGGCGATCCATCGGGCGTACAAGCTCTGAGACAACCCGTTCGCGTGCAGGCCTCATCCGACAAATCGACCGAATCGACGTCCATGCCGAACCGCTATCGCCCGTTCGCTGCCGCTGCCGCCGTGCTTGGCTGGCTCGCGCTGGCGTTGCAGCTGTCGCTGTCGATCCAGCTGACGGTCGCGAACGGGCAAGGTGCCCTGGCCGGAGCGTGGATCTATATCGGCTACTTCACCATTTTGACGAACATGCTGACGGCGCTGGCGCTGACCGCCGCCGCACGCGGACCGCACGGAGCGGTCAGCCGTTTCTTCGCGCGGCCCGACGTACATACCGCGATCGCGATGAGCATCGCCATCGTCGCGGCGATCTACAACCTGTTGCTGCGCCAGCTGTGGCAGCCGCATGGCTGGCAGATCGTTGCCGACAACATCTTGCATGTGGTGATGCCGACGCTGTTCCTGCTGTACTGGTGGCTGGCGGTGCCGAAGGCGACGCTGCGCTGGCCGCAGGTCATCGTCTGGCAGACGTATCCGGCCGCCTATTTCGCCTACGCGCTGATCCGCGGCGCGGTGAACCATTGGTACCCGTATCCGTTCCTCAACGTCGGCACGCTGGGCTATCTGCACGTGCTGGTCAATGCCTGCGCGGTGTTGCTGGCATTCGTCGCGATCGCGCTGCTGCTGGTCGCGCTGGCGCGTTGGCAGGTACGGCGTTCAAGCAAGACGGCGGCGCTGCCGGCGCAGTCCTGACCACTGAAGCACAGGCGGATCAGCTCACCGTTGTGCGCAGATCCTCCAGCAGGATGCCAGACTGCATCGCCTCTTCTTCATGATCCGGGTCGCGCCAGGTTTCCAGCAGCGCGTCCGCATACCAGCGGCGCATGCCCGGCAACTCGCGCAGACGTTGTGCGTAGGCGCCGGCCGCAGCACCGAACGTGAGGCCATAGGTCTGGATGCGGAAGGCTACCGGTGCGAAGAACGCATCGACCGCACCGAACGCGTTGCCGGCCATGAATCGGCCGCCGAATCGGGCCAGGCCTTCGCTCCACAATTCGTCGATGCGCGCGATGTCGGCCCGCAACGCCTGCGGCAAGCTATCCGGCAACCGGATGCGCAAGCCACAGTTCATCCCGCAATGCGTGCGCAACGCGCCAAAGCCCGAATGCATCTCGGCGACGGCGCAACGCGCCCACGTGCGCGCCTGCGAATCGGACGGCCAGACGTCCGGATGGCGCTCGGCCAGGTACTCGGCGATCGCCAGCGAATCCCACACCACCGTGTCGCCGTCGTGCAGGCACGGCACCTTGCCGTTCGGCGAGAACGCGCGGAACCCGCTCCAGCTCGATCCCGTGCCCGGCGCGAACGACACCAGCCGCTCGTCGAACGGAATACCGAGTTCGCTCAGCAACAGCCACGGCCGCAGCGACCACGACGAGTAGTTCTTGTTGGCGATGTATAACTCGTACATGTTGCGGCTCCGTGTGGCCTAGTTCTGTTCGCAAGTATCGGACACTACCGGCACGCTCGGGACGGCGCGTCGCCGCGCATTCGCCAGCACCACGCCGCCCACGGTGATCGCGCCGCCGACCAGGGTCAGCATGCCGGGGCGCTCGCCCAGCCACAGCCAGCCGATCAGCACCGCAATCGGCGGCGAAAAGTAGATGAAACTGGATACCTGCGAGGCGGAGGCGCGACGCAGCGCGGCGTTCCACGCGAGATAGCCGACGAAGCTAGGCGCGATGCCCAGCCACAACAGCGCGGCGAGATGCGACCATGGTGCTGCGGCCAGCGCCTGCGGCAGACCTGATGTGAACGGCAATGTGCCCAATGTGCCGGCGAAAAACGTGAATGCCGTGACGCCGGCCGTGCTGCTGCGCACGAACAGCGGCCTCTGCCCCACAAAATAGATCGAACAGGCGAGCACGCTGACCAGCACCAGCGCCGCCATCGGTTCGAACTTCACCTGCTTGCCGCTGGCCAGCACCACCATCACCACGCCGACCAGCGCCACGCCGAGGCCGATCAACGTGCGGGCCGGCAGTCGTTCGTGCACCCAGATCGCCGACACCGCAGCGGTGGCCGCTGGAACCAGCGAGATCAGGATCGCCGCAGTACCGCTGGCAATGCGTGTTTCCGCGTAGTTGAGGCACAGGTGGTACACGGTGAGCCCGATCACGCCGAGCAGCACCAGCTGGGGCCAGTCGCGGCGCGCCGGTAGCGGTACAGGTTTCACCAGCAACAGCACGGCGAAGCACAGCGACCCGATCGCCAGCCGCGCGAACGCCACCTCGCCGGGCGTGAACGAGGCCAGTGCGTAGGCGATCGCGGCATATGCCGACGACCAGGTCACCAGGGCGATGCCGATATACGAAAGTGCGCGCCCGTCGAGGCGCTCGGAGGTATCCATGGGGACGGATTCCAGGGCGGGGAAGTGCGCATCCTAGTCTTACCGGTCGCGCCGAGGAATAATGCATCGCATCGTATGGACGATGTTTCGCCGACGATCGAAATGAACAAACCCTGATCCCGCCTTGGAATCGAAGTCATGGAAACGAAGCCGGAACTGGACGGCAAGGACTGGCAGCTGCTGGAAGCGCTGCAGCTGGATGCCCGCCTGGGCTATGCCGAGCTGGGCCGCATGGTACGGCTGTCCGCACCCTCGGTGGCCGAGCGGGTGAAGCGGCTGGAGGAGGCCGGCGTGATCACCGGCTATCGCGCCACGGTCAACCCGAAGCGGCTGGGTTACGAGATCAGCGCGATGATACGGCTGCGCTGCGACGGCATTACCTGCGCGCGCATCGGCACCCTGGTGGCGGACATCCCCGAGGTGCTCGAATGCCGGCGCCTAGCGGGCGAGGACTCGGCCCTGCTGCACGTGGTGGCGATGTCGATCAGCCATCTCGAATCGGTGCTGGACCGCCTGTTGAAAACCGGCGCCAGCACCAGCACCACCACGCTGATCGTGCTGCAGACGCCACATGAGAACCGTCCCGTGACGCGCGCGATGTGGAACGCCGCGCGCGCCATGTCGCGCGACTGACATCCGGCTCGGTGGCAGCACACGACATGCGCCCGCGTATTTGGACGTCCAACCTCACCCAGTACTTTTGTCACGGTCGCGGACGCGGGCGGACACGCATACTCCCAGACTGATTCGTGTCGAGAAGGGGTTTCCATGCGCCACCTGACCACCTTGCTGCTGGCCGGCGCGTTCGCGCTTGCGCCGTCGGCTCCCGGCCATGCCGATGAAGCCCCCACGGCGATCAAGGCCGGCACCGGCAGACACCACGAAGCCCACGACGTCAAGGCGCCCGACAAAGAAAGCGCCACGCGCACGCAGCACAGCGTCAGCATCGGCGGCCACACGATCAAGTACACCGCCACCGCCGGCACGCTGATCATCCGCGACGACAAGAACGAGCCGCAGGCCAGCGTGTTCTACGTGGCCTACACGGTCGACACCGGCAAGCCGGAAAAGCGGCCGGTGACATTCCTGTACAACGGCGGCCCGGGCTCCTCCAGCATGTGGCTGCACATGGGCTCGTTCGCCCCGGTGCGGATCGAGACCGCCAGCCCGGAAGCCACCGCCCCGCCGCCGTACCATCTGGTGCCGAACGGCGACAGCTTGCTCGACAAGACCGACCTGGTCTTCATCGACGCGGTCGGTGCCGGTTACTCGCGCCCGCTGGGCAAGGCCACCGGCAAAGACTTCTGGGGCGTGGACCAGGACATCTCGGCGTTCGCCCGCGCGATCCAGCGCTATGTGAGCCTCAACCGGCGCTGGAACTCGCCGAAGTTCCTGTACGGCGAAAGCTATGGCACCACCCGCTCCGCCGCGCTGGTCGATGCGCTGCAGGACAAGGGCATGGCATTCAACGGCGTGATCCTGATGTCGTCGATCCTCAACTACGGCATCCGCATCCCCGGTTACGACGAGATCTACATCGGCTACTTGCCGAGCTATGCCGCCGCTGCCTGGTACCACGACAAGATTCCGAACAAGCCGGCCGACCTGAAGAGCTTCCTCGACCAGGTCCGCGCCTGGGCGCAGGGCTCGTACGCCGCTGCGCTGGCACAAGGCCAGAATCTCCCGGCCGCCCAGGTCGACGCCGTGGCGCAGCAGCTCGCCGCCTACACCGGCCTGCCGGTGCAGTACGTCAAGGACGCCAACCTGCGCATCGACCTCGGCCGTTTCCGCAAGGAGTTGCTGCGCGATCAGCGCCTCACCCTGGGCCGCTTCGACAGCCGTTTTACCGGCACCGACCCCGACGCGGCCGGCGAGACCCCGGACTATGACGCCTCCGACACCGGCATCAGCGGCGCGTTCGTCAGCGCATTCCACGACTATCTGGACCAGCAGCTGCACTATCACAGCGACCTGGACTACCGGCCCACCTATGGCGAGATCAACAAGGACTGGGACTGGAAGCACAAGGCTGCCGACGTGAAGCGTCCTCTGCCGCTGGCCTACGTGGCCGGCGATCTCGCCCACGCGATGCGCACCAATCCCAACCTCAAGGTGCTGTCGGTCAACGGCTATTACGACTTCGCCACGCCGTTCTTCATCACCGAATACGACCTGGCGCACATGCACCTCGACCCGTCGCTGCGCGGCAACCTGCAGTTCCTGTACTACCCGTCGGGGCACATGATTTATCTCAATACCGACGCGCTGAAGCAGCTCAAGACCGACCTCGCGCCCTTCTACGACCGCGCCGCTCCGCAGCGCTGACACGGAATCCCCACCATGCGCTTCTCTCCGCTCGCCCCGTTCGCCCTCGCCCTGCTGCTGACCCTCGGCGGCCCCGTCCATGCCGACGACACGACTCCGAAGGATGCTGCCAAGACGACGCAGGCCGACAAGGACGGCAAGAAGGACGAGCTGCCGATCCCGCCCGAACACAGCGTGGTCAGCAAGCACAGTGTCCGCATCGGCGGCCGCACGATCAGCTACAAGGCCACTGCCGGCACCTTGCTGATCAAGGACGACAAGGACAAGCCGACCGTCAGCGTGTTCTATGTCGCGTACACGGCGGACGGCGGCAAGCCCGGCAAGCGGCCGGTGACCTTCATGTACAACGGCGGCCCCGGCTCCTCCAGCATGTGGCTGCACATGGGATCGTTCGGCCCGGTGCGGGTGGCGAACCGCGGTGACAAGCCGATCCCGCCACCGCCTTATGAAACCGTGCCGAACGAATACAGTCTGCTCGACAAGACCGATCTGGTCTTCATCGACGCACCGGGGACCGGCTACTCGCAGCTGGTCGGCGCCGCCGAGGGCAAGAACTTCTACGGCGTGGACCAGGACGCCGATGCGTTCGCCAAGTTCATTACCCGCTACGTCGGCGACAACCATCGCTGGAACTCGCCGAAGTTCCTGTTCGGCGAGAGCTATGGCACGACTCGCTCGGCCGTGCTGGTGAAGCTGCTGCAGGATCAGGGCATGGAGTTCAACGGCGTCGTGCTGATGTCCTCGATCCTCGACTTCAACGTGTGGTCAAGCACCGGCATCGGCCATGCCTACGTGGTCAACCTGCCGAGCGAGGCGGCGATCGCCTGGTATCACAACAAGGTTCCGAACAAACCCGCCGACATCGCCAGCTTCCTCGCCGGTGTGCGCCATTTCGCCGACACCGACTACACGCTGGCGCTGGCCAAGGGCGATGCGATCGATCCGGCCGAGGCCGACCGCATCGCCAACCAGCTCAGCCAGTACATCGGCCTGTCGCCGGCCTACATCAAGGAGGCCAACCTGCGCATCAGTCCCAGCCGCTTCCGCAAGGAGCTGCTGCGCGATCAGCGCCGTACGGTCGGGCGTCTGGATGGCCGCTTCGAAGGCATCGACCCGGATGCCGCCGGCGAGACACCCGACGGCGACGCTGCCAGCGACGCCGCTACCGGCGCCTACCTGGCCGCATTCAACCAGTACGCCGCCACGGAGCTGAAATACACCAGCGACCACGCCTACCTGCCCAACAACTACGGCGTGATCAACCGCGGCTGGGACTGGAAACGCAAGAGCGGCCACGGTTTCACCCAGGCACCGTACGTCGGCTCCGACCTGGCCGGCGCGATGCGCCGCAACCCGCACCTGAAGGTGTTCTCGGCCAACGGCTATTACGACCTTGCCACGCCGTTCCATGCCACCGAGTTCGACCTCGGCCATCTCGGCCTCGATCCGGCGATCCGCGAGAACATCGAGTTCGGCTTCTATCCATCCGGGCACATGATCTATTTCGACATGGATGCGCTGAAGCAGCTCAAGGCGGACCTGTCGCGCTTCTATGACGAAGCTGCGCCACGGTCCTAGAATCGCGGGCTTTCTCCCATCGACCGATCCGATGATCCGCAAGCCCACTGACCGGCCGCCAGTGGCGGTCGAAGAAGCGCCGCCCGATCCCGAACGCCGGCGCCTGCTCGGCGGCATCGCGCTGGCCGGCGCGGCACTGACCCTGGGCAGCTGCACGCCGACCGATGGCGGCCAGCCAGCGGCATCCGATACAGGCGCAGATGCGCTCGACGCCCTGCTGCGCCGGCATATCCAGCAGGTGGTGGTGCTGTATGCCGAGAACCGCAGCTTCAACAACCTGTTCGCGCACTTCCCCGGACTGGCGCAGCCGCTGAAGGACCTCGACGCGCCCGAATACCGCCAGCGCGACCGCGACGGCAGCGTGCTCACCGCCTTGCCGCCGATCTGGGGCGGCCTGGCGCCGCATGCGCAGATCGTCGATGGCCAACACTATCAGATCGGTGAAGACGCCATCGCCGACCTGCCCAACCGGCCTTTTGCGCTGCACACGCCGACGGGCGCACCGCTGCCCCACGGCGTGGTCACACGCGACCTGGTGCACCGCTTCTACGAAAACCAGCTGCAGATCAACGGCGGCAAGAACGACGGCTTTGTCGCCTGGGGCAACTCCGGCGCATTGGTGATGGGCCACTACGCGGACAACGCGGCCAACCTGCAGTTGTGGCAGCTGGCGCAGCAGTACACCTTGTGCGACAACTTTTTCATGGGCGCCTTCGGCGGCTCGTTCCTCAACCATCAATACCTGGCCGCGGCGCAGGCGCCGTTCTATCCGCAGGCGGACCAGGGGCCGGCGAAATTCCAGATCGCGATGGTCGAAGGCGACGATCCCACCGGCATCCGTCCGAAGCTGGCCGACGGCTCGCCGCCCAGCGCGATGCAGGGCCGCTCGAAGTTCGCCGCACCCGACACGCTCACGCCGGATTTCTGGGCGGTCAACACCATCGGCCCGGCATACGCGCCGGCATTCAGTCGTGACAAGCAGCAGCCGCAGCTGGCCGATGCGGATAGCCCGAGCACGTTGCCGGCGCAGGCCCATCTCACCATCGGCGACCTGCTGTCGGAAGCCGACATCGACTGGGCCTGGTACGCCGGTGGCTGGCAGCTGGCGCTGGACGGCCATGGCGGCGGCGACCACCACGCGTTTCCGGAAGTGCCGAATTTCCAGATCCATCATCAGCCGTTCAATTATTTCCGCCAGTTCGCGCCCGGCACCACGGCACGACAGCAGCACCTGCGCGACGCCGGGGTCGGCAGCAGCGCCGACAGCAACCGCTTCATTGCCGCGGTCCAAGCCGGCACGCTACCGCCGGTGTCGTTCTACAAGCCGCAGGGCGACCTCAACATGCACGCCGGCTATTCCAGCGTGGCCGCGGGCGACCAGCATCTGGCGCAGGTGGTCGATGCGCTGCAGAAAAGCCCGCAGTGGCCGCACATGCTGGTGGTGATCACGGTGGACGAGAACGGCGGCTGGTGGGACCACGTGGCACCGCCCAAGGGCGATCGCTGGGGGCCGGGGTCGCGCATTCCCGCGCTGATCGTTTCTCCGTTCGCGAAGAAGGGTTTCGTCGACCACACCATCTACGACACCGGCTCGATCCTGCGCTTCATCACCCGCCGCTTCGGCCTGAAGCAACTGCCCGGATTGAAACTGCGCGATGCCGCCATGATCGCCGCCGGCGGCCTCCCGCCCGGCGACCTCACCGCGGCGCTGCAGTTCGGTTGATTACAATGCCCTCCGCTGCCTGCCCCGAAGGGACTTCCTCCGGTCGCAGGCGAAGTGGCCCTTTCGCACCGCAGAGATCGCCGTCATGCGCGAGATGTATCCCGAGATCGAGCCGTACCAGACCCATCGCCTCGCGGTCGGTCCCGTCCACACGTTGCACGTGGAGGAATGCGGCAACCCGAATGGCCTGCCGGCAATCTTTCTGCACGGCGGGCCGGGCGCCGGGTTGGCGACCTACCATCGCCGCTTCTTCGACCCGGCGCGCTACCGCATCGTGCTGTTCGATCAGCGCGGCGCCGGCAAATCCACGCCATTCGCCGAACTCGACGACAACACCACCTGGCATCTGGTCGCCGACATCGAAGCGATCCGCCAGCAGCTCGGCATCGAACGCTGGGTGGTGTTCGGCGGCTCATGGGGTTCGACCCTGGCGCTGGCCTATGCGCAGACGCACCCTGAACGCGTGCTCGGGCTAGTACTGCGCGGCATCTTTCTGGGCCGGCCGCAGGAGCTGCGCTGGTTCAACGAAGTCGACGGCGGCGCCTCGCAGATCTTTCCCGAGCGCTGGGCGCGCTTCCGCGATTTCATCCCCGAGCAGGAGCGCGACTCGATGCTGGACGCCTACTGGCGCCGCTTCACCGGCAACGACGAAGCCATGCGCCTCGCCGCCGCGAAAGCATGGAGCGCATGGGAGGGCGGCAGCACCACCTTGCTGCACGATCCCGACGGCACCGGCGATTTCGCCGATCCGCACAAGGCCGTGAGCCTGGCCACCATGGAGGCCCATTATTTCCGTCACGCGATCTTTCTCGAACCGGACCAGCTGCTGCGCGACATCGACCGCATCCGGCACATCCCGGCGACGATCGTGCATGGCCGCTACGACATCATCTGCCCGGTAAAGAGCGCCTGGGATCTCGGCCAGGCGTGGCCGGAAGCGGACCTGCACATCGTGCTGGCCGGCCACAGCGCGGCCGACCCGGCGATCGTCGACCAGCTGGTGCAGGCAACGGATCGGCTAGCCGATCGCTACGCATAGACAGGCTCGTCGCCTCGCTCAAGGCGTCAAAGTGGCTTCTGCCGGAATCAGATCCGGCTGCGACTGATACCAGCGCCGGGCGTGCAGCAGATGGAAGCGGCGCTTGCCGTCGGCGAGTGCCACGCCCAGGCCGAGCACGCCCCAGCGCGCATAGAGATCGCCGCTCGGTTTGCCCTCGCTTACATGCAGATGCGCCAACAGGTCGATGCGCTCGTTGCGCGCCACCAGATGATCGAGGATGAAGTCGCCACGCTGCGCCTCGATCTGGGCATGCGCGGTGGCCTGGCCATCGTTGATCATGCCGGTGATCCATGTGGGAAACACGCTGCGATCGGCGAACAGCGACAGCAGCAGACTGACGTCCTTCATCACCAGCGTGGCGCTGCCGCGTACGCGCATGGGGCGATCCCAATCCAGACGGCCATGTTGCAAGGTGATCCTGGCCCACCACGGCGGTGCCGCGGAACCTTCTACGCGCACGCCATCAAGGGCCAGCGCGAAGCCATCGAGATCGAAGCTATGGCCGTCGCGGGTGGCGTGATACAGCCGCGTATCCATTTTGAGCTGGCCGGCGAGGCGCGATGCACCCAGCGCCAGTCGGACAGCGCCACTGCTCATCTGCATGCGTCCCGCACTCACGTCGCCGTTGCCATCCAGGGTGAACTCGGTGCTCATCCGGCCGTTGCCCTGCAGGAAATAAAGACTCTTGCCAGGCAGGTAGCGGTTGTAGGCTCGCAAGTCGGGAACATCGGCATCGGCGAAATGCAGGCGGGCAATGAAGTCGTGGCCGAGGCTTGCCAGATCGGCGGATGACTGCAACGTCACCTGCAACGCTCGCCCGCGCAGATAGGCCTGCCCGGGCGCATTGCGCGGCGCCAGCGTGAAGCGATCCGCGACCATGTCCACCGTCGTGCGTGCACCGCCCTTGCCGGCTACTACACGCCCCTGCGCGCGCGCGCTGCCGGCGAACACGTTGTCGAGCAGGTCCGCCGCCAGCACGGCCTTCGGCACTTCGACATGGCTGCCCGGCAACAGTCGTCCAGCCTCGATGCGCAAGGCACCCACGATATCGCCCGCGCCATTCATTTGCAGCCACGGCCTGGACTGGGTCAGCGGCGTCAGCCAGCGCATCGAGGCGAAATGCCAGCGGCCCTCGAGCGTGCCGGACAGCAATCGCAACGCCTCGCCAGACGAAGGCCGCGGCAACAGCTGCCGGCTGGCGAACTGCAGATGCGCGTCCACCTGGTTCGGCCTGGTTGTGTTGCCGGTGCCTAGGGATGACGGAATCCGCGCATTGATCGTCACGGCCTCGGCTTGCACGGCGAGATCGAACCAACCATGACGTTGCTGCTGGGTTCCGTCGCCGTCGGTCATCGCCACCGGTGCGTTCCATTGCAAACGACCGCCCGGTGCCAGCGTGCCGTGATCCAGCAGGAAGTCCGCGTTGAGATGGCCGCCCTGCGGCGACAGCCGGACCGCCAGCGCGCCGGCCTTGTCGGCACCCAGCGCGATCGCCGGCGTGGTGCCTTCCGCGGCAACGCGTATCTTCGCCCGCTCGAGTTTTTGCCAACCCGGCAGCTCCTCATGGGTGAAAGGATCGAACAAGAAATGGACGTCGAGCCTCGCGTCGCGCAACAGCTCCAGCTGCCGATAGTGCAGGCGCGCCTT
The DNA here is from genome assembly GCF_042657005.1 of Rhodanobacter terrae. Classification (NCBI taxonomy): domain Bacteria; kingdom Pseudomonadati; phylum Pseudomonadota; class Gammaproteobacteria; order Lysobacterales; family Rhodanobacteraceae; genus Rhodanobacter; species Rhodanobacter terrae. The sequence continues at coordinate 44,618 of NZ_JBHSNG010000016.1, forward strand.
CGGCATCAAGACATGCGAAGGAGAAATGGCAGTCGAACCGCCGCGCAACTGATGGGTGAAGCCAAGCTCGGCCTCGCCATCGCCATCGGCGACCAGATCACCCAGGCGCACCTGCCGTAGCGACGCTGTGCTGACGCGATCGACCGTGATACGCCAGGCATCGCTTCGCCATGGCGGCGGCTTGAGATCGATGCCGGTCGGCCGGATGTCGAGGCTTACCGCCACCGTACGGACCACGTCGAAACGCAGTTCGTGCCGAAGCAGCGGCCACAGCATGATGTGGCCGCTCGCCGCATCGCCTCGCGCGCTCCACAGCAATTGGCGCGCCTGCCCGTGCAGTTGCAGTCCATGCGCATGAATCTGCCCTGGCCACAACGTCCACGCCCAGGCCCATTGCGCGTGGAAAATCTGCGGCTTGCGATTGACCTCGGTCCGGGCGAGCGGGCTATTGAGGAATACATTGCCGCCCATCAGGTAGAGCACATACAGCACACCCAACAGCCACAGCAGTCGACGCATGGGTGCAGGCGGTATGCGCATCAATCAGGTTCGGTTCGCGGCACGGCAGCCCAGCATGGCGAATCTCGCGTGACGGTGCAGTGGAGCACACGCTTCATCCCCGCATCAGAACCCCATTGCCTCGATGCGGACCGACAAGCCTTTACCGGCAACCATGAACCAGCGCAAGAAACGGATGGTTCGGGGCGGCAGCGTCTTCAACACTGTGCATCGGCTCCCACAGGAATGCCGTCATGCTGACGTTATTCGACTACCTGCCCTCGCAGAACGCGTGGAAAGTGCGCCTGCTGCTGAATCATCTTGGCCGGCCGTATCGCACGATGGCGGTCAGCATCTTCGAAGGCGAGGGTCGGACCGAGGTATTCCGGCGCATCAATCCGACCAGCACGGTGCCGGCGATCCGGCTCGATGACGGCCGCGTGCTGGCCGAGTCGAACGCGATCCTGGCGTATCTCGCCGAAGGCACGCCGTATCTTCCAGCGGATCCGTTCGAGCGCGCCAAGGTGCAGCAGTGGCTGCATTTCGAGCAGGAGCGGGTGGAGTCGGTGATCGGCTCGCTGCGCCACTGGACGATGACCGGCAAGCTGGCGCATCGCTCGGCGGAAACGATCGAGGCCAAGCGCAGCGCCGCCACGCGATCGCTGGACATCCTGGAAAGCGAACTGTCGACACGGCCATTCATCGCCGACGACCGCTACAGCATCGCCGACATGGCGATCTTCGCCTACGCCAGCCGCGCCGGCGAAGCCGGGCTTTCGCTGGAGGCGTATCCCCACTTCCGCGAGTGGATCGCGCGAGTCGAGGCGCAGCCGGGCTTTCTCGCCACCATGCATCCGTATGCAATCGATCCGCACTCGGCCGAGGAGTTGCCTTAGCGACATCGTGAACCCAGCTTTCGCCACGGGCGGCTGGAGCAGGGGCAATGGCATACTCGGCGTTTTCCGGCCCGAGAGTTTCCATGCGCCTGCTCCCCGCCCTCGCCTTCGGCACGCTGATGTTGCCGCTGGCCGCCTACGCCAGCGACCCGAATTCCTACGCCCAGCCCGATCAGGTGCGCGTGACCCATCTGGATCTCGATCTGAAGATCGATTTTCCGCAGCGCCGGCTCGATGGCCAGGCCACCCTGAAGCTGGACTGGAAGAATCCCGAGGCGCAGTCGCTGGTGCTGGACACGCGCGACCTGAAGATCGCGAAGATCGAGGCAGTCGGCGGCGACGGCAAGACCACCGCGCTGAAATATGCGCTGGCGCCGCGCGACAAGCAGCTCGGCAGCAAGCTGACGATCGCGGCGCCGCAGCATCCGGCGCAGGTGCGTATCGTCTACACCACTTCGCCCGAAGCATCCGGCCTGCAATGGCTTACCCCCGCGCAGACGGCGTACAAGAAACGGCCGTTCATGTTCTCGCAGTCCGAGTCGATCCACGCGCGGTCCTGGGTGCCGCTGCAGGATTCGCCGGCGATCCGCTTCACCTATGACGCCCACGTCAGTGCACCGAAGGACGTGCGCGTGGTGATGAGCGCGATCAACGACGCGAAGCACCCGCTGAACGGCGACTTCAGCTTCGATCAGCCGCATCCGATCCCGTCCTACCTGCTGGCGATCGGCGCGGGCGACATCGCGGTGAAGGAAACCGGGCCGCGTTCGGCCGTGTATGCGGAGCCGTCGGTCGTCGACAAGGCCGCGCACGAATTCGAGGACACCGAAAAGCTGATCGCCACCACCGAGCAGCTGTACGGCCCTTACGCATGGGGCCGCTACGACATCCTGGTGCTGCCGCCGTCGTTTCCGTACGGCGGCATGGAAAATCCGAACATGACGTTCGCCACGCCGACGGTGCTGGTCGGCGACAAGAGCCTGGTCTCGCTAGTCTCGCATGAGCTGGCGCATTCGTGGTCGGGCAATCTGGTGACCAGCGCCGCCTGGCGCGACATCTGGCTCAACGAAGGCTTCACCACCTACGTGCAGGGCCGCATCACCGAGGCGGTGTACGGCAAGCCGCTGGCCGACGAGGAAGCGCTGCTGTCGGCCCGCGCGCTGCAGAAGAGCATCGGTGCGATGCCGGCCAACGCGCAGAAGCTGGCACCCGATCCGCGCGGCGTAGGCGCCGATGATTCCTTGTCCGACGTGGCCTACGACAAAGGCTCGTGGTTCCTGCGCACGCTGGAGCGGCGCTTCGGCCGCAGCGCGTTCGACGACTATCTCAAGGGCTATTTCAATCACTTCGCCTGGCACAGCATCACCACCGAGCAGATGCTCGACTACATGAAACCGAACCTCATCGAAAAATATCCCGGCAAGATGAGCTGGGATGAAGTGAAAGCCTGGGTTTACGACACCGGCATCCCGAAGAATGCGCCGCTGCCCGACTCAGCGCGCTTCGACACCATCGACCGGGAACGTACCGCATTCCTCGCCGGCACGCTGGCCGCCGACCGGCTAGCCGCGAAGGGCTGGAACACGCAGGAGTGGATGTATTTCCTCGACCGTCTGCCCGACGTCGCACCGCTGGACAAGCTGCAGCAGCTCGACGCCGCCTGGCATCTCACCGGCACGCCGAACGCGGAGATCGGCATGCGCTGGTACAGCCACGCGATCGCCGGCGGCGACAAGGCCGTGTGGACGGCCGCTGCCGAACACATGACCCGGATCGGCCGGTTGTACCTGACCATGCCGCTGTACAAGGCTTTTGCCCGGACGCCGGATGGCCTGGCCTATGCCGAACAGGTCTACGCCAGGGCCAGGGCCGGCTACCACCCGCTGACCCAGCAGGTGGTGGGAGATCTCATCGCGAAGGCGAAAAAAGCGAAGTAACGAACTCGCCCCTCCCCCTGTCCTGCAGGGGAAGGAAGCGATATCCACCACGATCCACCAAGAAGCCATCATGCCGCCATCAATAGACGCCACCACTACTCCGCTCTGGAAACGCATGCTGTACCGCCGCCTGAAATTTCTGGGGTGGCTGGTCGGCTTGCTGGTCGTCGTGCTGGGCGGCAGCTACCTGTTCGCACCGCAGTGGCTGATGCAGGCGAACTTCACGCGCGAGGCGATGGCGGCGCATCTGGACAAGCATTCGGTGCAGGCCGGCGATACGCACTGGAGCTACTACGAGGGCGGCGACGGCCCGACTATCGTGTTGCTGCACGGCTTTGCGGCGGACAAGAGCGTCTGGCTGGAAGTGGCCAAGCTGCTCACGCCGCACTTCCACCTGATCATCCCCGACCTGCCCGGCTGGGGCGAATCCTCGCGCGTCGCGGACGCCAGCTACAACATCGACGCCCAGGTCGCACGCCTCGACGCATTCGTGCAGGTCTTGCGCCTGCGGCGCTTCATGCTGGTCGGCCATTCGATGGGCGGCGCCATTGCCGGCGTTTATGCGAGCTCGCATCCCGGGCAGGTCGCCGAACTGGCGCTGGTGGATGCGTTCGGACTGAAATCGACACCGAACGCGTTCGATCGCGAGGTGCAGGCCGGCAAGGATCCGTTCGTGTACGACGACCGCGCCGGCTTTGAACGCGCCACCGCCTGGGCCTTCGAAAAGCCGCCGACCGTACCCGGCCGCTTCGTCGATGTACTGGTCAAGCGCAACCAGCGTGACCACGCCTTCATCGAGCGCAGCCTCGACGAGCTGCGCCAGCCGTCGCAATATCTTGCCATGCAGAACCGGCTAGGCCAGCTGAGCATGCCTGTACTGGGTGTGTGGTGCCATGAAGACAAGATCGTCGACATCTCCGCACTGGACAGCCTGCGCAACGGACTCACCGCGGCCAACGCAATCAGCACCAGCACCATCAACGGCTGCAATCACATGCCGATGCTGGAAAAGCCCGAGCAGACGGCCCAGATCCTCAGCGGATTCGCGCTGTCGCACTGAATCGCGATCGCGGCCGGCATCGCGGTCGGCCCAGCCGGGTCGATCCGGTCATCTGCGAGTCAGCCAACCCACGCACATCATCGTGAATTGCGTATGACAACATGGGAGAATGGGTCATGACTCCCGCAGTAAGGCCTGCCTCATTGCATGAAAACGGAACGATGCAGCGACCGATGAAGCAAAGCTTCTTGCGCTCAGGCGTGGATGCGATCGTGCGCATGTCCAGCACCCGCACCAACTACTGGGCCGAACTCGGCGTGGATACCACGCTGGGCGCGCTGCTGGTTGTCGAAGGCTGGCGCATGCATGCGGGCAACCCGCTGACCGCGCTGCTGGCCATCGGCCTGGGCCTGTTTGCCTTCAGCTTCATCGAGTATTTCTTTCACCGCTGGATGTTCCACACGCGGGTGCCGCTGTTCGAACAAGGTCACCGCACGCACCATGAGCAGCCGCTGGGCTACGACTCGCTGCCGTTCTTCCTGCCGGCGGTGGTGCTGCTAATCCTGGCCGGCTTGTTCGTGCTGATCATGCCCACCGGTTTCGCCCTGCTGATGGCCGGCGCGATCACCTTCGGCTACATCACTTACGGGCTGAGCCACTTCACCATCCATCACGTTCGCTTCAGGCATCCGTGGCTGCGCCGCTGGGCTGGCGCCCACCATATCCACCACTACCATCCGGACTGCAATTTCGGCCTCACCACGCCGCTGTGGGACGTGCTGCTGGGCACGCGCTACGTGCGGCAGGCCCGCAAGTTCTGAGCACGTCTCACCGGATTCATTCCGCTGCCGATGATCCACCGGTCCGCCGCCGCAAGGATCAATCGGCGACGTCGTCGATCAGCCGGTCGAGTTCCGATTTGAGGATCGCGCCGTGCTGGCGCAGCCAGTCGCGCTGCTCGCGCCAGTCCGGAAACAGGTTTTCGACCTGCGCCCAGAACCGCGGCGAATGGTTGCGTACCTTGAGGTGACACAGCTCGTGCACCAGCACGTAGCGCAGCGCCACCGGCGGCGCCAGCGCCAGCGCCAGGTCGAGATTGATGCGGTCACGGGTATCCAGGCTGCCCCACAGGCTTTTCATCGGACGGATCCGCAACGACGTGGGCGCCAGCCCCAGCTGCGGCACGTAGCTGGCCAGCCAGCGCGAGACATCGCGCCGGATCAGCGCTTCCAGATGCGAGGCGAGCAGGCCGCGGGCGATCGGCAACGCACGCGTATGCGGACGCGGGATCACCAGGGTCAGCCCGGTCGCGTGCGGCTCGATCTTCGGATAAGCGCCTTCGGCCCAATCCAGCTCCGCCAATTCGCCGCGCAGCGGGAAGTTGCACGGATAACCCACGCGCAGCGGCGGCAGCGGCTTCACGATCAGGTTCAGCTCGTCGAGCTTCTGCTCCAGCCAATCGGCGTGGCTGCGCAGGAATGCGTTGACCTGGGCCGGATGGGTGCCGTTCGGGTAGGTCACCCGTGCGCCCTTGGTCGTGATGGTGAGGCGCAGCCGGCGCGCACGCGGATGGGCGGACTTCAGCACCCGAATGATGCTGCCGCCAACCGTCGCCAGTTCCAGCCAGTCGCCTTCCAGATGCTGCGCCATGAGCCTGCCCGTTTGTACCCCGGCCTGTCTTGGTTGAGTATTTTGGTTGAGTGAGTGAACCGGTTTGCGAACCTGCAACCGGACACTCAGTATGCCGCCCCGGCCGACTTCGCGGTATGGATTTTTTGTTCAGCTTTCCGCAGGTCGCGGCAGGCCGAACCACTCCTCCAGCTTGCCCAGCAACCGCTCCAGTTCCAGCGTCAGCAGGGCAAAACTGGCGTCCAGCTCGGCCTGGGCGTCCTGCTGGCTGTCGCCCAGCTCGTCCATCACCACGTCCAGGAACTTCAGCTTGCGCACGATCAGGTCCTCGCCCAGCACGAAGCTGATGCGGTCGTCGAAGGTCAGGCCCAGCATGAACACCTGCTTGCCGTTGCGCAGGTGCTCCTTGACCTCCTCGGCATCCAGGTCCTGCCGGCGGCAGCGGGCGATCGCGCCGGTGGCGGTGGCCGGATCGCGCAATTCGCACTCGTCGCCCAGGGTCAGCCCGGCCGGCAGGTTGCCGTTGGCCAGCCAGTCGGTCATCAGCACGCGCGGGCCCTCCTCCGGCGCCAGCGGCACCGCCGGAAAGCTGCCCAGCGCCTCGCGGATCTGGGTCAGCGCGTTCTCGGCCGACTTGCGGCTGGAGGTATCCAGCACCAGCCAGCCGTTTTTCTTGTCGACATAGGCGGACATCCGCGAGTTGCGCACGAAGGCGCGCGGCAGCAGCTCGGTCAGCAGATCCTCCTTGATGCGCTTGCGTTCGCGGCCGCCGACCTTGCGACCTTCTTCCTCGGCGATCTTCTGCACCTTGCGGTGCAGTTCGTCATTGATCACCGCGGCCGGCAGCAGCTTGTCCTCGCCGCCGACGGTGAGCAGGGTGCATTGCTTCACGGCATGCGTGAGCGGCTCGCCCTCGCCGCGCCCCACCGGCGGCACGAAGCCCTTGGTGAACATTTCCAGCGGCCCGCAGGGGCGCAGCCGATGCTCGGCCAATGCTTCGTCGAGGCGGTTCAGGTCTTGAGCAACGGCGGGAGAAAAACGGAACAGCGTGAGATTGCGAAAAAACATTCAATATCCGGATAAGGGTGTGGCCCGAAGGCAGTGTTTTATGATCTTTCCGCTCATCCTGAGCGCAGACCCGGCGGGCCGAAGCCGAGGGATGCGATGCGAAATCCTTCGACTTCGCTGCACTACGCTCAGAGCCTGCCCCGGATTTGATCCGGGGACGAACGGTGTGGAATCGGGGCGAACGATGTCAGCGACTGACGGCAGTCACTGCCGCGGCCACGGTGTCGAGGTTGCTGCGGTTGAGTGCCGCCACGCAGATGCGGCCGCTGTCGAGCGCGTAGATCGCGTACTCGTCGCGCAGCCGATGGACCTGCGCCTTGCTCAGGCCGGAATAGGAAAACATGCCGGCCTGCCGGTTGATGAAGCCGAAATCCGGCGCGCCGAGCGCGGCCAGCTTGTCGACAAGACCGGCGCGCATCGCGTGGATGCGCGAGCGCATCTCGCCCAGCTCGTGTTCCCACCGCGTACGCAACTCGGCACTGCCAAGCACGCCGGCGACCAGGCTGGCACCGTGCGTGGACGGGCTGGAATAGTTCGCGCGGATGGTCTGCTTGATCTTCGACAGCAGCCGCGCCGCCTCGTCGCGATCGGCACCGACCATGGACAGCGCGCCGACCCGCTCGCCGTACAGCGAGAACGACTTGGAGTACGAGTTGGCGACCACGAACGCCTCGGTCCCCGACGCCTCCAGCAGGCGCACCGCAGTGGCGTCCTGCTCGATGCCCTTATCGAAGCCCTGGTAGGCCATGTCGACGAACGGCAGCAGCCGGCGTTCCTGCAGCAGCGCAATCACCTGCTGCCACTGGGAGGCATCCAGGTCGACACCGGTCGGGTTGTGGCAACACGCATGCAGCAACACCACCGTACCCGGCTCCAGCCGGCCCAGGTCCTCCAGCATGCCGGCGAAATCCAGGCCATGACTGGACGCATCGTAGTAACGGTAATCGAGCAGCTCGAAACCGGCCGTGCGGAACACTACGTGGTGGTTGCCCCAGCTCGGATTGCTGATCGCGATCTTCGCGCCGGCGCCGGCCACCTGCTTCAGCAGATCGGCCGCCACCCGCAGCGCCGCGCTGCCGCCGATGGTCTGCGCGGTAGCCACCCGGCCGGCCGCCAGCAGCGACGACTCGGCCCCGAACAGCAACTGCTGGGTGAGCCGGTTGTACGCCGCCAGGCCGTCGATCGGCAGGTAGCCGCGCGGCTTGCCCGTCGCGACCAGGGCCAGCTCCACTTCGCGCACCGTCGGCAGCAGCGGGATACGGCCCTGATCGTCGATATAGATGCCTACTCCCAGGTTGATCTTGCCCGGGCGCTGGTCGGCCAGATAGGTTTCGGTCAGGCCCAGGATCGGATCGCCGGGGGCCATTTCAACGGATGCAAAGAAGGACACAGTGATTACTCGGCAGGTGGTATGTAAAGTTCAAGCTTGCATGACAACGGTCTCATCCGTTGCGTCGGCTGTCCATGCCGACGCTTCAGCCGGCGGCGCGCCCAGGGTGAAATCGAACAACGTGCGATCGGCCAGCTGCGAGGGTGACACATGGCCCAGCGCGCGGAAAACGTTCTCGCTGCGCCCGGGCTGCAGTTGCTCCCACTCGGCCAGCATGCGCCGCACCGCCTTGCGCTGCAGGTTGTCCTGCGAGCCGCACAGGTTGCACGGAATGATCGGAAACCGCTGCTGCGCGGCGTACTCGGCGATGTCGCTTTCGCGGCAATACGCCAGCGGCCGGATCACCACGTGGCGTCCATCGTCCGAACGCAGCTTCGGCGGCATCGCCTTCAGCTGTGCCTGGTAGAACATGTTGAGAAAGAACGTGGCGAGAATGTCGTCCCGGTGGTGGCCCAGCGCGATCTTGGTGATGCCGTTGGCCGCCGCCCAGCCGTACAGCGCGCCGCGCCGGAGCCGCGAGCACAGGCTGCACATGGTCTTGCCGGTAGGGATCACCCGCGTCACCGTGCTGTAGGTGTCCTGCTCGATGATGTGGAACGGCACACCGCGCGCGGCCAGGTAATCCGGCAACACATGCTCCGGAAAGTCCGGCTGCTTCTGGTCCAGGTTCACCGCGATCAGGCTGAAGTGCACCGGCGCCTTCGCCTGCAGCTGCAACAGCAGGTCCAGCAAGGTGTAGGAATCCTTGCCGCCTGACAGGCACACCATCACCGTGTCGCCGTCCTCGATCATGCCGAAGTCGCCGATCGCCTGGCCGACCTGGCGACGCAGGCGCCGGACCAGTTTGTCGGCCTCGGCGGCTGGCGTGCGGACGAATGCGGGCTGGGCGGACATGGCGGCCAATCGGACAGTAAAGAACCCCCATTGTAGCCGGGTCCTCGCCCAGCTCCGAGCGGCCAAACGGCGTTAAACTAGGGAAATCGTCCCCAAAACCGCCGTTATCGCCATGCAGGTTCAGGATCATGCTGAAATCGTCCATCTGCTCGCCGAGCTGAGGATGGAGCATCGCGACCTCGATGCGGCGATCGAGCAGCTGGCCACCGCGATCGGCCGCGATGAACTGCAGCTGACCCGCCTGAAGAAACGCAAGCTGCTGTTGAAAGACAACATCGCCCGCCTCGAGAGCAAGCTGATCCCCGACCTCGACGCCTAGCCTTTCGCACCGGACTACCGATGAGCCACCTCGTACCGACTCGCCTGCACGATGAATACGTCGTTCTGGAACCGCTGAGCCTAGACCATGCGCCGGCGCTGGAAGCCGCCGCCGCCGACGGCGAACTATGGAATCTGTGGTTCACCAGTGCGCCGGCACCGGGCCAGGCACGCGGCTATGTGGAAAAAGCGCTGCAAGGCCAGGCCGACGGCGTGATGCTGCCGTTCGCCGTGCGCGAAACATCCAGCGGCGAGATCGTCGGCACCACGCGCTACTACGACTATGTGCCCGACCTGCCCCGTCTGGCGATCGGCTACACCTGGTACGCGAAGCGCTGGCAGAAAAGCCACCTCAACACCGCCTGCAAGCGACTGCTGTTGCAGCACGCGTTCGAGGGGCTGAACTGCGTGGCGGTGGAGCTGCATACCGATCATCGCAATCTCGATTCGCAGCGCGCGATCGAACGTCTCGGCGCGCAACGCGAAGGCGTGCTGCGCGCGCACAAGCGCCGCCCCGACGGCAGCCTGCGCGATACGGTCTGCTACAGCATCCTCGCCGGCGAATGGCCGGACGTGCAGCGCTGGCTGGGCCTGCGGCTGCAGCGCCTGGGCAATGCGCAGGCGCTCACAGCAGCCGATTGACCAGACGGTCGAGCCGGGTGCGATTGAGCCGCTTCAGCTGCTTGCGCACCGCCGCCGGATAATGCCGTGGGCTTTCCAGCGCTCGATAGTCGGACAGGCGCGTAGCGTGCTGTTTCAACGCCGCCCACTCGGCCTGATGTTTCGCATGCAGCAGGTGCGCGGGGTCCAGCAGCACCAGACCATTTTCCAGATCCAGTGCCCATGCACGCGGATTGAGGTTGTTGCCGGTCAGCACTGCCACGTCGTCGTCGACGAACAGGCCTTTCAGGTGATAGCTGTTGTCGCCGTCGCGCCACAGGTGGATGTTCAGCTGGCCGCTGCCGATCTGACGGCGATGCGCGCGCGCGAAACGGCGCAGGTTGTTTTCGTACAGGTACGGCAGCAGGCCGATCGTCTTGAACGGCTGCCCCGGCGGAATGTAGAAATCGTTGGCGGTCTTGTCGCCGATCATCAGGTTGATCTCGCAGCCGCGGCGCAGCAGCTGGCCGAGCACGATACGCACCGGCCGCGGCAGGTTGAAATACGGCGTCAGCAGGATCACCCGCTCGCGCGTGCCGCGCAGCAATGCCAGCAAGGCCTCGTTGAGCGAATTGTCGCCGCGGCCGAAGCCCAGCAGCGGCGTCACCGCCACATCGCACGGCCCGAGTGTCCCGCCTGGCGGAATGTCGTAGCCGGCGCCTTGCAAGTCCTGGCGCAGTTCACGGATCGCCGGTTGCAACATCCGCGTCGTGGGCACCTCGGCCACGTTCAACCGGCGCACCGCCCCGCTGCCGACGAAATGGCGCTGCACGAATGCCGCCATCGCATCGGCCAGTCCGCTATGCCGCAGCAGGTGGTAGCGATCGAGCCGATAACGTCCGTGCCGCGCCAGGTAGACATCGTTGAGGCTGGCGCCGCTGTAGAGCACGGCATCGTCGATCACGAAACCCTTCAGGTGCAGCACGCCGAACAGTTCGCGGCTCTGCACCGGCACGCCGTAGATGTCGACGCCGGGCCCCAGCCGCGCGGCGTACCCGCGGTACATGCCCGCATTGCCTTCGCTCTTCTGCTTGCCGATCAGGCCGCGCTGCGCGCGATGCCAGTCGACGAAGACCGAGATCTGCAGCGCCGGCTGCCGTGCCTTCGCCGCATAGAGCGCATCGAGCACCTCGCGGCCACCATCGTCGTCCTGCAGGTACAACGTCACGATCACGATGCGCCGGCTGGCCTGCGCGATGAGTTGCAGCAGTTCGTGCCGAAAGGCGGACGGTTCGGGCAACACCACGATGGCGCTGGCCGGCACCGCAAGGAACGGCAGCGCATCCAGCGGAGACGCTTTCGACTGGCGCCGGAACGGCAGCATGCGTCGGGCAAGGCGGGCGGGTGCGGAGATCAAATGGTTCATGGCGCCGTCGGTGTGCAACAGCGCCCATCATCGCAAACCTGCGCCGATGCGCCTACCGCGGACCTCGGCTGCGTGGGCGAGCCCGCCTGCCGCGGCTGGCCTGGGTCAGCCGCCGTGCACCGGGAAGGTCTGCGCTTTACCGGGAGCGCTGCCTGGGTTGGCGGGCGCGTTCGGCGAATGAGCCGCTGGAATCTGGCGTGCACCGCACTGGTAGGCGCCCCACGGCTGTGAGCCGTCGGCGGGTTCCGCCAGCGGCTTGATGGTATCGGCATGCATCTGTGCCGCCTGATTGCGCGCCAGCACTTCCAGTTCGTCGCGCACGGTGATGGTATTGCGATCGACCGGGCCGACACGGTCCATCACCGACACGGTGACCTTGCCCAGCTCGCGGCAGCCGGACACGTCGCCGCTCCATGCGGTACGCACGTTTTTCGCGGCATCGTCCAGGGTGATGCCCCAGCTGCAGGCGCTCAACAGCAGAACGGGGACGAGCAACAGCAAGGTCTTGCGCATGACTAGCTCCGCGGCGGTGACAAGGTATTGAAGACAGACGGGCCGGGCCGTCGCCGACCCTGCCCCATCCTAACGCGCGGACGCCAGCGCGTCCCCAATGAATCCGAAACGCGCTGCGGATCGACTTACTTCACCGCGTTGCCGTCGGCGTCGAGCACCTGCACATCGCCAAGTTTCAGGGCGCGGATCGGCGCTCCGATCTTCTTCAGATCGCCGACGATCACCCAGGTCAGCTGGTCGGGATGGATCAGCTGCTTCGCCGCCGCTTGCACCGACGCGTCGCTCTGCCGCTCGATGCGCGACTTCAAGGTCTGCACGTAATCATCCGGGCGGTCGTACAGCGCGATGCCCTGCAGCGCGCCCATCACCGCCGCGGTGGTCTGGTAGCTGCCCGGCATGCTGCGGACATCGCCCATCTTGATCTTGCTGATCTCCTGCGCGGTCAGCGGCCTGTCGCCGATCACCTCTCTTGCTTCTTTCAGCATCTCGGCGATCGACGGGGCGGTCTTGTCGGTCTGCACGGGCGCGTACAGCAGATACGGGCGCTGACCCTTGGCATTGCTGAGGAAACTGAAGGCGCCATAGGCCCAGTGCTTGTCCTCGCGCAGGTTCATGTTCAGACGCGAGGTGAAGGTCCCGCCGAAGGCACCGTTCATGGTCTGGATTTCCAGGTGATTCGGCGCCTCCGTCGACGGCGCCAGGCTGCCGGCGAGGATCAGGCTCTGCTGCGCACCGGGGCGATCGATCAGATACACGCGCGCCCGCTTCGGGGCGGCGACCTCGCCGATGTTCTTCCTGGGCAGCTTGCCGGCCGGCGCCTTCCAGTGGCCGAACGCCGCGTTCAATGGCGGGATGATCTTGTCCAGCGTGGTATCGCCGGCGACCAGGATCTTCATGTTGTCCGGACGGATGAAGTCGGTCATGAACGCGCGCATGTCGGCGGCCGTCAGCGATTTGATCGACGCTTCCGTACCGGAGCCGGTGAACGGGATCGCGTACGCGTGGCCCTTGCCGTACAGCAGCGGCGGCAACGTGCGCAGCGCGATGCCGGTCGGCTGGCTTTTTTCCTGGGCGATGCCGGCCAGCCACTGGCCGCGCAGCCGGCTGATGTCGGCCTCGCGGAAAGCCGGGTTGAGCACGATGTCGGCGAACAGCTCCAGCGACGGTTTCAACTGGTCGTCCAGCGCGTTCAACGAGGCATTGCAATAGTCCAGGCCGCAGCCGGAAGCGATGATGGCGCCCAGGCGCTGCTTGCGCTTGGCGATCTCGACCGAATCCAGATCCTTGCTGCCCTCCTCGAGCATCCACATGGTGAAGCTGGAGGTGCCCAGCTTGCGGCCCTGGTCGGCCGCGTAACCGGCATCGAACAGCAGTTGCAGCTGCACCGCAGGCACCGTATGGCGCTCGGCCAGGATCACCTCGACGCCGTTGTAGAGCTTGCCGCGCTGCAGCGTGGGGAAACCGAGATCGGGAAATGTGCCGACCTCGGGCACGCCCTTGCTGCGATCCACATCGCTGGACACGGTCTTGTAAACACCCTTGGGCGACAGCACCGGTGCCGGTGCGCCGGCGGCAGCGGCGCGACCCACGGCGGTCGCCATGTCGGCGGCTTCGACCTTGCCCGGCGCCACCGTCAGGGTGTAATCGCCCTTGGCGATCCACTTGTTCGCCACCGCGCCGACGCTGGCCGGCGTGGCCGCCATGAACTCGCTGAAGTCCTTCAGGTACGCGCCCGGATCGTCTTGATAAAGCTGCCCCTCGGCCAGGATCGACGCCTGCGTATTGACCTTCTCCAGCCCGCGCACGAACGAGGCCCGGGTTTCCGTCTTGACCCGCGCCAGCTCATCCGCACCGGGACCGCCCTTGAGGAAACGTTGCCATTCCTCGGCGACCGCGGCCTCGACCCGCTTCGGGTCGACCCCCTTCTTCACGTCGACCTGCAACTGGAACAGGCTGGCCAGCACGTGCTGCTCGACGCCGACGGAGACATCGTCGGCCAGCTTGTCCCGGTAGACCAGCCGCTGGTAGAGGCGCGACGTCTTGCTGCCGCCCAGCACCGCAGCGGCCAGTTCGAGCAGGTTCTCGTCGCGGGTACCGCGGCCCGGCACGTTCCACTCGCGATAGATCCGCGTCTGCGCCACGTTGTCGGTCATCGTGCCGCGGGTCGAGGCGTCGCGCGGCGCCACCCAGGGCTGCGGCCGCGGCACCTGGGGACCCGGGGCGATGTCGCCGAAATACTTCAACATCTTTGCCTTCGCCAGCGCCGGCGTGATGTCGCCGGACAGCACCACCACCGTATTGGCGGCGCCGTAGTAGTCGCGGAACCACTGCTTGACGTCGCCCAGCGAGGCCGCGTTCAAGTCGGCCATCGAGCCGATGGTGTCGTGGTGATACGGATGGTTGGCCGGAAAGGCCTCGGCCTGGATCAGTTCACCGGCGCGGCCGTATGGCTGGTTCTCGTCCTGGCGCTTCTCGTTCTGCACCACGCCGCGCTGCTCGTCGAGTTGTGCGTGGCCGATCGCGCCGAGCAGATGGCCCATGCGGTCGGACTCCATCCACAGCGCCATGTCCAGCGCGGTGGTCGGCACGGTCTCGAAATAGTTGGTGCGATCCAGCCAGGTGGTGCCGTTCTGGTCGGTCGCGCCGGCCAGCTCGAATGGCTTGAAATATTCGTCCCTGTGGTTCTCCGAACCCTGGAACATCAGGTGCTCGAACAGATGCGCGAAACCGGTCTTGCCCTTCGGCTCATAGGACGAGCCGACGTGGTACCAGATGCTCACCGCCACCACCGGCGCCTTGTGATCCTCATGCGCCACTACGGTCAGGCCGTTCGGCAGCACGAAGCGGTCGTAGGCCAGTTCGGGGATCTGTTGCACGGTCGTGGTCGCCACGGCCGCTGCCGTCTCGGGAGCGGCCAGCGCCAGCGGCACGCCGTCGACGAGGGTCAGCAGGCCGGCAATGAGCAGGGCGAGCGGTTTCTTTGGCACGGTGAGCCTCCTGCTTCACGGATGAATCGACGCAGGCTAGCGGCGCCACTGAACCACCGCAAGGACTTGCGACACGAGTGGAAGAGCCGCGGCGCCAGGATGTCCGGTTGTCCGCCGGCGTGCGGACAGCTGTCCGCGGACAGTGTTTTCGCCACTCGGTCGCCCACAAATATATTTGTACATCAATTACTTGAATCGAATACAAGGCTTGGCACAGGGCTTGCTGTTTCTGGACTACAGGGCTTTACCTTTCATCGGAGACGTGATCATGAAATTCGAGACATTGATGTTGCGCGGCTTGTTCATCGCCTGCCTGGCCGTCTGCGGCATGATCTTCGGCGCCATGCTGACGGCAACCCCGCCCCCCTCACAGTTCGCCGCCAGCAACCGCCTCAGCGCCATCCTGGCAACGGCACCGACCAGTTGCGCCTTGCCGCCGGATGGCGTGGTCTGCCCGCAGCCGCGCGGTTGAGTGCTGCCGCAACCTTGCGCGGACACGCGATAATGGCTGGATGCTCCATGTCATCCTGTTCCGCCCCGAGATCCCGCCGAACACCGGCAATGTGATTCGCCTGTGCGCGAACACCGGCGCCGCGCTGCATCTGATCCGGCCGCTGGGCTTCGAACTGGACGACGCGCGGCTGCGCCGCGCCGGCCTGGACTACCACGAGTACGCCCGCGTCGCCGTGCATGACGACCTGGCCCGTTGCCTAGTCACGATCGGCACGCCACGCGTGTTCGCCTTCACCACCCGCGGCCAGGTCGCCCATGTCGATGCGCGATTTGCCGATGGCGACGCCTTGCTGTTCGGTTGCGAGACCGCCGGTCTGCCGGGCGATGTGTTGGACACCATTCCGGCCGCGCAGCGCCTGCGCCTGCCGATGCGGCCGGACAGCCGCAGCCTGAACTTGTCGAACACGGTCGCCGTGGCGGTGTACGAAGCCTGGCGCCAGCTCGGCTTCGCGGGCGCCGCGCAAAATCCGTAGGATGGTGGCCGGCACGGCTACAATTGCCGGATGAATGCCGCCACTCCCAATGCCTGGTTGCCGCAATCGCTGCGCAAGCTCGCCGGCCGCGCGCTGGAAACCGCGCTGAATCACACTCTGTCGCTGGATCCGGACACGCAGCGGCAGCTGGCCGTGCTGAACGGCCGCAGCGTGCAATTGCACCTGCGCGGCCCGGAAATCGCCTTGGCGGTGACCGTCGAGGACGCGCGCCTGAAGGTCGGGCCGCCGCGAGACGACAGCCAGCTGCGCGTCGCAGCCACGCCGGGCAGCCTGCTGGCGATGATGTTTCGCCGCGACGACGACGGCATCGCGCCGGGCAAGGTGGAGATCGCCGGCGATGCCGAGCTGGCCCGGCGGCTGGAAAAATTGGCCGGCAAGTTCGCCCCGGATTTCGAGGAAGCATTCGCGCGCACCTTCGGCGACGTGCTCGGCGTGCCGCTGGCGAAGGCGGTGCGCAAAGGCCTTGCCCACGCGCGTGAAACCGCGATGCACCTCACCGAAGACAGCGCCGACTGGCTGCGCGACGAGGCGCGTATTGCCTTGGCACCGGGTGAAGTCGAGGATTTTCTTGATGGCGTGGACCACCTGCGCGAGCGCAGCGAGCGGCTGGAGTCGCGCGTGCAGCGACTGATTCGACGACTGCAAGGCAACATCGCGTGACGCCGCTGAAGGTGGTGCCGCGACTGTTGCGGGTCGCTTCGGTATTGCTGGCGTATCGCCTCGATGATCTGATCGACGCGACTCATCTGTATCGACCGCTGAAGCTGCTGCGCCCGCTGGTGGCGCGGCCGCGCATCGACATCCGAGGCCTGTCGCGCGGCGAGCGCCTGCGCCACGCCTTGACCGATCTGGGGCCGATCTTCGTCAAGGCCGGCCAGGTGCTGTCGACCCGGCGCGATCTGGTGCCGCTCGACATCGCCGACGAACTGGCCCTGCTGCAGGACCAGGTCGCACCGTTCCCCGGCAGCGAGGCGCGCGCCATCGTCGAACGCGAGCTGAAATCGCCGATCGGGCGTCTATACGCCCAATTCGATGAAACGCCGCTGGCCTCCGCCTCGATCGCCCAGGTCCACGCGGCGACGCTGCATGACGGGCGCGAGGTGGTGGTGAAGGTGCTGCGCCCTGGCATCGACACGCAGATCGCCCGCGACGTGAAGCTGCTGCGCTCGCTCGGCGAACTGGCCCAGCGCTGGCATCCGAACGCCGACAAGATCCGTCCGCTGGATGTCGTGGCCGAAGTCGAGAAGATGCTGGAGAACGAGCTGGACCTGCAGCGCGAAGGCGCCAGCGCCAGCCTGCTCAAGCGCAACTTCGACAGCGGCGTGGACCTGTACGTGCCGGCCGTGCACTGGGAACTGACGGCGCAGCGCGTGCTGACGCTGGAGCGCGTGCACGGCATCAGCAGCGACGACATCGCCGCGATCGACGCGGCCGGCCTCGACCGCAAGGCGCTCGCCGCCAAAGGCGTGCGGGTGTTCTACGAGCAGGTGTTCCGCGACAACTTCTTCCACGCCGACGCGCACCCCGGCAATATCTGGGTCGACCCGACACGCACCGGCGAACCGCGTTTCATCGCGCTGGACTTCGGCATCATGGGTTCGCTGCCGGAGGCCGATCAGTACTGGCTGGCGCAGAACTTCATCGCGCTGTTCGAACGCGACTACGCACGCATCGCGCAGTTGCATGTCGCCGCCGGGTGGATGCCTGCCGACGTGCGGCTGGACGAGCTCGAGGCCGCGGTGCGCACCGTGTGCGAGCCGTACTTCACCCGCCCGCTGTCGCAGATCTCGCTGGCCGAACTGGTGGTCAAACTTTTTCAGACCGCCCGCCGCTTCGAGCTGACCCTGCAGCCGCAGCTGATCCTGCTGCAGAAGACCTTGCTCAACATCGAGGGTGTCGGGCGCATGCTCGATCCGGAGATCGACATCTGGGCGGTGGCGCATCCCGTGCTCAAGCGCATCCTGCGCGAGCGCTACAGCCCGCTGCGCACCTTGCGCGACGTGCGCAAGCGCCTGCCCGAATGGCTGCACAACGCGCCGCAATTCCCCGAACTGGTTCGCGATGCGTTGCGCCAGATCGCGCGAGGAGAACAGCGCAGCGTGAGCGATCCGCTCGCACTCCAGATGAGCCGGGACAATGCACAGCGCCAGCACCGGCTGCTGGCCTGCAGCCTGCTCGGCGCAGCGCTGTTGATCGCCGCCACGTTGCTGTGGACGCTGACCCCGCGGCACGGCATCTGGCCGCCCCTGTGTGTGGCGATCGCCGGCACGCTGGCCTTCGCAATCGGCTGGCCGCGCCGCCGACCACCACCTTTGCCGTAGGAGCCCGCTGGCGGGCGATGCTCTTGTTTTGATGTCGGGTAGGAAAGATCAGAACAAGAGCATCGCCCGCCAGCGGGCTCCTACCACAAGATGGGCCATGCACATGCTTGAAATTCTCTATCGGGACGACGCGCTGATCGCGGTGAACAAGCCGGCGGGCCTCGCCGTGCATCGATCGAAGATGGTCGGCAACGCCGAGGAATTCCTGATCGACCAGCTGCGCGAGCAGATCGGCGACAGCGTTTATCTGGCGCACCGGCTCGATCGTGCTACCAGCGGCGTGCTTCTGGTAGCGCGCAGCAAGGAAGTCGCCGCCGCGCTGGGCGAGCAGTTCATGGGTCGCGCGGTGCGCAAGCAGTATCTGGTGGTGGTGCGCGGCTGGCCCGATCCGCTGGAAGGCGTGATCGACTACGCGCTGCCCGGCTCGCGCGAAACCGGTCCGCGCCGCGAAGCCCGCACGCAGTACCGGCGGCTGGCCACGATCGAGGTGCCGATCGAACTCGGCCGTTATCCGCGGCAGCGCTATGCGCTGGTGCAGGCCGAGCCCGAGAGCGGCCGCTTCCGCCAGATCCGCAAGCATCTGGCGCACATCCACCACCCGGTCATCGGCGACTGCCAGCACGGCCGCGGCGACCACAACCGGCTGTACAAGCAGCACTTCGGCTGTCACCGCATGCTGCTGCATGCGTGGCGACTGCGCTTTGCGCATCCGCGGACCGGCGCCGTGATGGAGCTGGAGGCTCCGCTGGACGATGCCTACGCCGGGCTGCTTCGACGCTTCGGCTGGACCGTGGAGCAGGAGTGAGTGGCAGAGCGGGGAGCGAGAAACGAGTGGAAGAACAGCCCGCGCCCACTTTTGCCTTTCTCTCGCTCCTCACTCCATCACTCACTTCTCGTACTTGCTTCCCGCCCTCTACACTGGCCCGCATGTTGATCGTCAGCCCCAGCGTCACCTTGCCCGAGTCCGAACTGGTCGAACGGTTCCTGCGCGCCGACGGTCCGGGCGGGCAACATGTGAACCGCACCGAGAGTGCGGTGGAGCTGCGTTTCGACGTGGTCAACTCGCCATCGCTGCCGGAGGAAATCCGGTCGCGGCTGCTGGCCCGACGCGACCGCCGGCTGACCGGCGAAGGCGTGCTGGTGATACAGGCGCGCCGCTTCCGCGATCAGGCGCGCAATCGCGACGACGTGCGCGAACGGCTGGTCGAGATCATCCGCGGTGTACTGGTGCCGCCGAAAAAACGCGTCGCCACCAAACCGACCCGGGCCTCGAAGGAACGCCGCCTGGTCGGCAAGCAGCAGCGCGGCAGGATCAAGCAGGCCCGTTCGCGCAAACCGGATCTCGAATGAAGGGATATCTTCCGACACCGGCGCAGCTGCCGCCGCACATGCCCCGGCTGCGCGACGGCTGGCGCCGCAGGATCTGCCGCGCCGTATTGCAGTTGTGCGGCTGGAGCTTCGTCGGCACATTTCCCGACGTGCCGAAGGCAGTACTGATCGCCGCACCGCATTCCTCATGGTGGGATGGCGTCTGGGGCCTGCTCATGAAAGTGGGCGTGGGTGCCGACGTGCATTTCATGGGCAAGCAGGAATTGTTTCGCGGCCCGCTCGGCAGCCTGCTGCGGCGCCTGGGCGGCATGCCCATCGATCGCAGCGCCCCGAAAGGGGTGGTCGAACAGATGATCGACCAGTTCGGCCAGCGCGACATGCTATGGCTTGGCATTGCGCCGGAAGGCACGCGCAAGCCGGTCCAGCGCTGGAAGAGCGGCTTCTGGCACATCGCCCATGATGCCGGCGTACCGATCGTGACGGCGTATTTCAACTACCCCGACAAGACCATCGGCATCGGCCCCTTGTTCGACACCAGCGCCGACATGGACGCGGACCTCGCCCGTCTGCGCGCGTTCTACGCGCCGTTCAGAGGCAAGCACCGCAACGTCTAGGGATGCTCTGATCAATTCTACGTAGGCGGCATGATGTCCAGAAGGCGCGCAGGGTGTGTTGCGCGGCGCAGGGAAGACTGGCCGTCTTGCCAAGCTGCGCGGCGCAGCCTGCGCGCCTTCTGGACATCACCCCATCATTTTAAATTCAATGCGTTGGGGCCGTGACTGTCTGTCCGCATGCCTTCGGTCCGCCGTCTCGACAGACGGCCAGTCTGCCCTCGCCGACGGCCCTGTGGCCTGCGAACAGACAGTCACGGTGACGCCTACGTAGAATTGATCAGAGCATCCCTAGGGATTCTGCCCGCGGCGCTCGCCATGCCGTTTGCCCATACCCTCACGCAGCAGTACATCGTGCATCTGTTCGGGACGTCGATGCGCTACGTGGGAACAAAGACATGAACCGTGACGACGGCGCTCAAACACATCTTCCCGGACGACGACTGCGCGACGTGTCGCCGTGCCTGGCAAACCGCGCGTTGGACATGCGTTGGCCTGGCGCGCATGGCTGGAAGCGGCCCTTCAGGTGTTCCAGGTCCTGTTCGACGATGACCGCGTGCCGGTCGACGCTCCGCCCGAAACCGCAGCTACACGGCTGGATTGACAGACTCGGTCGGCTGCGCTCGTCTTATTATCGATTGGATTAATGTCATGTATTTCGCAAATTTGCCGACATGACGACTGAGCGTGTCCTCCATGGGAAGGGGTCCATGTTTCAGCGCATTCATTTCCTGCCTGCCGCGTTCGAGTCCCACGCCGTCGTCTGAGCCTCCATGTCAGGCCGGCTTACCGTGGCTGCGCGCCGCGCAGCCAGGCATCCAGCCCAGCGCGCACCTCGCCTGACCCGCTCCGGCGCTTCGAGAACGACGCCTTCCGGCCGTGTCCCGGCACACCAGCGCGAACCCTGGCGGATGCCGGCTCGGATCATGGCAGGCCATGCGCCGTGGCGGGTCCGCATAGACCGAAGGGTCGGCCGCCGTGCCGTCACCCGAGTCTGGAACGAGTTATGCATGTCATGCACTAAACGTGAACTGAGCACGTGCCGTAAAGGCAAAAACTAAGGGGCTGTGATGGAAATTCCTGTCAATGGAGCGGTGCTGCTGACCGTGGCGTACTGGGTGGCGGTGCTCACCTTGTTGCTCGCCTTCAGTTTGTTGACGGTCATCGTTTTCCTGCGCGCGCGTTCGCAAAGGCGCGAACTGCGCGACAAGCGCGCGCAGCAGCACTGGTTGCAGGTGATGCGACACGTGCTGGCGGGGGAAGAGGCGCAGGCACGTCCCGTGGGACGCGATGAAGTCGCCGGCTTCATCGAAGCCTGGAACGCAACCCACGAATCGCTATCCCCGCCAGACTCGGCACGATTGTTGCCGCTGGGGCATCGCGTGGGGCTGGTGGACGCGGCGCGTCACATGCTGCGAGGCAGCTACCACGACCGCGCGATGGCCATCATCGCGCTCGGACACCTGCGCGATCACAGCACGTTCGACGAACTGGTGCCGTTCCTCAACGACCATAGCCCCATCGTGTCGCTGTGCGCCGCGCACGCGCTGGGGCAGGTGGATCCGCCCCAGGCGATGGCGATGTTCGTGCCGATGATTCTGGAACGCGACGACTGGATGCCGGGCAACGTGGCGCACATCCTGGCCCGAAACGGGGATGGCAGCGCGGTGCGCGAGCTAGACAGCGCGCTGCTGCGCGCCAACACCAGCACGATGGTGAAACTGGTGCGATTCATGGCAGACATCGATCCCGGACATGCCGCTGGGGTGATCCGGCAACTTCTGGACAGCTCGGTCGACGACCATGCCGTCTCGGTCTGCCTGCAACTGGTCAGCGACAAGCAGGATCGCGAGCGGGTGGCAGGCTTCCTCGGCGCACCGCGCTGGCACGTGCGCATGCATGCGGCATCGGCGCTGGGCCGCATCGGCGAAGCAGCCGACGCTCGGCGCCTCGAGCCGTTGCTGGCCGACCGGGTGTGGTGGGTGCGCTATCGGGCCGCGCAGGCGCTGCTGGCGCTGCCGGGCATTGGGACGGCCGCGCTGCGCCAGGTGCAGCAACGGCAGAGCGATGCCTACGGCAGGGACATCATCGACCAGGTGCTTTCCGAGCACGACATGGGAATCGCAGCATGAACACTCACTGGAATGTGATCGTGGCCAGTCTCCGGCACGGGCCCTGGGACCATGCGCTGGTGTCGATGCAATGGATCTTCATGATCTATTTCGTGGCGATCAATCTGGCCTACCTGATCCTCAACTACATCTCCGCCTACCAGATCGTGCGCTACATGCGCGAATACCGGGCCAACTACCTGCCGCCCGGTCTGCGTGAATATCAGCCCCCGGTAAGCATCGTGCTGCCGGCGCACAATGAGGTGAAGTCGGTGGTGGCCTCGGTGCACTCGCTGCTCAAGACCAACTACCCCGAGTTCGAGATCATCGTGGTCAACGATGGCTCCACCGACCGCACCCGCGAGGTGCTGATCGAGGCTTTCGGCCTGGTGAAGGTTCCCGAGGCCTATCGCGCCCGCCTGCAAACCGAGCACGTCAAGGGTGTCTACGCTTCGGCGCGATACCCGCGCGTGCACATGGTGGACAAGGCCCGGGGCGGCAAGTCCGATGCGATCAATGCCGGCATCAACTGCATGCGCTATCCGCTTTTTTGCGCGGTGGATGCCGACTGCATCCTGCAGCCGGAAAGCCTTTCGAGAGTGGTGCGCCCTTTCCTGGAGGATCGGCGCGTGGTGGCCAGCGGCGGCGTGGTGCGCGTGCTCAACGGCTGCACGGTCACCAACGGCATGATGTCCAAGGTGGGCCTGCCCAACCGCTGGCTGCCAAGCTTCCAGGTGATCGAGTACCTGCGCGCGTTCCTGTTCGGACGCATGGGCTGGTCGCCCATGAACGCGCTGCTGATCATCTCCGGCGCATTCGGCGTGTTCTACAAGGAACGGGTGATCGCCATCGGCGGCTATCGCGGCGATACGGTGGGCGAGGACATGGATCTGGTGGTCCGTCTGCACCACAACCTGCGCGAGGAGAAGCGCGACTATCGCATCGTGTTCGTGCCGGACCCGGTGTGCTGGACCGAGGTGCCGACGGACGTGGCCTCGTTGGGCCACCAGCGCGTGCGATGGCAACGCGGACTGGCCGAAAGCCTGTGGTCGAACATCGGCCTGATGTTGAACCGCCGCGGCGGCGCGCCAGGCTGGGTGGCATTCCCGTTCATGCTGGTGTTCGAGTTCCTCGGCCCCATCATCGAGGTGGTCGGCTATGTCTCGATGATCGTGCTGGCGCTGGCCGGATTGGTGCCGCTGAAGATATTCCTGATTTTCCTGGCGGCGGCGGTAGGCATGGGCGTGCTGCTTTCGGTCAACGCGATGCTGCTGGAAGAGCTGTCCTTCGGACTGTACGCACGGCCGTCGCAGCAATTGCGCCTGTTCGCGGTTGCGGTGCTGGAAAACTTCGGCTACCGGCAAATGAATTCCTGCTGGCGCTTCTACGGCACCTTGCTCTGGTTGCTCGGACTGCGCAAACACCATCGATGGGGCCATATCAGTCGCGATGGTTCGTGGCAGCACGACCTGCCCGGAAACGTGGCGATGCCGATCGAGCAACCCGCCGACGGGAGCAGCCATCCATGAGATGCAGGAATCCGTCCGCGGCCAAGCCATGGCATCCATCCCGCACGTTCGACGTCCGGTGGCCCTTGTTGCTGGCACTGACGGCGGTTTCGCCCTGCCTGATGGCGCAGACCGCCGCGCCCGACGCATTGACGGCACAGATGGCGCAGATACGCCAGCTCGCCACCGGCGGTCAGAAGCAGTTGGCCATCCAGCGCTACACGGCCCTGCTGGCCGAGCACCCCGGCAACGGCGATCTGCTGCTGGCGCGTGGCCGCACCTACGCCTGGGACGGGCAATACGCCGCGGCCGAAAGTGACCTGCACGCGGTGGTGCAGCAGAGTCCGGATTACGCCGATGCGTGGTCGGCGCTCGGCGATGTCTATCGCTGGAGCCGCCGTCCGCAACAGGCGGCCGATGCCTATTCGCACTGGGTGAAACTGGCACCCCGGGATCCAGCAGCGTATATCGCGCGTGGTCGTGCCTGGCGCGACATGGGAGCCCCCGCCGCCGCCCGCGCCGATTTCGATGCCGCCGCGGCGCTGGGGGCGAACCCCGCCGAAATACGCAGCTTGCGGCAAAGCCTGTTGCCGCGAACGGACGGCCTCGGCAACGGATACGACTGGGGCGCCAGCCTCAGCTGGGACCACACCGGCTTCACCGGCGGGCAGCAAGGCTGGAACGACGTCGACCTGTCGCTGCGCCGTTACTTCAGCCGGGGCTCGCTGGCGCTGGAGCTGCTGCGTTCCGATCACTTCGGCACCGACGACAATGCCTGGGCACTGGATGGCTACGTGCCGCTGTGGTCGCGCGCCTACGCCAACCTGCGCTACCAGCAAGGCCCCAGCTCCGGCATCCTGCCGCAGCAGGAATGGCGCGCGGAGGTGTTCCAGGGCGTGGGCCGCGGCTGGGAATTGTCGGCCAGCATCGATCATCTGCGTTTCTCCAGCGACACCCAGTTCTATGGTGCCGGCGTGGGTCGCTACTGGGGCGACTGGTACGCGCGCTACAAGCTGCAATACGTGCCTGGTGCGGGTTCCGGCAGCTGGAGCAACCGCTTCCTGCTGCGCAACTACTACCGTGGCGATGCCTACGACTACCTGGAGCTGAGCCTCGGCAACGGCCGCAGCACCGACCTGAATCGCTACGGCACCCAGGTATTCAACAATCACGCCGCCATCGGAGTCGCCTGGAGCCACTACCTGTCGCCGCGCTGGGGCTTCAAGGTAAGCGCCGGCTATGGCGAGGGCAGCGACGTAGCCGGCGTCAACGAACAGATCCTCTCGCTGACCTTGTACTCGCTGTGGTGATGGCACCGTCGCCGGCCTCCGCGCGTGGCGGCAACTTCTGGTCACGCTTTTCCGTCGCATTCCCGGCATTGTTGCTGGCGCAGTTCGCGCTGGTGGCGTGCGCGGTCGTCAATGGCGTCGCCGATGTCGCCTGGGACGGCAGCCAGAAATGGGCCATCGCCGGCATCGCACTCGTGCAGGCAGCGCTGGTGGTGCTGCGTGCGGTGCCGATTCTGCTGCTGTTGTCGCTTCCTCTGCTGGCCTTGCGGCAGGAACGGCTGCGCAGCGTGGCATTGGCCGCGCTGTGGTCGCTGTTCATCGTGGTGCAGACCGGGCTCGACCAGTACTTCCAGGTGGCGCACGTGCCGCTGGGAGCGGACCTGTTCGGCTACAGCATGACGGAAATCCGCACCACCTTGTCCGGCGGCACGCCGCTCGATCCGCGCAGCGTGCTGGCCTACGCCCTGCCGTTGCTGCTGCTTTGGGGCGGCCTGTACCTGTGCGCGCGCCGATGGGCTGCTGGTTCCTTGCGCTGGACGAGCCTGCTGCTGATCGCCGGCCTGCTGGCATGGTTGCCGTCGCTGCCGACGGGTGCGCAGGCGCTGAAGGACGATGCGGCGCGCGACCTGGCCAGCAACAAACTCGCGTGGTTCTGCGCCGATGTCCGGCGCTGGTCGAACAGCGGCGCCGCCGCGGCAGCCGCGCCAGGCCAGGCGGCAGCGGCCACCGCCCGCGCCGGCGAGCCGCCGCTGGACCCGCGATTCCCGTTCCTGCACCCGGAGCAGACGCCGGATACGCTCGGTCCCTACTTCTCGCCCACCTCCGACGGCCACCCGCCCAACCTGGTGATGATCGTGGTCGAGGGGCTGGGGCGCTCGTTCTCCGGTCCGCAGGCATCGCTGGGAAGCTTCACGCCCTTCCTCGACGAGCTGGCGACGCGCAGCCTGTACTTCGACAACTTCCTCTCCAACCAGGGCCGCACCTTCGGCGTGCTGCCCAGCCTGTTCAACTCGGCGCCGTTCGCCAGGGAGGGCTTCACCTCGCTGGGTGCGCGCATGCCGCGGAGCCCGGGCCTGTTCAGCCTGCTGGAGCAGCAGGGCTACCACACCGCGTTCTACAACGGCACCGACACCGGCTTCGACGACGAACGCGAGTTCATGCAGCTGCAGGGCGTGCAGCACCTGGTGGACAGAAAGAGCTTCGGCCCCGGCTATCAGCTCAACCCCTTCAGCGAATGGGGCTACCCGGACAAGGAGCTGGTGTCGCGCGTGCTGGCCGACAACGCACAACTGCAGACCCCGTTCCTGCTGGCGATGCAGACCATCTCCATGCACACCGCCTACAAGTTCCCTGGCCAGGACGCCTATCTCGTGCGCTTCGAACAACGCCTGCGCGAACTGCGCATCCCCGACGATCAGCTCGCCGCTTATCGGGCCAACGCCGACATCTACAGCACCATCCTCTACACCGACGACGAATTGCGCCGTTATTTCGATACGGTGGCGAAGCAGCCGTGGTACGCCAGCACCATCTTCGTGATCACCGGCGACCATCGCCTGCCGGAGATCCCGATGGGCGAGCACATCGACCGCTACCACGTGCCGCTGATCATCTTCTCACCGCTGCTCAAGCAGGGCCGGCACGTACGCGCCGTGTCCTCCCAGCTGGACGTCGCGCCATCGCTGCTGGCGCTGCTGGCGCATACCTACGGGCTGAAACGGCCGGCGCAGACGCCGTGGCTGGGCACCGGCCTGGACCTTGACGACAGCTTCCGCAACATCCATCAACTGCCCTTGCAGCAGACCAAGACCAGCGCACCGGATTACCTGGCCGGCCGCTGGTGGCTGCACAACGGGCAACTGTTCGAACTGCAGGACGGCATGCACCTCATCCCGGTCGACGATGCCGCCACGCTCGGCTGGGCGACCGGCCGCCAGCGGCGCTACGAACAGGCCAATGCGATCTTCATGCAAAATCTGGCACTGACTCCCGATGGGGCGACGCCGAAACTGGTGGCCTACCAGACCGTCGCGCAAAAGCTGCAGCCGACCGGCAACGCGCCGGTCGTGCATGGCCTGTCGACGGAATCGACCGAGGTGACGCTGGCCGGCCATGGTGTGCAGCTGACGGTAAGCTTCGACAATGGCGATGCGCAACCAAGCCGTGCGTTCGTGCCGCTGGCCGTGCTGACCGCCGAGGACGGTCGCGAACTCCAGGAAACCTCGGGCGTAGCCCTGCGGCTTCCCGCGAACGAACATCAGCAGGTGCAATTGACCCTGCAGCGTCCCGATGCCTGCAGCAGTCGCTGCTACGTATCGGTGTTCCCATCCGATCCGCAAACCGGCAAAGCCATCGGGCAAGGGCGATACCACATACCGGTGGATGGCAACACTACAGCCAGAGGCGCGCCATGAACCGCTTCTCCCATCGGTGCCTGCTGCTTCTGCTGTGCATGTTGCCGATCAGCGCGACGGGCCAGGTCGGTCGTGCCGTCTGGACCTGGGAAGCCGACTCCTACGCCATGGTCAAGGATCCGGCCGTCGCACGGGAAGCGGTGACCTACCTGCGGTCGCAGCGCATCGATACCGTGTACCTCTACGCCGATGCATACCAGGGCCACAACCTGATCGTCGAGCATCCCGAGCTGTACCGCGCCTTTGTCGAGCGGCTGCATCGGCGGCACATGAAGGTGTACGCGCTGCTCGGTTCGGCCTACCTGCACACCGAGAAATACGTGCTTCCCGCCTATCGCGAACAGGCCGAGGACATGCTCCGCCGGGTGGTGCAGTACAACGCCGCCGCACCCGCCGCGGCGCGCTTCGACGGTGCGAACCTGGACATCGAGCCGCACATCCTCGACGAGTGGAATGACAGCACCCGCGAGCGCCTGCTCGCCGATTTCCTGGACATGGGCGACGCGCTGATGAAGATCAAGCGCAGATACCACGCCACCCTGGCCGTGGGACCTGCCATTCCTTTCTGGCTGGACGGCATCGATCTGGAATGGAAAGGCGTCAGGCGCCCGGTGAGCGAGCACGTCATCGGCCTGTTCGACTACGTCGCCTTGATGGACTACCGCAACAAGGCCGAAGGCAGCGACAGCATCCTTTCGCACGCCGCCGGCGAGATCACTTACGCCGACCGCGCCGGCAAGAAGGTGGTGATCGGTCTCGAGGTTTCGCCCGACGAGCCGGAGAAGGTCACGTTCGACAAGGCGGGGCCGAAGGTGTTCGAGCGGGCCTTGGGCACCGTGGAACAGGCATTTCACGACGATCCGTCGTTCGCCGGCTTCGCCATCCATCATTACCGCAGCTACCGGAACTGGATCGAGCGGAATCGGAACTGATACCGAGCAGCAAGCAATAAGACGGTGCCGCCTCGTTCGCTGCGGGACCGTTCGCCAGGCTGAGCGGAGGCCTCGACGATGTTTCGGGACGAGGGCACTTCGGCACATTGGCCCTCCTGCCGACGCGGCCTCCGCTCAGCGCGCCGAATGGCCCGATTCGTCGTAGTCGCGATGGGTCAGCAGGCCGGGGCGGATCAGATCGATGAAGGCGCGCGCCTCGGCGCTGAGGAACTTGCCCTTGCGCATGACCACGCCGTAGCTGCGCTGCGGGAAGAACTGTTTCATGTTGCGCACGGCCAGACGGTCGTGGTCGGCCGCAGTGATGCAGATGCCGGTGACGATGGAGATGCCCATGCCCATCGCCACGTACTCCTTGATCACGTCCCAGCCGCCCACTTCGATCGCCACGTGGTACGGCACCTGGCGCTGCTGGAATACCAGGTCGACCAGCCGGTAGGTGGACAGACGCTGCGGCGGCAGGATCAACCCGTACGGCGACAAGTCCTCCAGCGTGATCTTTGCCTTCGCCGCCAGCGGATGATCCGGCGGCATGATCAGCATCGGGTCGTAGTGATGCACCGGCGCCCAGGCGATGTCGTTCGGCACGTCCAGCATCGAGCCCACGGCGAAGTCGGCCTCGTCCGCGCGCAGCAAGGCCATGCCGTCCTTGCCGGTGACGTTGGCCAGTTGCAGTTGCACCGCGGGAAACAGCTCGCGATAGCGGCGCACCAGTTCGGGCAGCAGGTACTGGATGGTCGAGGCACCGGCGGCGATGGTCAGACGGCCGCCCTGCAGCCCTTTCACCCTGGCCTGGAAATCCCGATCCAGCGTGTCCCAGCCCTCGACCAGCGGCCGCGCCAGTTCGTACAGCGCCTCGCCGGCATCGGTGAGGTTGATGCGGCGGCGCCTGCGTTCGAGCAGAGTCACGCCGAGTTCCCGCTCCAGCGCCTGCAACTGCAGGCTGATGGTGGGTTGCGACACGAACAGCGCCTCGGCGGCGCGGGTCAGCGTGCCCAGTTTCACCACGCTGACAAACGCGCGCAGCTGCTTGTGGCGGTTGCCCTTGTAGTAGTAGCGGCCGCCGCTTTCCGGCGCCGGCTGGCCGCCGACGCGGTCTTTTGCTGCGTTGCGGCGTATTTTTTTCGGCTTGTTCAGCGCGCTGGCAGGCTTTTTCATGGTGATTTTTCAATGAGTTGAAGTATGTATTACATATGCTCATAGTAACGATTGAAACATTCACTTTGTCAAATATATGATTCGTGACTAGCTTCGAGCCATCCACGACACGGAGCGAGCTCATGGCAGTCCCGCAAGAACGATTCGATATCGGCGCTGTTGAAATCCATGCCGGTCACACCGGCTACGAAAGCATCCTGAGCCCCGCGGCACTGGGCTTTCTGGCCCAGTTGCATCGCCGCTTCGACGCCACCCGGCGGCTCCTGCTGCGAGCCCGGCGCGAGCGCCAGGCGGGCTATGACGCCGGCGGCCTGCCGGATTTCCGCGCCGACACGCTGGCGATCCGCGAGTCGGACTGGACCGTGGCGCCGATCCCGGCCGCGCTGCAGGACCGTCGCGTCGAGATCACCGGCCCGGTCGAACGCAAGATGATCATCAACGCGTTGAACTCCGGCGCGAAGGTGTTCATGGCCGACTTCGAGGATTCCTCGGCGCCCACCTTCGCCAACCAGCTCGACGGCCAGGTCAACCTGCGCGACGCGGTGAACGGCACGATCGAGTACCGCTCGCCCGAGGGCAAAAGCTATCGCCTCAACGACAAGCCGGCGGTGCTGGTGGTGCGTCCGCGCGGCTGGCACCTGCACGACAAGCACTTCAGCGTGGACGGCGAGCCGATGGCCGGTGCGCTGGTCGACTTCGGGCTGTTCGTGCTGCACAACGCCCGCGCGCTGCACAGCCGCCAGCGCGGGCCGTACTTTTACCTGCCCAAGCTCGAGGCGATGGAAGAAGCCGCACTGTGGGACCAGGTGATGGCTGCCGCGGAGGATGAGCTGCAGCTGCCGGTGGGCACGATGAAGGCTACCGTGCTGATCGAGACGCTGCCGGCCGCGTTCCAGATGCACGAGATCCTGCACGCGTTGCGCTGCCGCGCGGTCGGACTCAACTGCGGCCGCTGGGATTACATTTTTTCCTATCTGAAAACTCTGCGTGGCCATCGCGACCGGCTGCTGCCCGAGCGCGGCCAGGTGCAGATGACCGCGCCGTTCCTGAAAGCCTATTCGGAGCTGCTGATCCAGACCTGTCATCGCCGCGGCGCTTTCGCGATGGGTGGCATGGCCGCGCAGATTCCGATCAAGGGCGATGACGCGGCCAACGATGCCGCGCTGGCCAAGGTGCGTGCCGACAAGCTGCGCGAGGTGCAGGCCGGCCACGACGGCACCTGGGTTGCGCACCCAGCGCTGGTACCCGTCGCGCAGGAAATCTTCGACCAGTACATGCCGGCGCCGAACCAGCTCAGCGTGCTGCGCAAGGACGTCGAGGTGACTCGCGACCTATTGCTCGCCGCGCCCAGCGGCACGATCAGCCGCGCCGGCTTCGACAACAACGTCGAGGTCTGCCTGCGCTACACCGCCGCGTGGCTGGACGGTCTGGGTTGCGTGCCCATCCACCATCTGATGGAAGACGCCGCCACCGCCGAGATCGCCCGCGCGCAACTGTGGCAATGGCTGCATCACGCCGATGCGGCGGCCGATGGAGCGCCTCTCGAGTTCTCCGATCACGCGCCGATCGACTTCGCCTTGTTCGACCATGCGGTAGCCACGCACACCCACCGCCTGCGCGACAGCCAGCATCCGGGTGCCGCCCGCGCGGACGCCGCTGCCGCCCTGCTCACGGCGATGACCCACGCCGACCGGTTGGGCGACTTCCTCACCCTGCCCGCCTACGACCAGCTCGCCTGATACCGCTCGATCCCGAGTTATCGACTTTCGCTTACGGAGTCACGCCATGAAGACCACCTCGCCCAGCGCCGAACAGATCACCCTGGACTGGAACAACAATCCCCGCTGGACCGGCGTCCAGCGCAATTACTCGGCCGAGGACGTGGTCCGCCTGCGCGGCACCGTCGCGGTCGAACACTCGCTGGCCCGCCGCGGCGCCGAGCGGCTGTGGAAATCGCTGCACAAGGAAGACTTCGTCAATGCGCTCGGCGCGCTCACCGGCAACCAGGCGATGCAGCAGGTCAAGGCCGGCCTGCAGGCGATCTATCTGAGCGGCTGGCAGGTTGCCGCGGACGCCAACGTGGCCGGCGAGATGTACCCCGACCAGTCGCTGTACCCGGCCAACTCGGTGCCGCTGGTGGTCAAGCGCATCAACAACACCTTGCTGCGCGCCGACCAGCTGCATCACGCCGAAGGCAAGGACGACATGGACTGGCTGGTGCCGATCGTGGCCGATGCCGAGGCCGGTTTCGGCGGGGTGCTCAACGCGTTCGAGCTGATGAAGGCGATGATCGAGGCGGGCGCCGCCGGCGTGCACTTCGAGGACCAGCTGGCCTCGGTCAAGAAGTGCGGCCACATGGGCGGCAAGGTGCTGGTGCCGACCCGCGAGGCGGTCGACAAGTTGAACGCCGCGCGCCTGGCCGCCGACGTCGCTGGCGTGCCGACCCTGCTGATCGCGCGCACCGATGCCGATGCCGCCGACCTGCTCACCTCCGACGTCGACGACAACGACAAGCCGTTCGTCACCGGCGAACGTACCGTCGAAGGTTTCTATCGCGTCCGCCCGGGCCTGGACCAGGCGATCAGCCGCGGCCTCGCCTACGCGCCTTACGCCGACCTGATCTGGTGCGAGACCAGCAAGCCGAACCTGGAGGACGCGCGCAAGTTCGCCGAGGCGATCCACGCGAAGTTTCCGTGCAAGCTGCTGGCCTACAACTGCTCGCCCAGCTTCAACTGGAAGAAGAACCTGGACGACGCCACCATCGCCCAGTTCCAGAAGGAGCTGGGCGCGATGGGCTACAAGTTCCAGTTCATCACGCTGGCCGGCTTCCACAGCCTCAACTACGGCATGTTCGACCTGGCGCATGGCTACGCACGCCGCCAGATGACCGCCTTCGTGGAGCTGCAGGAAAAGGAATTCGCCGCCGCCGAACGCGGCTTCACCGCGGTGAAGCACCAGCGCGAAGTCGGTACCGGCTACTTCGACGCCGTGACCCAGGCGATCCAGCAAGGCCAGTCATCGACCACCGCGCTGACCGGCTCGACCGAGGAAGCGCAGTTCAAGCATGCCTCCGCGGCGTAATGGTGGTGGTTGCGCGATCAGACGGCGAGGGGCTGTGGGGGCACCAGTGCGATCACCGTCCAGCCCGGCTTCGGCTCCAGTTCGCGCTTGGTCGAGGCAACCCGCAACGCACCTTTCTCCTCGACTCCGAACATCAACACGCTGTTCGAGCCGTATTGCTCCACGAAATGCGGCCAGTCGAAGGTGGCGCTCAACTTGGTTGACTTGACCCGCCAGCCCTGTTCGAGCATCTGCGCGAAACGTCCATGCGTCATTTCCTCGTCGAACAGAGGTGGCGCCAGCAGGTAGTCGGACAGCGCCACCCGATCGGTGTTTTCCTGCGGCGTCAGATTGCGCAGCCGATAGACCTTGTCGCGACCGAACTCCTCGCGGTAGTGCACGCAGGCCAGCGAGTTGCGCTCGCGATGGGTCGACACCGCCAGCAGGCGGCCGATGCCGGTGAGATCGAGATGGCGCTCCGCATGCGGCGATGCCGGATTGCCGAAGAACGTGGCAAGCCCGTCCATGCGTGCCCGACGGATGCCGTCCCAGTCGTCGTCGGCGAGCATCACGTGAAAACCCGCTTCGCTCAATACCTTGCCCAGCGCCCGGGCCACCTCGTCGGAGCCGAAGATCAGCAGTCCGCGCGGCTCCGGCTCGGCCACCTTCAGCCAGATCGCCAGCGGGCGCGCCGTGGCGCTCTGCAGGACCACCGTGCCGATGATCAAGATGAATATCAAAGGCACCAGCGCCTCGGCACCGGCCACTCCCAGCGCACCCAGGCGCAGCGCGAACAGCGCCGACACCGACGCCGCCACGATGCCGCGCGGCGCCACCCAGCCGATCAGCGTGCGCTCGCGCCAGTTCAGTCCGCTGCCGAAGCTCGATATCGCCACCGTCAGCGGCCGCACCACCAGTTGTGCGATCACGAACAAGGCGATGCCCGCGCCGAGCATGCCGTCCGGCAGCGGCCAGTGCAGGCGCGCCGCCAGCAGGATGAACAGCAGCGACACCAGCACCGTGGTGAGGCTTTCCTTGAAATCGAGAATGTCGTCGATATGCACGCCGCGGATGTTGCCCAGCGCGATGCCCATGATCGTCACCGCCAGCAGTCCCGATTCATGCGTCAGCGCGTTGGAAACGCTGAAGGCCAGCAGTACCGCGGCCAGCACGGCGTAGTTGTGCAGGTACTCCGGAATCAGCTGCCGGCGCAACAGAAACGCCGTCAGCCACGCACTCAGCGAGCCGATCACCGCCCCGCAACTTATCGTGGCGAGGAAGATGCCGATGGTGTGGCCTTCCTGGCGCGACACGATGGCTTCGTAGATCAGCACCGCGAACAGAGCACCGAGCGGATCGATCACGATGCCTTCCCAGCGCAGCGTATTGGCGATGCGCACATTCGGCCGCAGCGTGCGCAGCATCGGCGCGTTTACCGTCGGCCCGGTCACGCAGGCCAGCGCACCGAACAGCAGCGCGATCGGCCAGGTCAGGCCGGCGACGAGATGAGCCGCCAGCGCCAGCAGCAGCAACGCGGTCACCGCGCCGTAACTGACCAGGCCACGGACCACATGGCCGATGCCCGGCAGCTCGTGGAAACGCAGGGTCAGGCTGCCCTCGAACAGGATCAGCGCCACCGACAGCGACACCATCGGGAACAGCAAGTTACCCAGCAACTTGTCCGGATCGAGCACGCCGCTGACCGGGCCCAGCACGATGCCGGCCAGCAGCAGAAACAGGATCGCCGGCAGCTTGACCCGCCATGCCAGCCATTGCGCCAGGAAGCCGATCATCAGCATGCCGGCGAGCATCAGTCCGAGCTCGATAGTCATGGCAGTCCTCGGCTATATCCCGGTCTTATCGAAACATGCGCTGGCTGAGGCGTCCAGCCGGTCGAGGCGACTGTCGTTCAGATCCGCCGGTATTGCAGCGCCTCGGCCAGATGCTCGCGCTCCAGCAAGGCCGCGCCGCCGTCGAGGTCGGCGATCGTGCGCGCGACCCGCAATACCCGGTGATAGGCGCGTGCCGACAAACCCAGCTGCTGCAGTGCAGCTTCGAACCAGCGCCGTTCGGCCGGTCCCAGCGCGCAATCGCGCTCCAGTTCGCGCGTGCTGATTTCCGCGTTCGGCCGCCCGGCCCGCATCAGTGCTTGCCGGCGCGCCTCCAACACGCGCGCGCGTACCGTGGCCGAATCCTCATCCCGTCCGCTTCGCGGCGAACCCAGATCGACCAGCGGCACCTGCGGCACCTCCACGCAAAGATCGATGCGATCGAGCAGCGGCCCGGAGATGCGCGAGCGGTAACGCTGGATCTGATCCGGTGTGCATTGGCATCGCCGGCTGGGATCGCCGGCATAACCGCATGGACACGGATTCATCGCCGCTACCAGCTGGAACTGGGCGGGGAACGTCGACTGCCGCGCCGCCCGCGAGATCATGATGTGGCCCGATTCCATCGGTTCGCGCAGCACTTCCAGCACGTGCCGGCTGAACTCCGGCAATTCGTCGAGGAACAGCACGCCGTTGTGCGCCAGCGAGATCTCGCCCGGACGCGGGTACGAGCCGCCGCCCACCAGGGCCACCGCCGACGCCGTGTGGTGCGGCGAGCGGAACGGCCGCCGCCGCCAGCGCGCCAGATCGGTGATTTGCCCGGCCACCGACCACACGGCGCAGGTTTCCAGCGCCTCCGATTCGGACAGTGGCGGCAGAATGCCCGGCAGACGCTCGGCCAGCATGGTCTTGCCGGTGCCCGGCGGCCCCATCAGCAACAGATGGTGGCCGCCGACGGCGGTGATCTCCAGCGCGCGGCGCGCCTGCAGCTGGCCGCGTACATCGCTCAGGTCGGGACCGTCGTCGGCGCCTCCGTTGCTGGGAATGCCCACCGGGGCGGACAGCTCGTGCGCACCGCGCAACCAGCCGCATACTTCGGCCAGCGTATCGGCCACCCGGACATCCACGTCGGGCACCAGCGCGGCTTCGGCTGCGTTTTCGCGCGGCACCACCACGCGCCGGCCGCGTGCGCGTGCGCGCAAAAGCGCGGGCAGCACACCGGAGACACGGCGCAGGATACCGGTCAGGGCCAGTTCGCCGAGGAATTCGCAGTCGTCCAGCTTCTCGCGCGGCACCTGCCCGCTGGCGGCGAGAATGCCCAGCGCGATCGGCAAATCGAACCGGCCACCGTCCTTGGGCAGCTCGGCCGGTGCCAGGTTCACGGTGACGCGGCGGTTGGGATATTCGAAAGCGGTGTTCTGGATCGCCACACGCACGCGATCGCGCGCCTCGCGCACCGCGGCCTCGGGCAGGCCGACGATATTGGTGGCGGGCAGGCCGCCGGAAAGATGCACCTCGACCATCACCTGCGGTGCGGCGATCCCTTCCTGGGCGCGGCTGAGGGTGACGGCAAGACTCATGCGGCCGCTGGCCGATGGCGCACGGAAAAGGAGTCGCTGATATGCACTGACATCGAGCGACTCCATCTGCGGTGCTGATAAATAACCGCCCCCGATCGTTTCTCGGGGTGAGGGTGACAGATCGGGGGCGGCTCCCGGGAGGTCGGTTGTTGCTAGCCCCCGCGTGCAGCTACGGCGGCCTCGAGTTCGGCCACCCGTCGTTCCAATTCGTCGACCTTGGCGCGGGTACGCGCCAGCACTTGCGTCTGGACTTCGAATTCTTCGCGGGTGACCAGATCGAGGCGGCGCAATCCCTGCGCCAAAACATCCTGGAAATTGGCTCGCAAATCCTGTTGCGCCTGTGCCAGTCCTGGCGGTACCAACGACACAAGTCGCAGGGCAATCTGATCGATATCCTGCCTATCCATCATGGATAGCGCCTCAAGCTCGTCGACATGAAGTTTAGGTGAATGAAAATCATGGCCGCCATCGGTACGCTCCGTCAAAAGTTGTAGGGATTGTCCTACACAGCTGCCGCTCAGGCGACAACACCGCGTCGGGCAGGCAGAATGCAGCTCTTATCGTGTCGATATCTGTCGATTCAAGGAAAAGCCCATGAAGCTGGTCGTGGCGATCATCAAGCCATTCAAGCTGGACGATGTACGCGAAGCGCTGGCCGAGGTCGGCGTGCAGGGCGTGACGGTGACCGAAGTGAAAGGCTTCGGCCGCCAGAAGGGCCACACCGAGCTGTACCGGGGTGCCGAATACGTGGTCGATTTCCTGCCCAAGATCAAGCTGGAGGTGGCGATCGCCGACGATCAGCTCGATCGCGTGGTGGAAGCGATCCAGCACTCCGCGCGCACCGGCAAGATCGGCGACGGCAAGATCTTCGTCAGCACACTGGAACAGGTGATCCGGATCCGCACCGGCGAACTGGACCACGACGCGCTTTGACGCGCCGGGATCCCCGCCTGATCCGCCGGATTCCCGGCCGCCATCAAAAAAATGCATCCCCGCCAAGCCCGCGCCGCAGCTTGCGGCATACGACTTATCCCCCGACTTACACACAATCTGTTGGGTTGACCGTGCCCATGGCACCCGATATGTTGTGTCGTCGGTGCCCGTCCAGACGCGATCGTCGGTCGGGCTTAAAAGGGAATCCGGTGTAAATCCGGAACTGCCCCGCAGCGGTAAAGCGGAAACGAAAGCGCCCACATGCACTGGCCCTCGGCGGCTGGGAAGCGGGTGCAACTAGGCGGATCGCAAGATCCATGTCCGCAAGTCCGAAGACCTGCCGGCACATCGGGACGATCGTGTCCCGGTGCGTAGTGATGGCTTCCGCGGGGAGGCACGTCGCAATGTGATGGGCCGCATGACGGCCTGCATTGCGAACCGCCCCGGAATCCATCGCTTCAGGCCCTGCGCGCGGGAGCAGGTGTTTGATGTCCATGCCGGGAGCCACCAGCCATGCAACCCCTCGATACCGCAGCCCGCGAGCGCGCCACCGCTCGCGTCGACCCATCCGTCACCGCAGCAGTCGCCACCGGACCGGCCGCACCGTCCGCGCCCGAAACCGCCTTCGAGCTGACCCCGTCCCACAATCCGTCCCAAATGCACGTGACCAAGCGCAACGGCGGCCGGGAAATCGTCGACGTCAACAAGATCGTGCGTGCGGTGACCCGCAGCAGCGAAGGCCTGCATGGCGTCGATCCGCTGCGGGTGGCGCTGAAGACGATTGGCGGCCTGTACGACGGCGCCACCACGCAGGAGCTGGATCAGCTGTCGATCCGCACCGCCGCCGCGCTGACCGCCGAGGAGCCCGAATACGGCCAGCTCGCCGCGCGCCTGCTTGGCGCCTACATCGACAAGGAAGTCAGCGGCCAGGAAATCCAGAGCTTTTCGCAGTCGATCGCGCGCGGCGCGGAACTGGGCATCCTCAATGCGCGCCTGCGCGATTTCGTCGCCACCAACGCGCGCAAGTTGAACGATGCGATCGATCCGCTAGCCACGCGCCGCTTCGAATACTTCGGCCTGCGCACGGTGTACGACCGCTACCTGCTGCGCCATCCGCAGCAGCGTTTCGTGATCGAGACGCCGCAGCATTTTTTCATGCGCATCGCCTGCGCACTCGGCGGCAACGAGATCGGCGAAACACTTGAACTCTATCGGCTGCTGTCGTCGCTGGAATACATCGCCAGCTCGCCCACGCTGTTCAACGCCGGCACCCTCCACGAGCAGCTCAGTTCGTGCTATCTGCTCGATTCGCCGGTGGATTCGCTGGAGTCGATCTACGACAAGTACGCCGACGTCGCCAAGCTCAGCAAGTTTGCCGGCGGCATCGGCCTGGCTTACTCGCGCGTGCGTTCGCGCGGCTCGCTGATCAAGGGTACCAACGGACACTCGAACGGCCTGCTGCCGTGGCTGAAGACGCTGGATGCGTCGGTGGCCGCGGTGAACCAGGGCGGCAAGCGCAAGGGCGCGGCCTGCGTGTACCTGGAGTCGTGGCATGCCGACATCGAGGATTTTCTCGAGCTGCGCGACAACACCGGCGACGACGCGCGCCGCGCGCACAACCTCAACATCGCGAACTGGATCCCCGACGAGTTCATGCGCCGGGTCGAGAGCGATGGCGACTGGTCGCTGTTCGACCCGAAGGTGATGCCGCAGCTGGTCGACAGCTGGGGTGACACATTTGACCGTTTGTACCGCGAGGTGGAGGCCGACGGCCTGGCCGTGAAGACGGTGAAGGCGCGCGAACTCTACGCCCGCATGATGCGCACGCTGGCGCAGACCGGCAACGGCTGGATGACGTTCAAGGATCGCTGCAACGCCACCAGCAACCAGACCGCCCATGCCGACAATGTGATCCACCTGTCCAACCTGTGCACCGAGATCCTCGAAGTGAGCTCGGCCAGCGAGACGGCCGTGTGCAACCTCGGCTCGGTGAACCTGGCACGGCACGTGATCGGCGCCGCCGATGGAAGCCACGCATTCGATTTCGAGCAGCTCGCCTCGACCGTGCGTACCGCGGTGCGCCAGCTCAACCGGGTGGTCGATCTGAATTTCTATCCGATCGACACCGCACGCACCGCGAACCTGAAGTGGCGCCCGGTCGGCCTGGGCGTGATGGGTTTGCAGGACGTGTTCTTCAAACTGCGCCTGCCGTTCGATTCGACCGAAGCACTGGCGTTGTCCACCCGCATCGCCGAGGAGATCTATTTCCATGCCTTGTCGATGTCGACCGAGCTGGCCGAGGTCGAAGGCGCGCACCCCGGCTTCGCGGAAAGCCGCGCGGCGAACGGCGAGCTGCAGTTCGACTACTGGTCGAACGCCGCCCCGCACGACATTGCACGCTGGAATGCCTTGCGCGAACGGATCAAGCAGCACGGCCTGCGCAACTCGCTGCTGATCGCGATCGCACCGACCGCCACGATCGCCTCGATCGCCGGCTGCTACGAATGCATCGAACCGCAAGTCAGCAACCTGTTCAAGCGCGAGACGCTGTCCGGCGACTTCCTGCAGGTGAACCGCTACCTCGCCGACGAACTGAAAACGCTGGGACTGTGGACGCAGGAAATCCGCGATGCGATCAAGCTGGCCGAGGGCTCGATCCAGGGCATCCTCGCCGTTCCGGAACGGCTGCGCGCGATCTACCGCACGGTGTGGGAGCTGCCGCAGAAAGCGCTGATCGAACTGGCCGCCGCACGCGGTGCCTACATCGACCAGAGCCAG
The DNA here is from genome assembly GCF_042657005.1 of Rhodanobacter terrae. Lineage (NCBI taxonomy): Bacteria > Pseudomonadati > Pseudomonadota > Gammaproteobacteria > Lysobacterales > Rhodanobacteraceae > Rhodanobacter > Rhodanobacter terrae. The sequence goes on from NZ_JBHSNG010000016.1 coordinate 84,652, forward strand.
TCGCTGAATCTGTTCATGGAAAACCCGAACATCGGCCAGCTCAGCTCGATGTACATGTACGCGTGGAAGGCCGGCATCAAGACCACGTACTACTTGCGCTCGAGACCGGCGACGAAGATCGCCAAGACCACGGTGTCGGCGGACAGGACCGTACTCCTGGTGGATCAGGCGCAAGCCAATGCCGCGGTGTTCTGTTCACTGGAGAATCCCGAGTATTGCGAGGCTTGCCAGTAGGGCCATGCTCGTCATCCCAGCGAGGCGCTTCTCAACAGCGGAGCTGGTCAAGCTGGGATGACGGCAAAAACCATTCGCGCCGCATCGGCTGCGAAACCATGCAAGGAACCACTATGTCCGCCCAACCCACTCGCAACGCCCACATCCTCGATCCAGGTTTCGAGCTCACGCTCCGACCGATGCGCTACCCCGGCTTCTACGAGATGTACCGCAACGCGATCAAGAACACCTGGACCGTCGAGGAAGTCGATTTCTCGATGGACACGCGCGACCTCGACGCGAAGATGTCCGCGGCCGATCGCCATCTGATCCAGCGGCTGGTCGCGTTCTTCGCCACCGGCGACACCATCGTGTCGAACAACCTGGTGTTGAACCTGTACCAGCACATCAATGCGCCGGAAGCACGCATGTACCTGTCGCGCCAGTTGTACGAGGAAGCGCTGCACGTGCAGTTCTACCTCACCTTGCTCGACACCTACATTCCCGATCCGGCCGAGCGCAACGGCGCGTTCGCGGCGATCGAGACGATTCCGTCGATCCGGCAGAAGGGTGCGTTCTGCTTCAAGTGGATCGATTCGATCCAGGGCCTTCGCCGACTGGAAACGCGCGAGCATCGCCGCCAGTTCCTGCTCAACCTGATCTGTTTCGCCGCCTGCATCGAAGGGCTGTTCTTCTACGCCGCGTTCGCCTATGTCTACTACCTGCGCTCACGAGGCCTGCTGCACGGCCTCGCGGCCGGCACCAACTGGGTGTTCCGCGACGAGAGCGGGCACATGGCCTTCGCCTTCGAGGTGGTGCGCACCGTGCGCGAACAGGAGCCGGATCTATTCGACGACGCCATGCGCGCGCAGGTCGGGAAAATGATGGAAGACGCGATCGCCTGTGAAACGCAATTCGCCGAGGATGTACTGGCCGGCGGCGTGGTCGGCATGTCGGTGAAGGACATGCGCCAGTACCTCGAATACTGCGCCGATCAGCGCCTGGCCCAGCTCGACATGCCGAAGAAATACGGCGCGAGGAATCCGTTCGACTTCATGGACCTGCAGGACGTGCAGGAGGTCGCCAACTTCTTCGAGCGCCGCGTCTCGGCATATCAGGTCGGCGTGCAGGGCGAGGTGGCGTTCGACATGGCGTTCTGAGTTTGACGTCGCCGGCAAGCGTGCTGGCTCACGGAACGCGGCGCCTATTCCGACCTATCATGCCACCGCGGCCGGGGGCCATTCGGTTGTCATAAAAACCGGTCTAGAATCTCGGCTGGCTCGGACGATCCCGGCTGTTTCGCCGCTGTTGTCCGTCGATTGCCAGCGGGAATGCATCCACGATCCGGCCAAGGGGACAAGACGCCGGCGGGGTTTCTCGTGCGAGGAGGCATTGCCGTTCCGTCACCACATCAAAAGGACCCTCGATGACACATTCAATCCGCATACGGGCACTGCCGATCGCCATCGCCGCACTGCTCGCCATGGCACCTCTCGCCGCGCAGAACGTCACCACCTCGGGCGTCAACGGCCGCGTGCTGGACGCCGAGGGCCAGCCGGTCGCCGGTGCCACGGTGACCATCCTGCATGAGCCTTCCGGCACGACCAAGGCGGTGACCACCGATGCCGACGGTCGTTATGCGGCGCTAGGTCTGCGCGTCGGCGGTCCGTTCGACATCAGCGCCAGCAAGCCCGGCATGGCGCCCGTCGAGCAAGGCAATGTCTACCTGCAGCTGGGTCAGCCTTCCTCGATCAACCTGAGCATGGGCACCAGCGTGCAGAACGCGAAGGAACTGGCCGGCGTCACCGTGAGCGCCTCCTCGCTGGCGCAGACGTTCTCCTCGGACAACAAGGGGCTGTCGACCAACATCTCGCAGCGGCAGCTGCAGGCCACGCCGCAGGGCAACCGCTCGATCGACGATGTGGCGCGGCTGGATCCGCGCATTACCGTGCTCGACCAGGGCGTGGGCGCGATCTCCGCCAACGGCATGAACAACCGCTACAACAACATCAGCGTCGACGGCGTGACCCAGGGCGATCCGTTCGGCCTCAACGCCAATGGCCTGCCGTACCAGAAGGCGCCCATTTCGCCGGAGACGATCGCCGAGTACAACATCTCCACCGCCAACTTCGACGTCATTTCCGACACCGTCGGCGCCGACATCAACGCGGTCACCAAGTCGGGCACCAACCAGTACCACGGCTCGGTGTACTACGCGTATCGCAATGCCCGCAAGCTGGTCGGCGATGCCGGCTGGCTGCCCAGCAGCGACCACGGCTACACCTACCACGGCTATGGCAAGGACTGGACCGGCGGCTTCAACGTCGGCGGCCCGATCGTCAAGGACAAGCTGTTCTTCTTCGTCTCCGCCGAACACGAGAAAACCACCGGCATCGGCGCCGATTCGGCCAACGGCCTGGATTATTCGCTGGGCCAGGGGCCCTCGACCAGCAACAAGGTGTCGCCGGGCGACCTGCAGAAAGTGATCGCAGCGGCCAAGCAGCTCGGCCTCACCCCAGGCAACTTCGGCGGCCCGACCGGGTTGACCTACGACGACAAGCGCTACCTCGGCAAGATCGACTGGAACATCAGCAACGACCATCGCGCCAGCTTCACCTACCAGAACACCAAGGAGCTGCTGCCCGCGGTGGGCGGCAACAGCCCGAACAGCGTGGGCCTGACCAGCTACACCTATACCAAGACGATCACCACCAACAACTACGTGGCCCACGTATTCGACGACTGGACCGACAGCTTCTCCACCGAAGCCAAGATCGGCTTCCAGAAGTACGTGCAGGACACCGCTGCGCCGTGGCGACAGCCGGCCGTCAACGTGAACCTTTCGGCGGACGGCAAGGGGCCGTCGATCAATCTCGGCGAGGAACAGTTCCGCCACTACAACCACATCGATACCCAGAAGCTCAGTTTCTTCCTCGCCGGCACGTATATCCTCGGCGACCACGCGATCAAGGGCGGCATCGACTACCAGCGCAACAAGATCGACAACCTGTTCGGCCAGACCGAATTCGGCCAGTACAATTTCTGGGGCATCAGCAACTTCCTGGCCGGCAACTACAACAAGTACGTGCTGTATCACCCCGCGCCGGGCTACACGCTCGCCGATATCGCCGGCAAGTGGACCTACAGCCAGTACAGCCCGTTTCTGCAGGACACCTGGCAGGTCGACGACAAGCTGTCGGTGCAGTACGGCGTGCGCGTGGACATTCCGCATTCCAGTGCCCAGCCGGTGTACAACGCGCGCTTCGCGCAGGCGTTCGGCTATCCCAACAACTACACGGTGGGCTCGAGCAACCGCGTGGTCGAACCGCGGCTGTCGTTCAACTATCTGTTCGACAGCAGCTACAAGACCCAGCTGCGCGGCGGTGTCGGCTTGTTCCAGACCTCGCCGCCGACGGTGTGGATGACCAACCCGTTCCAGAACAACGGCGTCACGCTGACCTCGTACACCTCGTTCAATCCGGCCAGCGCCCCGTTCAGTCCGGACCCTTTGAACCAGAACATCCCCGCGGGCGGCGGCGCCGGCTCGATCGACACCATCGCCAAGAATTTCCGCCTGCCCACCGTGTGGAAGGCCAGCCTGGCGCTGGACCGCGAACTGCCGTGGTGGGGTCTGATCGCTTCGGCCGAGTACGAGCACATCAAGGTACGCGACGGCATTCTGTACCAGGCGATCAACTTCGGCGCGCCGACCGGCACGCTGCCCGACGGCCGCCTGCAGTTCTGGAAGACGCCGGGTGAAGCCCCCAAGTCGGCCGATGCGCTGGCCAACCAGAACCGTGCGTTCAGCACAGCGTCGACCCTGCTCACCAACACCCACAAGGGCAAGTCGGACAGCTTCACGCTGGCGCTGCGCAAGCCGTTCTCGGACAGCCTTTCGGGCAACGTCAGCCTGACCTTCAACCACGCCACCGACGTCGATCCGGGCACCGACACCATCGCCTACAACGGCTACCAGCGCGTGGCGCGGCTGAATCCGAACGCCGACGTCGCGGCGACCTCGAACTACAGCATCGCCAAGAGCTTCAAGGCCGCGCTGACCTGGCAGCACAATTTCTTCGGCGACTACCGCAGCCAGGTGTCGATGTTCTACAACGGGCGCACCGGCAACCCCTACACCTGGGTGTTCGCCAACGATGCCAACGGCGACAGCGTCGCCGGCTGGGACCCCGCCTACATTCCGTCGGCAAACGATCCGAAGGTGGCGTATGCCGCTGGCACCAGTGCGCAGGTGATCCAGCAGTTCCAGAACTTCCTGGCCAGCGATTCCTACCTGCGCGACCACCGCGGACAGATCGCCAGCCGCAACGGCGACCGCACCGGCTGGGTCAACACGCTGGACATGAGTTTCTCGCAGGAGCTGCCCGGCATTTTCAAGGGCAACAAGGGCGAGTTGCGGCTGGACGTGTACAACTTCCTCAACCTGATGAACAAGGACTGGGGCAAGTCGAGCAACACCGGCATCTACCCCACGCGCACGCTGGCCAGCTACGCGGGCGTGAATGCGCAGGGCCAGTACGTCTACTCGCTGCCTACCGACAAGAACGGGAACTATCAGCCGCAGCAACTGCAGGTCTACGACGGCGGTTTCTACGACCCCAGCCGCGTGGTGTCGCGCTGGTCGGCGATGCTGACGCTGCGATATACGTTCTGATCGCGCCGTTCAGCCGGTGCGGCGCGTGAAAAACCGGTGCTTATCTGTCCGGCCGTTCCGTGTGTCCGTCGATTTCCAGATTGACACAAGAGCCCCTGATCGGAGATCAGGGGCTCTTGTACCGGTGCCCGGCCGAGATCCCGACGGATACCGTCAGAAGCTGTACTTCAGCGACGCCCCCGCGCCGTAGTCCGGGCTGCCGTTAGCGAAGCCGCCCAGCGCGTAGGCCTGCACGCGCAGGCTGTCGCTGAGCTTGTGGTTCCAGTAACCGGTGAGCTCGCTCTGAGGGGCGCCGCCGGCGGCGATCCGCTCGCGGTAGTAGTAGTACGCACCGATGCTGTCGCTGGTGCTCAGCTTGTAGTCGGCACCGATGTTCGCATTGAAGCCGTTCTTCAGCTGGATGTATTGCGAGCTGCCGTACTTCATCCAGCCCACGCCGCCGAACGCCGTCCACGCGCCGCTCACCTTGTAGCTATCCAGCGACAGACCGTAGTCGTTCTTGCCGGTACCCAGACCCTTGTTCTCGTCGGCGGTGCCGAACTTCACCTTGCCGGTGAGATCCAGCCCGAACGTGCGGTCGGCACTGCCGAACAGCTCGTAGCCGGCCGACGCCGTGATGTCGCCCAGGCCCGAGGCCGAACCGCTGGTCGTCGTCGACGCCGTGCCGCCGGTGGACGAACCGCCGCAGGCATGGATCGCGCCGCCGACCGCACGGCCCACGCCGCGGCACAACGGATTGTTGTTCTTCACCTTGCCCACGCCCGGGATCACGTTGCCCGGACCGCTGACATTGATGTATGGCACGGTGAGCTTGAACGTCCAGCGATCGCTCTGGTACGCCGCGGTCACCGGCACCGACCAGATGTCGGTGGTGGTGTCGGTGCCGTACTTGCCGCTGCTGTAATCGGCACCGGCGGACAGGCTGAACTGGTCGCTGCCGGGCGTGGTGGCGGCACGGGCCGCCGGTGCACCGATCAGCAGCAGGCCGCCGACGATCATCCAGTGTTGTGGGTTACGCATGTAAGGGTTTCCTTGCAGATGATGAAATGGCAGCAGGCCCAGCGTCACACCGGGCCTGCATGAACTACGACTCTCGGACTCAGCCGCCCGGGCGGCCGACGCGGCTGGGGTGATCCGGGAGCTGCGGACGATCCGGCAGCGTGGGCAGCGTGGGCTTGCCCGCAAAGTCCGGCTTGCCCACGAAATCGGGCTTGCCCGGGTGGTCGGTCGCGCTCGGATGATCGGTCATGTGGCTTCGGCCAAACACGACCTTGTCGACCGACACGTTTGCATGCGCATGCGCGCTGGCGGAAACGCTGCCGGCAGCTTTCGGCGAACGCATCACGTCGCCCAGCTTGAAGCCCATGCTGTTGGCGATCTGGCCCCAGCCTTCGCCGGCGGCGCGCAAGGCCAGCACGCCCTTGAGGTCGACGCTGGTGCCGTCGGCCAGCACCAGCGTACCGCCGTTGAGCGCGGCCTCGAGTTCGGCCGCGGTCGGGTCGGTGATGCCGGCCTGGGTCAGACTGGCCTCGGCCAGCGACAGCGCGATCTTCACATTGCCGTAGCCCAGCTTGCCGGTGGCCGGCGTGAACGTCGTCGTGGTGGTCGTCGTGCCGGTGGTGGTGCCGGCCGTGGTATCGGTCAACGTGATCGCGGTGCCGTTGCGCAACCCGGTGACCAGCGCCTGCGAGTTCGCGTCCGAATCGGCGAAGCTGGTGAACTCCGTGCTCAGCCGGGTCGATTCCTGGTTGGGGTTGGTCGATGTGGTGCTTGTGCCGGACGTCGTCGTGCTCTGCGCCATGGCCGGCGCAGCGGCCAATCCGGCCAACACGGCGGCGCAAACGAGCGTGAGTGTGAGGTGTCGGATTTTCATTGCTCTCTCCTATGGGATGCCACAAAGGCGAATTACTGAGAAGGGCACATCACGGTCATCGCCAAGGCAAAGACTCCTGCGATCAAGGTCATGTCGAAAGTGGTGTTTCGCATGCGGAAGCCTTATGCCCGCGGTGGATCCGCGGCTTGCCAGGTCCATTACGCCCGGAACCCCGGGATCCTTCCCTGTAGTCGAATCGCGTTCGGAATGTGTTCAGGGAGAAAGCAGGCCGTAGCCGTAGCGCGTATCGCGGCCTGGAGGCCCGAGGTCGCGGGCCACGGCGGCCAGACGCTGCACGATCTGCGCAGCCGCGCCCTGACGCGGCGCATCAAGCAACTGGGCGGCCCTTCGCGCCACGATCGGCGCCGCGAACGACGTACCGCGCAGCGCGTCGCGGCCGCGTCCGACCACGCCGGATGCGCAGAAGGCCACCTGGTCGCCGCTGCCGGACTCAGGCAGCACGCGATCGTGCTCATCGACCCCGCTGACGCCGATCACGCCGGAGTAGGCCGCCGGGAACAAGGGCGGCGCCGCAGGGCCGTCGTTGCCAACCGCGCTGACCAGCACGTGGCCACGCGCGATCATTGCCCGCACCGCGCGTGCGAGCACCGGATTGTCCGGGCCGACCAGGCTGATGTTGATCACCGGCACACGTTCGCGCGCCATCCACGCGAGCGCGTTCACCAGGCTCGAAGTGGCGCCGCCGACTTGGCCGGCGCACCACAGGTCCGCTGCGTAAAGCGTGTCGGGATCGCCATCGACGAGGCGCGCGGCCACCGCGGTGCCATGCCTCGACACGGTGGTCGTCCCGCAGCCATGTTGCTCGATGCGTGCGCGTGCCAGTGCCGGATCGGCCAGGTCAACGCCGCCGTCGATCAGTCCGACGCGGCGCGGCGCGGCGGCGGACGGCCCGGTCGCCGACGCGCTGCCCTGGCGGAGATCGCCGCCGCCCGCGGACAGATAGAGATGCTGGTAGGCGAAGGTGACTTTCGGCGCCGCCCGCTGCAGCGCCTGCAGTGCTTCGATCTCGCTGCGTCCACGCGTGTCGTGCAGGACCACCATGTCCAGCCCCAGCGTCGCGTCCGCCGACACCTGACTGTCTGCGGTGAATCCCTGTGCCTGCACTGCACGAAGTTGCCCGCCCGCAAGACCCAGCGCGAGGAATTCACCACGCAGCACCGGCTCGCCGTGAGGATCCACCGTCACCCGCCTGGGTTCCTCGCGCAGCAGGATACCGATCTGCGACTGTCGCGTGACGGCCGGCGTCTGGTGCACCAGATCGTCGACGTGCTGGGCCGCCGCGGCAGGAAGCGTAACGGGCACGTGGGGCATGGTGGGCATGCCTCCGCGGGGAACGTGCACCTCGGGCAAACCCCGCGGCGGACCGCGCAGCTGCGCCCGCGCAGGCGCCGTGCCGCCCATGGCCAGCGCGATGGACAGCAAGGGAATCAGCACGGAAATCGGGCGCTGCATCGGCATCGTGGGACCGGTCGGTAGTCGAAGGTCAGAATGCTAGCATTGGCTCACTTTATGCTCCCGAACCGCGCTGTTGCTCGCGAGGGAAGGAATCGTGCCCTTCAAACGTAATGGAAAGGCGATACGTGGATCCGAGTCTGGTCGTGCGCGAAGGATTGATCCCGCTGCTGCCGCGTCTGCGCCGCCTTGCGAGGGCGTTGACGGGACAGGTCGACGATGCCGACGACCTGGTGCAGATCGTGCTGGAACGGGCCATGACCCGGGCGGCGCAATGGCGACCGGATGCGGCGCTGGACAAGTGGGTGTTCGCGATCGCGCGCAACGCCTGGCGGGACGAGCTGCGCGCCCGCGGAAGATCGCAACGCCTGTTCGCGGGCGAGGAGGCCGGCGTCATGGCTGTCGACGGAAACAGTGGACCCGCACGGAAGCTGGAGCTGGCCGCAGCACTGGCTTCCCTGCCGCCAGATCATCGTGAAGTAGTGGCCCTGGTGCTGGTCGAGGGTTTGTCGTACGGCGAGGCCGCCGAGCTGTTGCAAGTACCCGTGGGAACCGTCACCAGCCGCCTGGCGCGCGCCCGCTCCACTTTGCAGTCTTATCTTGGAAACGATACATGAACCCGATCGACGACGACACATTGCAGGCTTACGTGGACGGCGAGCTGGACGCGACAAAAGCCGCGCAAATCGACGCCGCGCTGGTGCACGACGATCTGCTTCGCCGCCGCGTGCAGCAGGCGCGCGCCCTGCGCGCGCAGCTGAAGGCAGCGTTCGACCCGGTGCTCGACGAGGCGGTGCCGGCACGCCTGTCGGCACAGTTGCGGCCGGCACCTGCGCAAGCGTCGAGGCTGGCAACACCGCCGGCCCGGTCCGCGGGCCGGCGGGGATTCGGCACAGGCCGGCGCAGCGCGTCCCGCCGCTGGTGGAAGCCGGTCGCGGCAGCGACCGCGTCGGTCGCGGTGCTGGCCGTAACGCTGTGGTGGCATGCTGGCGGAACACTGCTGCACGACGACCGGCAATACGCCACGGCTCCCTTGTCCGACGCGCTTGACCGGGCGCTGGCGAGCGAGCCCGATCCGCGCGCCGCGGTCAGCATCGGCCTGAGTTTCCGCAGTACCGATGGACACATCTGCCGCACCTTCATCGAACGCGCCAAGCCTACGATGGCCGGCCTGGCTTGCCATGACGATGAGGGCTGGCGGCTGTCCGTACTCACGGCGGCCAAACAACCTGAAGACGGCGAACTGCGGCAGGCCGCCAGCGGCATGCCCCCCGCCGTCCAGACAGCGGTCGACGCGCGCATCCGCGGCGAGGCCTTCGATGCCCGGCACGAGCGCGCGGCGCGCGACGCCGACTGGCGTTAAGGATGCTCTGATCAATTCTACGTAGGCGGCATGATGTCCAGAAGGCGCGCAGGGTGTGTTGCGCGGCGCAGGGAAGACTGGCCGTCTTGCCAAGCTGCGCGGCGCAGCCTGCGCGCCTTCTGGACAT